>CALUIN010000050.1 GCA_944320745.1 uncultured Alloprevotella sp. | reverse complement strand
ACCACGAGGCAAACGGCGGCGACCAGCATGTCCACGACGCGCTTCGTGTTGCGCTCGAAGGCGTTCATCCCGTCGGGGATGAAGTCCGGCCGTCCCTGCCCCATGTCCACCTCCCGCACCGCGTCGCCCAGATGCGTCCGCGCGTGCCTTTCAGTTCCGTGTAGTTTCTCCATATCTGTTCTATTTTAGGTTCGTGCGAAAAGAAATTTCTCTGTGTTCCAAGATGCCCTGGCGTTTGATTCCCGATGCCGTAGCCGGGCGCAATGTCTGTTGTTGCCCGTTTCTCATGAAGCAAACGTAAGCGTTCATTTCCGGCGGAGCGCCCTGCGATAAAGCCAGCCCCTGACGCGCAGCGGTAGAATACGAGTGATGAACCGCACGGTGAGATTGCCGAGGAAGGTCCGCAGGCTGATGTAGCGTATGCCGAAGAGGAAGAATTGGAAATGAGCTTCTGTCAAGGCATAGCGGAAGCCGCCGCGCCGTGCATACATGTCGGGCGACGTGCGGAACAGTTGCAGCGGCTCCTGGATGCAGTAGAAGCGGCTTCCGGCCGTCAGCATCCGTACCCAGAGATAGTAGTCCTCAAACAAGGGGTAGGGCAGGTATCCGCCACAGCGCAGGACGGCAGTCTTGCGGAACATCACCGTAGGGTGATTGGCCGGGTTGCGTTTCTGACCATATTTAGAAAGTTCTTCCGGAGTCTCCGGCAGACGCTTGACGGCAACGATATGTTCCGGATTGCCGTAGAACTCGTTCATCCACGTGCTGCAGACGTCAATGCCCGTATGTTCCCGGAACGCTGCGAGTTGCCGCTCGAAACGGGCGGGCAGGGCGATGTCGTCGGTGTCCATCCGCGCAACGAGTTCGTAGGAGCAATGTTCCAGCCCAGTGGCCAAGGCCGGCCCCAATCCGCGGTTTTGCGGTGTGCGAACCACGTGCAGTTCCGGCCGTTTCCCCTCGAACTCCCTTACGACGGCCTCGAGTTCCGGCGTGAGTGGCCCGTCCTCTACGAGTACCACCTCCGCCGGGGCGGCAGTCTGCCCGAAAACGCTGTCCAGACTTTCGCGCAGCCAAGCGGGGTGCTCGCGGCGATAGACGGACATCAAGACGGAGAATTTTTCCATTATAGTAATTCTGTTGTATTAAGATAAAAGCATCGGCTAACCGATGCGGCTTTTAATTATAGCGACCCACTTTGGGGGAAAGTAGAAAAGCATCTGTTTCGCAAAGCGTTTCAGTCGCTGTGGCATGGTTTGGTGGCGGTAAAAGGCTTTGACCGCGCTTCGTAGCGGAACGCTAGGTGTTTTCAGAAGGTCGAGCATAGTGCGTCGCAGCGTGTGGTCCGGATGATAGTCTCGTCCGTAACTTTGCCATGGCAGGAACGTTTCCCATTCTTGGCGGTCGCAGCGGGAAAGCGCAGGCCGGATAGTCTCCATGAGTTCTTGTCCCTTGCGTGTCACGGCAGCTACGGCAGAGACACCTTGCATGTCTGTGGCGTACTTTCTGCCCCAGAAGTCGCCCAGCCGAATGTCGGCATACGACAGTGTGCTTCTGGCTATACAGGTGGAGCAAGCCTCGTTGAGCACCTGGTCGGAGAAGAACAAGGTATAAAACTCGTCCTTGCGGGGGGAACTGATGAAGGCTTTAATCCCATCTACTACTACTACTACTACGTAGAAATAGCCCCATCCTTTAACCTTACTGCGAAAATCTACGCGGTCGAAGTGCGGCTTATGGATGAGCTGCTTGACTTCCTGGCTGTATTTTGTCCAAACATGCAAAGAGGGGCATCCATGGCAAAACAAATCTACCAAGACACAGCGGTCACGCAAACGGCGAAGCTCCAGGAAACGGGCAATGGCATAAATCTGGCAGGGCGTTCCGAATACGGCAAAACGTTCCTCGCGGCAATGGTTCACAAGATGGCGAAACGCAGGGAGCGAATAGGCCTGTATGTATTTTGAACCGCGGAATGCGGTGCACTCCTCCGCTGTCTTTGCTATTACGTGTTCAGCGCGGCAGTCCTCGTCAGCGTAGCGTACGCCGATGCACGTATATCCTTCAGCAATGAGTTCGCGCGCCAAAAGGTCAGCGATGCCGCCCGACGTGGTTTCGTCCAACAGTGTTTTGTCCTGAGCTGTTGCTGCCAAAAGCGGAATCTTTTCCAAGTCGGACGTAGCAGTGCGGCGAGGCGCGGGGTCAAATCGATAGCATACTTTGGTGCACAGGTTGCAATCTACGCAGCGTGCCTCGTCGACGCGAGGACGGTAGAATCCATCATCGTCGAGCTGGATAGAAATGGCCTCGTGCGGGCAAACTGCCGCGCACATCTGGCAACTCGTGCAAGGCCGGACGGCTGAGGAATCGGTGATATTCATAGGTGGCGCTCTCCTTCTTTCTGAATCATGCGGTCAAGAAAATCATACGACGCGTTGCGGCGACGGCTTAATTCTGCGTTGACCTGATTAAAGTCGACGGGCTGAGAAAATACGGATTCAAGATTCCAGTCCGAGGACAGGATACGTTGTTCCAATCCATATTCCTGAAGCAGATTCCGCAATTTGTTACTGTTCCCGCGCAAGCGAACGGCCAAGTCGCGGCCGGTGATAAGAGACATTACGGAGCCATGGAACGTATCGGTGACCACGCAGCTGGCGTGGCGGAAATAGCCCAGAAGTCCGACGGGGTCGATATTGACATTGTAATCGGCCCAAGGGTGATAGAACCCGGGCGAGACTATTTTCAGCTCATGCCGGGCGGCATAATCCCGGATAGCCTTGATTTCCTCCGCGTCATTCATGTTTTGGTCATAGGCATACACCACCAGATAAGGAGGCATGTCCGGGCGGGGTAGGTCAGCTATTTCGTCCGCATATCCGTAAAGGATGACCGGATCACAAACGAGCGTAGGAACCTGCCCGGTAAGTTTCCGGCAAATATCAAAGGAATTCTGGTCGCGCACGGACACGCCTTCCATGGCGGCAATGCCACCGGCAACGAATGCGCGGCAGTGCAGGCGTTCTACGTCCTCCAGAGTGGTCGGACCGAAGCTAGCGGCATACGAGAATACATGACCCGACGGGCAAGCGTGACCGAAAAATACCGGCGTAGGGCCAGTGTGTAAGGCAAAAACCTCATCGCTACCTATAATGACACCGTCCAGTTCGCCGCACTCTGTGTAGTAAGGGCCTACCAGCTTGTTTTCAGCCTTGAAGGTTTCAAGCGAACGCCGCTTCTTATAGTTGAAGAGTGTGCGCTTTATCCCGTACTTGCGCAGGTAGTCAAGATATATATTGATGGAGCGAAAGGATATATCGTATTTGGCTTTCAGTTCTCGCCCCATGAAGTCGTAATTTTTGTCGAATTGCAATGCCTGGGCTTCAGCGCTGTAACGTTCACGCAAAACATGAACCAGTGCGTTGAGTTGAAGCACGGCTCCGTGATTGTGTACGTCGTAGTGGGTGATAATTCCGTATTTCATGCTTTGATGTGTTGTGATTTGTCGTAGAGTTGTTGATACAAAGCCTCGTATCTTCTGCACATAGTTTGTGCGCTGTATAGTTCGATCGCTTTATTGCGTATGGCGTTGTGGTCAAAATTCGTGGTCAGTGCTTTCTCAAAAGCCAACCGCAGAGCGCCTTCTTTATTTAGCGGGAAGCATATGCCACTGCCAGGGATTGAATCTACTAATTCTTGGTGGGCCGCTATATCAGAGAGAATACAGGGAATACCGCGTGTTAAACCTTCTGCTACAATCATTCCGAAACCCTCTGAAATAGATGAACTAATGAGAAAATCTGCTGCAGCCCAATAACGATTAAGGTCCATTTGATAGCCTAGAAATTGGAATCGAGGGTCATGTCCGGCTAATTTTTTACATTCATTCTCCAAAATACCTTGTCCGGCGAATAAAACAAGAAAGTCTGCATCCCGTTTCGATCGAAGCTCTTCAATTATCCTTTTTTGGTTTTTTATTTTTGAAAATCCAGCAGGGTATAACAATACATTTGTATGGTCTGAAAGGTTTAATGATTTTCTGGCAATAACTCGTTCCTCGTAGGTGCATCGTTTGTTGACAGTTACACCATTGCAAACGGTACAGGTTTTAGAGGCTTTATGAATATAGTATTGTTCTGTCGTATGGCTAATAGCCACGTTTATATCGATGTTATTTATTGCACGAAAGAATTTGTATGTCATGTAGTTCCCTAATAAAACACCTTTGTGCATGCAGAAATCTTCTCTACAACGATTGTGTAAAGTCGTCATAGAAAGAATATTTTTCATGTAGGACAACAACAAAGTAGGGTAATAGCCGTGAGCGTGGAAAATGACGTTAGGCCCATCTAGTTCTTCTTGCAGTTGTCTGGCAATTGTGCGGGTTTGAAACTGTAGTTGCCATTTCGAAAATTTGTGAGGTACGACCCTGATGCCTAACTCTTCAAAAGAATCTTGGTTGTTACGTTCTTTGAAGGGGTGTTCCGATAGAAAGGCAACAATGGGCGTATATTGTTTCCGATTCAAATTTCGAACAATATTATATACGACGTTAATAGGTCCACTTTTAATTAAGCTGGGCACCAAGTAGATAATCTTCATGTCTATACATATTTTATGTGAACAAATCGAATCGCATTTGGTATGGAGTGTTCCACGTAGATAGAAGCAGGAATGTCAAGAATAGAAGGCAGTAGCATGTACTTACACTTCTTCTGATCAATGTGCTAGGGTAATAATTGGCAATTATGGGCAATAATAAGGTAATGTACATGAAGCCGTATTCATACAGACGTCGGTAGACTTGGAATGTATAGAAAACATTGTATAAACATATGGATATTACAAACGCATTTAGGAAAAATCTTAAATTAGTAGAGTTGCACGGTGTTTTAATCTTTTCGCAAAGAACAATTGCGCCAATCGCGAGCAGATTGTAAACGTATTTAAGAGTACCACTACTGATGCCATTATCAATGGAAAGGACATCGTAGCTATAGTCTCGCTGGCTACCTATTGATGTAAGCACAGAACCAGCCAAAGGCAGGATATTATTAAGAAGATAGTTCATAATGGTTGTGCCTATCAACATGGTAGTTAGCAGCAATCCAATTAATATCGTGGGCTTGGTCTTGCGTATGAATAGAGGGAATAGAATTGCTATGAGGGCAGAATTATGAAATAAAAGTGCAATCGCAACGCATATATAATAGTGGAGATATTTTCTTTCAAAAATATATGAAGTCCCCCAAAATATGATAGCCATTGCGGAATACTGGCGGATAGCATTAAATGAGGTATCTAATAGGATAGTGCAACAGAAAAGGAGGAATGAAAAAGCGAAACTTACAGACATCTTTTTCATTCCTATGCTGAACAATCCGATAATTAAGACTGAAATTAGAGTTGTCCATCCGACATAGCTAAGGCCAACAGTATGTAATACGTTGTTAATGATTTGCCATGCAGGTTCTATGACTTCCAGGTAGCTGTCTTTATAACCGTCATATAAAAATTCGTATGTTTGATAGTCAATACCTACATCTTTTCGAAATCCTGAGATAATGATGACTGCAAAAATGGCAAAGTAAGTGCCCTTTGTCTTTTGTTTATCATTCCCAAATCCGAGCAGAAATGTAAAGTATATAAGTAATATTATGTAAATAAATCCGGTCGTCATGTATTTATTTTATGATTTTGGAGATTCTGTAGAGCATACGTGCAATACCAAGGGAAAAGTAAAGCGCAACAAAAATTATGAGCTTCCTCTTATAGGGAATATGCAACTTTTTTAGGCTTCGCTTTAATGTATGGTATTGTTTAGCAGAATATTTATCTTTACAAAGAATGAAACTCCATATTTCGGATGCTTGTAGATATGGGTAAACGGTATTATAATCATTATTAGGTAAAATCTCTTTTAGCAGCCTGTGGAGTTCAATTTTTTGAAGTAATATTTTATGATTATTGCTATATGTCAGGGATGAAGGATTAGAGTCTTGCACATAATGATAAAACGCTTGCGGAAGGTAGGCTATCCGCAAGTCATGGCACAGGAAGGCCGCATTGACGTATAAGTCTTCGCAGAAACTTAACTCAAGGGGGAACGCTACGCGGTATTCGCTGTAACAAGCTCGTTTCACGAGCTTGTTACAGCAACTGCCATGCAGCTGCTGGAACAGTTCGCGGAGCACGGTCTCGTGGTCCAGCGCGGAAGGGCGCTGCACGATGCGGCGGCTATTGCCACGGGCATCTACGTAGTAATCGCAGATGACCATGTCCGCGTCCTCGGCCTTTGCCTTGGCATAAAGCTGGGCGAGCATGTCGGGCTCGACCCAGTCGTCCGGGTCGGCGTGAATGGTGTATTCGCCGCGGGCGTGGTCGATGCCGCACTGGCGGGCAGAGCTGACGCCGCCGTTTTCCTTGTGGAACACGCGGAAGCGGCTGTCGGTCGCGGCATATTCGTCGCAGATGGCGCCGCTATGGTCGGGGCTGCCGTCGTCGACGAGCAAGACTTCAAAGTCCTGGAATGTCTGGGCGCGCAGGCTGTCCAGACATTTTTGCAGATAGCTTTCCGCCTTGTAGACGGCCACTATGACGGATATGGCGGGGCGGTCGTTCATCGTTTCAGGCTTTTCGTGAGGAACTGTATGGACACCTCGCGCATTTGGTTCAGTCGCCTGTCCGTGCTGTCCCAGTCAACGGGTTCCCGCAGCGTGGTGGAGATTTGTTGCGCACTCGCCGTGGCCGGGAGCAGCCGGTGCTCCAGCCCGAAGAGCGCGAGCAGGGAGGTGAAGCGGGCCTGGCCGCGGGCGGTGTTGCCCAAGGCTACGAAGGGACGGTGGAAGAGTATGGAGAACACCGTGCCGTGGAAGGAGTCCGTGATGACAGCTTCGGCGTCCATGAACGCGCGAAGCCATTGTGCAGGTGAGGGGTAGACAATGTCCGGACTTTTCTTCCGGCGTTCGGCGGCTATGGCTGGCATCACCTCGAATGCCGGCAGTCCGGTTTGCGCGGATGTGTTTCGGATTAACTCTTTCTTGCTGGCGGAGCGGTCCAGTACGTAGCAGAACAGCCGGCCCGGAGAGGGGGCTGCCCCTGCGGCCAATGCCTCGTAGTCGGCGGGAGAGAGCAGGAGCGTGGGGTCGAGCGTTTGTATGGCATCCTTACGCCCCAGGCGGCAGCAAAGGCTGATGCCGCCGCGTTCGCGGACGGAGACCGCCGAGAAGCGTTGCAGCAACGCGGCGCACCGGGCTGCCTGCCCAGGGGAATACTCCCAGTCGTCTGTGCCGAACGAGGCGGAGTAGGCGATGCGCAGTGCGTCGTTGTCCGGCGCGAGGAAACCGAGGAAATAGTCTTCTATGCGCGGAGAGTACATGGGGCGCCACACCTGGTCGCTGCCTACGACGTAGGCGTCGAGGGCCAGGCGGCTGCATTCCTCGCGCAGGGATCGGGTTGTCAGGAGGTAGGGCGTGCGCGGATTGATGTGCTCATTGATGAACGCATGGGTGAAGGGGGACTCGGGGTGCTTGTATTTTTCCCAGGTAAACGGGGGAAGTGGTTTCCCCAGCAAGGCGCGCGCTACGTTGCCGGCATTGTAGTGCCACCAGAAGCGCAATTCGTTATAGTTGAACTCACGTTGCAGTATCCACGGTTCGTGCCCTAAACGCTGGAGCGTGGTCTGGAGCGCGAAGGCTTGCAGAATGCCGCCGTAGTTGTTATGGAGTGGCTGTGTGAGTATTCCGATTTTCATTGTTCAGGGTGTGTTGAGGGAAAATGTTGTTTCTGCGGCTTCAATGTCCTGCTCTGTTTGGGCTATGCGTGCGAGGACGTCGGCGCGGAGAATCTCGGCCCGGGCGGCGGCGCGAAGGGCGGGCGTGGCGGAGGGGGCCGAGAGGAGCGGCCGCAAGGGGGCCGCTGCGGAGGGGTGGGGCGCATCGTCCAGTTCGCAGAGCAGGCGGTGGAGTGCGATGCGGGCCGCGGGGGAGCTGCAGCGGACGGCGGCGGACGCATGGCGCTGCAGCAATTGACGCGCGGCGTGGAGGGCGGCGCCGTCGCCGGGCGACGTGCGGGCCCAGAGGGCAAGCAGCCATCCGCGACGAAGAGCCGTCACGGTTGACGGGGAAGAGGCGGGCAGAGCCCACTGCGCGAACAGGCGGCGCAAGCGGGTTTGGAGAATGGACGTGGAGGCCGAGCTGTAGTGGCAGAGGCGGATGAGGACTTCTGCAGGGTAGAAACTGCCGTCCGATGTGGCCGGTCTGTACGTTTCGCAGCGGTCAATCAGCCGGTCGGCGAGGCGGTCGGCTGCGTTGTCGCAAGGCCAGGTCAGGTCCTGCATCAGCGTGAGCCAGGCGGCTGTGGCGGCTGGATGGCCCGTTGCCATGAGGCCGCGGAGTTGTGCGGCTAATGCTTCTGCCTTCTTGCGGAGGCCGGGGACCGGAATGCCGGAGAGTTCGAGCCGGTGGAGCGTGCAGAGCATGTCAGCCTGGGCGTAGAGCGCCTGGGCGGACGCAGTGCCGGCATGGATTTCGCCACAATCTGGCGGCATGGTGTGAATATGTATATAAGTCTGTGTCATGCGTACAGGGTTCGCTCGTCCGTTTTGGGTTGTAGCTTTCTGATTTTCTTGTCCCCCCCCTGTTAGGGTGGATAATGTTGATTCTTAGGAGGATAGCTATTCTCTGCCGTGCGATCTCTTCACAAGAGACGGACCGGATTG
>CALUIN010000049.1 GCA_944320745.1 uncultured Alloprevotella sp. | reverse complement strand
AATAAAATCATGTGTAAGTGGGGCGTTTTCTCAATTTAGTTTTGTATTTTTGCATCCGTAAGAGTTATCTTAACAAGTAAGGCGATGCAGACTACGGCAATTGGAACGGTTGCCAACTCATTACCCGAAAACGAGGTAATTCTTCTAACTCTCTTGATATTAAATGGATATATCCTTTTTGCAGAATTACGCAATATGTGTTGCCATCATGCAAGGGTATGGAACAGGGATTTTATGCTAAATCCGGCAGAACCACGTGTAAGACTTCATATGCTTGGATAGATACTGCCCTGATTGATAAAAAAGGATTTTTTATCGATTATGCATTATTCGATATTTTCTTACATCTGTTTCGCCAAACAACAATTTTAATGAGAAAAACTATTAAGCTATTATCGGAATTTCCTTCTATAGATATTGCCGCAATGGGATTCCTAAAGAAATGGCGAGATGAAAAATTATGGTAGTAAAATGAATTGATATAGTTAAACAAAAATGAGAAGAAGAATACACAAATCTGTTGAACGAGAACCTTTCTTTGTTTGATGATGCTTACCAAGCCTACCTGCGCCGTTTCACCGTACAGGAGATACACAACGGCTATTTCTCCATTGACAAGAAGAGCGGTCATGCCATAGACAGTAAGACAAACAGGAAAAGCGACCTCTCGGACGATCTTTCGGCTTACGACCTGATATTGAAGAACAAAGAGCGTTTGCTTAGCTTCGACGAGCCTACGCGGTTTATCTTTTCACATTCCGCCCTGCGCGAAGGTTGGGACAATCCCAACGTATTCCAAATCTGCACTTTGCGTCACAGCAATTCGGAAGTGAACAAGCGGCAGGAAGTGGGACGTGGGCTGCGCCTCTGTGTGGACAAGGACGGCAATCGCATGGATTACGAGATGTTAGGCGACCGGGTGCATGACATCAACAAGCTGACCGTCATCGCCAACGAAAGCTACAGCACCTTCGTGGACGACCTGCAAAAGGAAACGCGCGAGTCGCTGCGCGAGCGTCCGAGGAAAGCCACGATGGACTTTTTCAAGGACAAGACCGTGCAGCCGGCCGACGGCACAAAACATACGATTACGGAAAACGAGGCGGTCTCTATTCACGCCTACCTTTACGACAACGAGTATATCGACGAGCAGGGTGTGGTGACACAACGCTACAAGGACGATTTACAGGAAAGCCGTTTGGTGGCATTGCCTCGCAGACTGGAATCGATGACACAAAGTATTCATGCACTGGTGCAAAGCACATACGATGAAAACATCCTGCTGGACGAAATGATAGAGGATGGCAACCAAACGCAGTCGCCCGAAAACAAGTTGAACGAGAACTTTGCCAAGAAGGAATTTCAGGAACTGTGGCACAGCATCAACCACAAGTACGTCTATACCGTGCATTACGACAGTGTGGAACTTATCCGCAAAGCCATTGCCGCCATAGACAAGGAACTGTATGTGACGGAACTGAAATACATCATGACGCAGGGAATGCAGCAAGCTGCCGACGAGTTCGGCGACAAGCAGACCACGACGAAGGAGATAGGTACGGTAAGTACGTCGACCGTGAAATACGACCTTGTGGGCGAAATAGCCAAAGGCGCAACGCTGACGCGCCGCACGGTAGTGGCGATCCTGAAAGGCATCAGCCAGACCAAACTTTACATGTTCCGCAACAATCCGGAAGAGTTTATCCGAAATATCATCCGCATCATCAAAGACCAAAAGGCCACCATGATAGTGGAACACATCAGTTACAACAAGATGGAGGAAACGTATGACAGCACCATCTTCACGCAGGAGAAGCATACGCAACCCATTGAGAAAACCTACTCTGCCAAGAAGCACATCATGGACTATGTCTTCACTGACAGCGAAGGCGAGGCCGAGTTTGCCGGAAACCTTGACAGCGCAACGGAGGTCTGTGTCTACGCCAAGCTGCCCCGTGCGTTCCAAATCCCCACGCCCGTAGGTAATTATGCCCCCGACTGGGCCATCGCCTTTAACAAAGGCACGGTGAAGCACATCTTTTTCATCGCCGAGACCAAAGGCTCAATGGATACGATGAACCTGCGCGGCGTGGAGAAAGCCAAAACAGAATGTGCCGAAAAACTGTTCAACAACGTATCGACCAGCCATGTACGCTACCACAAAGTAAAGGATTATCAGAACTTGCTGGATGTGATGAAGAAGCTGGAGTAATATTATAGAGCAGACGATAAAACCCACTAAGAAGGATGAGGATGTCAGGCCCGTGCGCTTCCCTTCCGCTAAAAAGGTGGACGAAAGCAGCCGCAGGCGCGGCGGTTTGGGCAGAAGTTCTTATCTTTGCAAGCGGCGGCAGCCTCCAGTGCGGCCGCCGCTTTGGCGCTATATGTTTGCAGATTTGTGCGATATGCTTTTTTTCTGGTCTCGGGCGGGCCTCAGGCAGCGCGGGAGCGGATGGCGGTGTGCCTGCGTGGTGTGGGCCGCGACCTGTCTGCTGCTGCCCCTGTGCGTCCACGGCCAGACACGCCGCGTTCCGACGGCTGGGGCGGGGACGATGCGCCAAGTGAGGGCCGCGGGGGCGGCGTGGGCCGACTCGCTGAGCCGCCTGACGCGGCGTTTCGAGGAGTGGCGTTATGCAGGCGCCGACACGCTGGGCAATCCGTACCTCTTCCAGCTGATGCTCCCCCCGACGCTCTACGACGGGACCGTGTGCCGCGCCTTTTCGCTCCGCCCGCCGGACGAGGATGGCGACGGGCTGTTGGGGATGGCTCCGGCATTGGGGAGCGTGGACGGGGCGCTGCGCTTCGCCTACGGGGCAATGCCTTGGCTCGTGCGCACCGCGGAAGATGCGGGGACGGACGTTGCCGCGGCAGACAGCCTGCGCCTGGAGCTGGAGGAAGCCACGCGGCCGGACGCGTTGCTGGCGGACGGATGGGAGGAGGACCTGCAGGTGGACGGGGCGGTGGACTCGCTCCAGCTGGAGGAGACGTGGGAAGTGGTGATTCGCCGGCCGAACTTCTGGAAGACCAATTCGAGCTTTTCGCTGCAGTTCATGCAGAACTATCTGACGGACAACTGGTATAAGGGCGGAGAGAGCTATAACTCGCTGCAGGCTTCGCTCACCACGGAGGCGAACTATGACAACAAGCGGAAGGTGATCTTCAACAACAAGCTGGAGATGAAGCTGGGCTTCCAGTCGTCGCGCAACGATGACCGCCATCGCTACAAGACGAACTCGGACCAGCTGCGACTGACGAACAAGCTGGGCCTGCGCGCTACGGACCATTGGTACTACACGTTCCTGCTACAAAGCTGGACGCAGTTTTGCCGCGGATATAAAAGCAATGACGACAACGTGTATTCGGACTTCATGTCGCCCTTCGAGAGTGTGTTCTCCATCGGTATGGACTATAATCTGTCGGTGAAGAACTTCACGTTGACGGCCACGATGTCGCCGATAGCCTGCGACTTCAAGTATGTGGGCCGCAAGTCGCTGGCCACTTCGTTTGGCTTGAAGGAGAATCATCATACGAAGTGGGAGCTGGGTTCGAACGTGACAATCAACTACAAGTGGACGGTGATAAAGAACGTGAACTGGTCAGGACGCATTTATTATTATACGAATTACAAGAAGAGCCAGCTGGAGTGGGAGAATACGATTGACTTGGTGATCAACCGTTTCCTTACGTCGCGGATTTTCCTCTATCCGCGGTTTGACGACAGCGTGGCCCGTCAGGAGGACGGGACGTATTTCCAGTTTAACGAGACGCTCTCCATCGGGCTGAACGTGACTTTCTAAGCGTATGTTTTGGGCATGAAAATCTTTGTGACTTGCAATAAAAACTTGCTGGGAGACAATAATCCGGCTGCGCCGGCGTTATCTATGAGCGACGGCGCGGAGGTGCCGGCCGTCTTCACGCTGCCGGACACGGCGCTGACGCGGTGCGGACGGCCGTTCTTTGTGCCGGACTTTGCGGATCCCTGCTCGTATTCGGTGCACCTGTTGGTGAGAATCTGTCGCTTGGGGCGGAGCATTCCCGAGCGTTTTGCTTACCGCTATTATGATGCGATGACGGTGGGGGTGCTCTTTTCTGCCGGGGGACTTTGGTCGGAATGCCGTGCGAAGGGCCTGCCCTGGGAACTGAGCGTAGGGTTTGACGGCGCAGCCTGCATGGGCGAGCTGGTGTCTACGGGGGACGGGGCGGCCGAGTGGCCTGCCGCGATCCGCCTGGAGGAGGATTGCGAAACGGTTGTGACCGGCGTGCCGCTGGAGGCCGCGGACGGGGTGGACCGACAGATTGCCCGCATCAGCCGCTTCTACACACTGCGGCAAGGCGACCTGCTCTACGCAGGATGTATCGGCCATCCGCTGCCGGCCCGCATCGGCACGCAGCTCACGGGCTGGATGGACGGCCGGCAAGTGCTTTCATTCAAAATCAAATGACCTCTTGGAGTTTGTCTGCATGAAACATATTCTCTTTCGTATATCTCTCTTCATTTCCGTGTTGCTGGCAGGACATGGCCCTTTGGCCGGCCAGACGCTGCCTGCAGGCGGTTTCGTGGATTTGCCGACCGAGGATTTTCCGATTACAGAGGAGGGACTTCCCGTTTTTTCCGCACAGATAAAACTGGGCACAGGTAGCTACGCGGGTAGCCGCGTCAGGATAGAATACCCGGAATACAGGCCGCTGACCAAAGCGGAAATCCGCGTGATAGCGGCCCATGCGCTGGAGGTGCCGGACACGATTCTGCCCCGCCTTGATGTAGGCTATTCGCGCAAGGTGGCCTATGCCGATGTGTCGTTCTGCCCGATTGTGCGGAAACAGGGCATCTGGTTGCGGCTGGTGTCCTGTAAGCTCACGTATGCCTTTACTCCCGCGATGTCAGCAAGTTCAGAGCCCGTAGCGCAGGCGGCGGCAGAGCGCTGGAAGAAGGCTTCCGTACTGGCGGAAGGACGGTGGGTGAAGATACGGGTGAAGCAGGAGGGCATATATTGTCTGAGCCCGGAGCAATTGTCCGACATGGGCTTTGCAGATCCCTCGAAGGTCAGGGTTTACGGCTACGGCGGGAGAATCCAGGAGGAGGCGTGGACCTTCTCGGGCGATCGCAGTGTGCCCGACGACTTGTGCCAGGTGGCCTGCTACCGGAACGGCGGATCGATCTACTTCTTCGCGGAGGGCACGGTGCGCTGGACTTGGGACAGTTCGCTCCGCCAGTGGCGTCACGAGAACCAGCCCTATTCCTGCTACTCCTATTATTTCCTCACGGAAAGCAACGAGGTGCCTGATCCTTGGACCGTGGTGCGGGCTGATGCACCGACGGGCAGTGAGGCGGTGAGTGTCGTAAGGCATTACGCCGTACTGGACGATGATGCCGCCGCATTTTATGAGGGTGGGCGCGAGATGTATGACGATTACGATTTCTCAACCGGCAACACGCGGACTTACCGGCTGACGCTCCCGGGCTATGTGGAGGCGTCGCGGGCGATGGTCAATGTGGGATTTGCGGCGGCGAGCCCCAGTGGTTCGGTTACGGTACAGGTAAATTTGAACGGGACCACTCTGGGGAACATGAGCATCCGCCGTTACGGGAGTGATGAAAGCGCATATGAGTCGCGCTCAACCTTTTCTACAGATAAAGTCAGTGAATCGAATGATTTACAGTTTACTACTACATCTGGAATTGCAGCGCGCCTGAACTATGTACGGGTAACCTACGATCGGCAACTGGACGCGCAGGACGTGGGCTTGTCCTTCACGGCCAACGCCAGTGGCGCGGTGATGCTGCAGCTGGCCAACGCTACGCGGCAAACGCACCTGTGGCGCATAGCCACTGCGACGGCTGGCGTGGTGGAGATGGAAGGCAGTCTGGAGGGACAAGTGCTGAGCGTGCCTGTGGACGATGCCAGCCAGCGGTACGTGGTGTTTGACGAAGGGGCGAGCTATCCTTCTCCCGAGTATGTCGGCGAGGTGGAGAATCAGAACCTGCACGCGGACGGACCGCAGGACATGATTATCATCATTCCGGCCAGCGGGAAGCTGGCGGAGCAGGCCGAGCGCTTGGCGGAGATGCACCGCGATGCGGACGGATTGAGGGTGAGAATTGTGCGCGCGGACCAACTTTACAATGAATTTTCATCCGGCACGCCCGACGCCTCCGCCTACAGGCGCTATGCGAAGATGCTGTATGACAGGGCGGAACGGACGGAGGATATGCCGAAATATCTGCTGCTCTTCGGCGACTGCGCCTGGGATAACCGGATGCTGACGCCTTCCTGGGATAATGCGTCGCCGGACGACTACCTTCTGGCTTTTGAAGTGAACGACCAGGCAAACCAGACTTACTTGACCGGTTTTGCAATCGGGGCTCTGAACAGCTATGTGACGGATGACTTTTATGGCTGGCTGGACGACAGCGAGGGGGGAAATTACAGCCGTGCGAAACTGGATCTGGCTATCGGGCGTCTGCCGTGCAGCGACCCGGATATGGCCCGCGTCATGGTGGACAAAATCATAGATTATCGCAAGAACAAGATCGTGGGGGCATGGAAAAACCAGGTCTACATGCTGGCCGACGACGTGAACAACAATCTGCACATGCGCGATGCCGAGGATGTGGTGGAAAGCATTGTTTCCGCAACCGGAGACAAGGTACAGCTGGGCAAGGTCTACTGGGATGCGTATCCCATAAAGCGTTCTGCGACCGGCAACACATACCCGCAGGTTTCGAAGATGCTGAGGGACCACATGTCGCACGGCGCCATCATGTTCAACTATATGGGGCATGGCAGTCCGACACAGGTCTCTACATCACGATTGCTGGTGGCTGACGACTTCTCCAGCGGGGCCGACGGGCGTTTGCCCTTATGGGTCCTGGCCTCGTGCGAGATCGCGCCCTATGACCGTCAGGAGGCGGACATAGGCCGAAACGCCCTGTACAACCCGACGGGGGGGGCGATAGCCGTGGTTTGTGCCTCGCGTTCGGTATATTCGAATTATAACAGAAGCCTGAACCAGACGTTCAGCCGGTATGTATTCACGCAAGATGCAAGCGGTAGTCTGAATACAATGGGAGAGGCATTGCGCCTGGCCAAGGTGGAGATGGTGGACAATGCGCAGGATGTGACAATGAACAAGCTAAAATACGTCTTGCTGGGCGACCCGGCCTTGGCGCTAAGATTTCCCACGGCGGAAGTTGTGCTGGACAGCATCAACGGCATCGCCATATCCGGAAGTACGCTCCAGCAGCTAGAGGCGGGTGCGGTCGCAAGGTTCAGCGGATATGTGGCGGATGCCAACGGCCGTGCTGACACGGACTTTTTCGGTACGGTCACCGCCACCGTGATGGACCGGCTGGAAACGATCACCTGCCGCAACAATAGCGGTTCGGCGTCCTCACCTATGGTCTACACCGACCGAACGAAGCAGCTATACGAGGGTAGCGACTCAGTGCGACAAGGCCGCTTCTCCCTGTATATGCCGGTGCCGCGTGACATCAGCTATACGGAAGACCGCGGGCGAATCTCCCTATACGCCGTGAATAATGAGCATACGCAAGAAGCCCACGGCATATGCGAAAACGTTTATTTTAACGGTACGTACGCCGGTGCGACGCAGGACACACTGGGCCCCGAAGTGTTCTTGTATCTGAACACGCCGGACTTCCCGAACGGAGGAGTCGTTTCCTCCAATCCTGTGTTCATGGCAAAAATTCAGGACGATAGCGGAATCAACGCGTCCAGCGTCAGCCTCGGTCACGA
Source organism: uncultured Alloprevotella sp. (assembly GCA_944320745.1). Lineage (GTDB taxonomy): Bacteria > Bacteroidota > Bacteroidia > Bacteroidales > Bacteroidaceae > Alloprevotella. Next base: position 5,174 of record CALUIN010000049.1, on the reverse strand, counting down.
CATGGAGCTGACGATCGACGGCAATACCTCGGAGATGCAGGTGCTGAATGATTATTTCGCCTATGACTTCGGCAGCTATTCCTCCGGACTGGTGACCTATCCGCTGGACGGTCTGACAGATGGCAGACACACGCTGTCCTTCCGTGTGTGGGACGTGAACAACAACTCGACGGCTACGACGCTGGACTTCTATGTCGGCGCATACGATACCGATCAGACGTTTACCGTTCATGCCACGGAGAACCCGGCAAGCACGCAAACGGCTTTCGTCGTTGTGTTGGACGAGGTTCACGCCGACTGTCAGTACACTGTGGATGTGTATAGCGTCTCGGGAACGAAGGTCTGGAGCTACGAGGGGAAAATTCCGTCGGCCTCCCGCTATGGGATATGTGATTGGAACCTCAGGGGGAATGGAAATGCTCCCCTTCCGTCCGGAATATATTTTTATCGGGCTAAGGCAAGATCGGAAAGTCAGGAATACGAGACAGATGCCCAAAAACTTATACTTCTAAACCCCTAATATGGAGTAATCTTCAGTAATCACCGCATTCAATATTCAGATACTAATATGAAACAAACGAAAAGGACTACCGCGCTGCTGTGTCTGGCTGCCGCCGGGACACTGTCCCTTTATGCTGACGATAAGGACCTGTTCAATCCTATCATGACGGCAGTCACATCGCAAACCATTGCGGCTGACGCACGCGGATCCGCTATGGGAGATATAGGCGCCGCTACGGAGCCGGACGTATATTCTCAAAGTTGGAACCCCGCAAAGTACCCTTTTACGATCAGCCGTGCGGGGCTTGCCATTAACTATACGCCCTGGTTGCGCCAGATAGTCAACGACATTGCCTTGCTCAACGCTGCGGGCTATATCCGTCTGGGAGACTATCAGGCAATCAGCGCCTCGCTGCGCTATTTTTCCCTGGGCGACGTTACTGCCGGCGACATGACGGTAAAGCCCTATGAACTGGGCGTGGATATTGCCTATTCGCGTATGCTCAGCGAACGCTTCTCGGCAGCAGTCGCATTGCGCTATATGTACTCGGACATCAGCGGCCATTATGATGACAACACCACGGCCGGATCCGCGTTTGCTGCCGACATCGCATGTTATTATAATAATTACGTGATGATGGGTAATCGCGAGTGCCAGTTTGCCTTTGGTGTGGATATAAGTAACATCGGAAGCAAAATAAATTACGGAGAGGATTATTCCTATTTTATTCCTACGAACCTGCGCTTGGGATTTAGCTATCTTATCCCTCTGAACGAGTATAATCGCATTTCCTTTAGCGCCGACATTAACAAACTGCTGGTCCCCTCCCGCCCGTTGCAGCGCGACGATGAGACCAATGAAGACTATGAAGAAAGAGTCCGTACGGAGTATTATGATGTGTCGTCGATAGCGGGTATATTCAAGAGTTTCGGCGATTCGGAGCGCGGATTTAAGGGGGAGCTGGAGGAAATTCGCTGGAGCATAGGCGCTGAATACACGTATAATGACAAATTTACTCTGCGGGCCGGTTATCACCACGAGAGCGAGATGCAGGGAAACCGAAAGTATTTTACCGTGGGCGCGGGGTTCCGCATGAACGTACTCTCGATAGACGCAGGTTACGTGATCGCTACGACGCCGAGTAATCCGTTGGACCAGACTCTGCGCGTTTCGTTAGCTTTCGATTTTGATGGTATCAAAGAATTTTTCGGACGTCGATAGAAATATTGAAATGAAGATGAATATCCGGATAGGTATGGGGTACGATGTGCATCGGCTCGTCCCCGCGCGCGACTTGTGGCTGGGAGGGATAAAAATAGATTATCCATTGGGCCTGTTAGGACACAGCGATGCCGATGTCCTGATTCATGCAATCTGTGATGCACTGCTCGGTGCGGCCAATTTGCGTGACATAGGTTTTCATTTTCCCGACACAGATGTCCGCTATAAGGGCATAGACAGTAAGGAATTGTTGCGGATGACGGTCCAACTGCTGGCCGAAAATGGTTGGACAGTCGGTAACATTGATGCGACAGTCTGTGCGGAGAAACCCAAGTTGTTGCCCTATATTGAGGCAATGAAACAGTGTCTGGCTTCGCTTATGGGGGTTGGAGTAGGGGATGTCAGTATCAAAGCCACGACGACAGAAAAATTAGGCTTTACCGGGCGACAAGAAGGTATTTCAGCCTATGCAGTGGCCTTAATCGTATCGGCCAAACAGAGCAAGATAGAAGCAGTTCACGAAGTTTAATCCGAAAAAGTCGGGGGTCGCGGGGTACAGTATTAATATTATTAATGCTTTTTTGTCAAAAACGTCGTCTCGATTTTGCTATTTACACATATATATATATATTTGCAAGTAATTATCATATACAACACTTACTATGAAAGAAGAAAAAAGGGTTTATACTTTTGGAGCCGGAAAAGCGGAAGGATGCGCGGAGATGCGCAACGAGTTAGGCGGCAAAGGTGCCAATCTCGCAGAAATGAATCTGATAGGGGTGCCTGTGCCTCCTGGATTTACAATTACGACCGATACTTGTAACGATTATTACAAATTGGGCAAGAAAGAAGTAGTGGCTTTGCTGCGCGAGGAAGTAGAGCGGGGCATGCGGCACATAGAATCGATTATCGGCGCCCAATTCGGGGACGCTGAAAATCCCTTGTTGCTATCGGTTCGTTCTGGTGCCCGCGCTTCTATGCCGGGTATGATGGACACTATTCTTAATTTAGGCTTGAACGATGCGGTAGCAGAAGGGTTGGTCAAGAAAACGAATAATCCCCGCTTCGTATATGACGCTTATCGCCGTTTTGTCCAGATGTATGGCGACGTCGTGCTCTGTATGAAACCGGCAAATAAGGATGACATTGACCCCTTTGAGGCCATTATCGAGGATGTCAAGAAGAAGAAAGGCGTCAAGTTGGACAATGAACTCGATGTGGAAGATTTGAAACAATTAGTGCAGTTGTTCAAGGAGGCCATTCTGCAAGGCACAGGCTCATCCTTCCCAGATGATCCTAAAGAACAATTGTGGGGAGCCATTTGTGCTGTGTTTGACTCATGGATGAATGAGCGCGCAATATTGTATCGCAAGATGGAGGGCATACCGGCAGAATGGGGAACGGCCGTCACCGTAATGGCAATGGTATTCGGCAACATGGGCAATACTTCCGCCACGGGAGTCTGCTTCAGCCGTGACGCCGCGACCGGTGAAAAACTTTTCAACGGAGAGTGGCTGGTTAATGCGCAAGGAGAAGATGTGGTGGCCGGAATACGTACCCCGCAGCAGGTTACGCTCGAAGGCAGCCGTCGCCGGGCAGCTCTGCAGGGTATAGATGAGGAGACGCGCAAGACCCAGTACCCCTCTATGGAAGAAGCGATGCCTGAACTTTTTCAACAATTGAATGAGGTACAGGCTAAACTGGAAGCCCACTATAAGGACATGCAGGACATGGAGTTTACGGTACAAGAAGGTAAACTCTGGCTTTTGCAGACGCGCAACGGCAAGCGGACCGGCGCCGCTATGGTGAAGATTGCCATGGACCTGCTTCGCGAAGGAGTAATTGATGAGAAAACAGCGATTGAGCGTTGCAAACCCGAGAAACTGGATGAATTGTTACATCCTGTATTCAGTCGTGATGCCTTGGCCAAAGCTAAGGAACTGACGCGCGGTCTTCCTGCAAGTCCGGGAGCAGCGTGCGGGCAGATTGTATTTTTTGCAGAAGATGCTGCGAAGTGGCACGAAGCCGGACACAAGGTTGTCCTGGTGCGTCTTGAAACGAGCCCCGAAGACTTGGCAGGTATGGCAGCTGCAGAAGGAATCCTTACCGCACGGGGAGGTATGACCAGCCATGCAGCCGTGGTGGCCCGCGGTATGGGCAAGTGCTGTGTCAGCGGAGCCGGCGCGATGCTCGTTGACTACAAGAAACGTTGTGTCAATATTGACGGTACAATATTGAAAGAAGGCGATTACATTTCACTCAACGGTACGAATGGAATGGTTTATAAGGGAGAAATACAGACACAAGCTGCAGAAATCTCCGGAGATTTTGCAGACTTGATGAATCTGTGCAATAAATATTCCCGTCTTCAGGTCCGTACAAACGCAGACACGCCGCGCGATGCAGAAGTCGCACGTAAGTTTGGTGCGGTCGGTATCGGCTTATGTAGGACAGAACACATGTTTTTCGACAACGAGAAAATTATCGCCATGCGCGAGATGATTCTGGCCGAAGACGTAGCCGGCAGGAAAAAAGCCTTGGAGAAACTTTTGCCTTACCAGAAAGAGGACTTTAAGGGAATCTTCCGCGCAATGGATGGCTATCCTGTTAATGTTCGTCTGCTTGATCCGCCTTTGCACGAATTTGTGCCGCATGATCTGAAGGGGCAGGAAGAAATGGCCAAGGCCATGAATGTAACAGTGGAGTATATTCATCAGCGTGTAGAGGAATTGTGTGAACATAATCCCATGTTAGGCCACCGTGGATGCCGTTTGGGAAATACTTATCCCGAAATTACGCAAATGCAAACGCGGGCTATCCTCTCTGCGGCAATAGATTTGAAGCGCGAAGGCCTTGACCCGCATCCCGAAATCATGGTGCCGCTGACAGGTATCCTGTATGAATTTGAGGCACAGGAGGATATTATTCGTAAGGAAGCGGCAGATTTGTTCCGTGAAGAAGGAATTGAGATCCCCTTTAAGGTCGGAACGATGATAGAGATTCCGCGCGCAGCTTTGACCGCGGACCGCATTGCGTCCAAGGCCGAGTATTTTAGCTTCGGGACGAACGATTTAACGCAGATGACGTTTGGGTACTCTCGTGATGACATTGCCAGTTTCTTGCCCATTTACTTAGAGAAGAAAATTTTGTCCGTAGATCCGTTCCAAGTATTGGATCAGAACGGCGTAGGACAGTTGATAGATATGGCTGTGAAGAAAGGCCGATCAGTCCGTCCAACCCTAAAGTGTGGTATCTGCGGCGAGCACGGAGGTGAACCGAGTTCAGTGAAGTTCTGCCACAAGGTAGGCTTGGATTACGTCAGCTGCTCCCCATTTAGAGTCCCAATAGCGCGTTTGGCCGCGGCGCAGGCTGCAATAGAGGATACTCTCTAAAAATATCTTAGGCATTGATTTAGGCTGTAATGTCCTGTATGACAGGCATTACAGCCTAA
>CALUIN010000048.1 GCA_944320745.1 uncultured Alloprevotella sp. | reverse complement strand
GACCGCACACCCGGCCTCTCTGATTTGCGACCAAAAGTAATAGGATAAAACGCAGAATAAAGCGAAATTGAGCATTCGGCCTCGGGCGCCGCTGAATGGCACGAGGGCGGAAAAACGGATTCAGGAAGATTGCAACGGATGATGCACTTCCCAACCAACACCCGCCGCCGAAGGTACATATAATACTTACGTTTTCTCTGCCTGCGTCCTGAGTAGATTTACGTTCAGCCCTTACAACTCCCGCAAACTAATTCTGCACCAAACAAAAAGCAAGGATTATGAGGAGCACTTTCAAGACATTCTCCTAAGTAAACGGAAGCAAGGAGAAGAATGGAATTGCCCTCTTCATACATATAAAGATGCAGGTCATCGGCGATTTTAAGGCTTCCACCATCACAAGCAAGATAAAGTCTGCGACGGATGGAAAGGCCGATGTGACCACGGACGGATTCAAAAGACAAAGAATCGGGATTGTAAACAATAACAACGGAAGGGTGGCAAGTTTGTGTTTTGGGCAGGTCAAAACTGCCTGTTGCCGTCCCGTTGGTCTGTAAAATCATATCACACCTGGGCTTTCGTCAAATGTTCCTTTCTGTATTTTCCGGGTGAAACGCCCTTCTCTTTCGTAAACACCCTCACGAAGTGGGGAATGTCGCAGAATCCGACAAGATAGCCAATCTCGGACACGGACTTTTGCGAATGTTCCAGCAAGTCGCAAGCCGTATTCAGCCGATATTGCGTGACGAACTGCGAAAAGGTCATCCCTTTGCAACGCTTGAACCAGGAACAGAAAGCGGAACGGTTCATGCCCACTTCAGCGGCAATGTCGTCAAGCAGGATGGGATGAACATAATGTGCCATCACGTATGCGCTGTCCTGTTGCATACGTCGCACTTCGCGTTCTATCCGCACGGGGCTGCCCGCGAATGTACAGTCTTTTGCGGTAAAGATGACGGGCAGCAGCCGGAACATGTCGCACAGCCGCTCCAGTTCATCCTTTCCTTTCATTGCAGACAAGGCGTGACGGATGGCACGGGCGCTTTCCGTTCCGAACTTCAAGGCTTCGGCAGGGAATGTCACATTGGCCAGCCTGTTCCGCAATTCCGGGAATACCGCCATGCAATGGCGCACGAAAGAATGGCTGAAAGCCACCATCAGGTAGCGGATGCACCCTTCATCGTCTGCCGATGCCGGGTTGTAGTCCCAATGGTGGTGCATGGACGGAGGTATTAGGGCAACATCTCCCTCCGTGAACGGCAACAAGGTATCGCCAGCCATTCTCGTGCCTTCTCCTTGCAGCACACAGTATAATTCCCACGCGTCGTGCATGTGCAGTTTGGCTTCCAGCCGTGTATCTATACGCTGGTCGATGAAAAAGAACGAGTGGTTCTCCGTTTCGGGCAGCGTGTAGGGTATGATGACATCTTCCATGTACTCAAATTTTAGCACATGCAAATGTGCGACAATTATTTGAAACTATTAGGCAAACACAAAACAATAATACACACTACCTTTGCCGCGAAAAAACAAATATGTCTCACTTTTATAAAGATGTTGCAGATGGAATTTTATGAAGTATTGGAAAAGCGGCGTACCTACCGCGACTATTCCGACCGCAAAGTAAGCGGTGAGATTTTGAAACGGGTTATCGGTGCGGCGTTCAAGGCACCGACCAACGACCATTTGCGCCAATTCGAGTTTGTCGTGGTGCGCGGAAAGGAAAACATCGCCAAGATCGTTGCTCCCTTGGCAAAGAACATGGCTGCGTTCAAGAAGCTGGTTGCAGAGGTGGATGAATCGGGCGACAAAGACAAAATGGCGATGTTTGCCGATGCCCTGCCCAAGCAGCAGAAGATGCTGATGGAAAGCGGACTGCTCATTCTTCCGTTCTTCCGCCAGCTTACCTGCCCGCAGCTCAAACCGACGGAACAAAGTTCGCTCAACTACTTTGCCTCGGCGTGGTGCGCATTGGAAAACATGCTTCTTGCCGCCACCGCTGAAGGGTTGGGCACCGTGTTCCATATTCCCGTGAGCGATGAAGCCGAACAGATAAAGAAAATCGTCCACGCTCCAGACGGTTACGAGTTACTTTGCCTGCTTACGATGGGATACCCTGCCGAAAACGCTTTTCTGCCCAAGCAGAAAGTCATCAATATTGAAGACAGGATACATATAAATGCCTGGGAATAAAATGTGGCGGCATAAAAGGGCATATCCTCATATTGGCAGTGAGCATCCTGTCCGGCATCTGTATACCTGTGTTCGAGCATCTGCCGAATATCGGTATGCAGCCAAAGGTCAACGCTTTCCTACGGGCAGCCGTGGCATGGCGCATTTTTTGGCTGCTGTCCCTTTTCCTGCATCTGGAACGGGTGACACGACGTGACTTGCGATTACTTGCCATATACGGCATCCGCGGTATGAGTATCAACCACTTCTGTTTGTGGTGGGGCTGAGTATGTGGGCTGTTCTCATGCCTGCAAATACTGCTACGCTTCGTTCATGAAACGGTTCACTAACTATTCCGAGCCGTGGGGTGAATTTCTTGGCGTGAAGTATTGGCCTGCAATCGCTAATCCGCATCGGTATGCGGTAAAGGGAAAAGTGTCATTCTTTATTGACTATTGGCTTTTCTCCTGTCCTTTATAATCGCATCCATATTTTCCAATGCCCATTCAATCAGTGCATTGATATGCGGTAATAAAGAGCGTGTCCGTTCCGTCAGCGCATACTCGACCCTTGGAGGAACTTCGGGATATACGGTACGGGTAACATAGCCGTCATCTTCCAATGTGCGCAGTGTTACCGTCAGCATCTTCTGCGATATGTCAGGAATTTCTCGCTGTAACTCCTTGAAACGTATCGATTCCTTGCCAGCTTTGTTCAGCGTGTATATGACCAAAAGCGACCATTTGTCACAGAGCTTGGCTAAGACGTTCCGTATTGGGCAGTTTGGAAATACGGCATTTTCTATCGTTGTTCTATCCATAATATTATGTATTATAAATCACTCTACAAAGGTAATCAAATTCCTTTCAAACAGCAAGAAACTTTTTTCAAAAATATTTTTGTCTGTAAATAGCTCATCCACAATAATGGTTACCTTCGTGTAAGCATCTGATGTCCAGGTGTCTACTTGCGGGGATTAAAAACTCTTTCTAATTTCGCGGCATAAAAGAAACAAGGATACTTATAGTAAGTAATAAAACTGTCAAGTGTATGAAGAAAGTAAAAATTAAAACGCTCCTCCTTTTTGTGACAGCAATTACAGTGTTTGCTGGCTGCACGCTGAAGGCTGGACAGGAAAGGCCTGTTGAATCTGAGAATGATAGAACGGCCATCACAGGATTAATCAACCGATATGTAGAAACCATCAATCGGTGCGACACGGCTTTGGTAAATCAAATATGGTCGCACGACACCGATGTATCCTTTATAGGCCCGACGGGTTATTATTCCACTTATAACGAAATTCGCGACAGTTTGGTGGTAGGTATTTTTGGCAGGCTTTTCAAAGAACGTCACTTGCAAAGTGACAATTTGAAGATTGATATTGACGGCAATATGGCATGGTCGGAATTTACGTGGTCATTTGATGCCGTGCGGATGGATGGCACTGCGCATCACGCAAAAGGACAAGAAACACAAATCTTTAAAAGATGTTCCGATGGAGAATGGCGTTTGGTGCACATCCATTACTCGGCCATTGAATAACACTATTGGATAATAACCATAAAAACGAAAATGAGAAAGGTTTTATATATTCTGTTCAATCTTTTAACAATTACAGTTATGGCACAGACAAAAGGACGATTCGAGGTACACGACCTCGGCAATTTCAAGTTGCACGTTTACTACACCAACGATGCGTTGGGCGATGCAAGTTATATCATTGAGGGGAAAGATGCCCTTGTAACAATGGAGCAGCCGCTGTTCAAGGACAATGTGGCTGAATATGACACCTACCTTTCCAAATTGGAAAAGTCCGTAGAGAAACGCATCACTGACTACCATGTTGGCGGAACAGGCAATCACGATGTGGTAATGGCGCAAGGGATGCCTGATTTTACCAAAGGAGAAGTGTATGGAGGCATGATGAAAGGCTTTGCACAGGCTTTCGGCGATGCAATGACAGACATGCCTACAGGTAAGGCTACGGAAGTGGCTTTCGGCACGACACAGACGTGGACAGGGGTCACCTTTGAGTTCCGTCATGGAGCGACATCGGATTTTCCAGGTGCAAGCATCCTGATTGGCGGAAAGGCTTATTACACCCATTGGACCCCGGCAAAGGCGCATGTCAGCCACCTGCAAATCTCTTCTCCTGCCGCCATCGATGCGGAAATCGCGGAAGCTGAAAACTCCTTGGCTTCGGGTGCGACGCTGTTCATCGGCGGACACGGCGGTGCTGCTACACGCGATGCAGTAGAGTTCAAAATCGCTTACCTGAAAAAGATGAAAGAGCTGCTCGCGGCAAACAAGACGGTACAGGCTTTCGTGAATGCCATGAAGCAAGCCTATCCCGGATTGCCCGGAGAAGCCGGACTGGAAGAGTTGGGCAAGGCACTTTATAAATAAGGCATACCGAGTGATGGCACGTCGGACAGTGTGGCTTTTAGCACTGTCCGACGCCTTTTAAGCAATGGATAAATGAAAATCAATCATGGAAAAAGCATTTGATTTTTTAAGCACTCATAAGGATGTGGCGTTTGCCACCGTGGAACAGGACAAGCCCAAAATCCGGGTGTTCCAAATCATGAAACAGGAAGGGCATACCCTTTACTTTGCCACTTCCCCGCACAAGGAAGTATATAGGCAACTGCAAGAAAACCCCAACATCGAGCTGCTTGCCATGGAGGGGAATATTTCAGTAAGAGCGACAGGGCGTGCCGTGTTTGACGTATCGGACAATGTGGCCCGTGAAATTTATGACACCAATCCCGTCCTGTAACGTCTGTACAAGCAACATACGGATATGGTGTATTTTCGTCTGCCTGTCGCCAAACTGGATTATTACGACCTGACACCGACACCTCCCACTTTCGAGCATTATGAATACAGCGGACAGGATTGAGAATTTGCGCTACATATTCCGCACTTTACTTGCTGAACGGGAGGAATACGCCGGATGGCAGATACCCGACACACTGGAAAAGCAACAGGCTATGATGCGGGCTTTGCTCAACGTGCGTCCTCCGCTGCCTGTAACCACGGAGTTCCTCCAAGCGCAGGATGCCGAACTGAGGCAACAACTTGCGGACAAGGGTATTGTAGCCTTGCAGGACATACCGCCGTGCCAATCTGACAACAGACTTCGGATATGGCAGGGCGACATCACCCGTCTGCAAGTGGATGCCATCGTCAATGCCGCCAACAGTGCCTTGCTGGGCTGCTTCGTCCCTCTGCACCGTTGCATAGACAACGCCATCCATTCGGCTGCAGGCGTACAGTTGCGTCTGGAGTGCGACAGACTGATGCAGGCACAAGGTCACCCGGAGCCTACGGGGTGCGCCAAGATAACCAGAGGCTATAACCTGCCAGCCAAGTATGTGCTGAATATGGTCGGTCCAATTGTGCGTGACGGCAAACCCACGTCAATGCAAGAAATGGAATTGGCGGATTGTTACCGTTCCTGCTTAGCGTTGGCCGATGCGCGCAAGCTGGCAAGCATCGCCTTTTGCTGCATATCCACGGGAGAATTTGGCTTTCCGCAGGAACGGGCGGCACAAATCGCGGTGGGAACGGTAATTGATTGTCTTAAAACGGCTTCCTACATTCAGGAAGTAGTATTCAACGTATTCAAAGATGAGGACTTATTCATTTATAGAGGGCTCCTGCCATAATCCGATTGCCAAAGGCAGCTATGAGAGCAGGTTACTCAAACTGCGCAATACTCTCGACCGTGCGGATTACGTGGTCATCGGTGCCGGGGCAGGACTTTCGGCCGCGGCAGGCATCACATACGGCGGAGAGCGTTTCACGGACAACTTCGCGGACTTCATAGCAAGATACGGTCTGACAGATATGTATTCCTCCGCATTTTATCCTTTCGAGACGGAAGAGGAACGGTGGGCTTATTGGGCACGGCATATCCTTATGAACCGCCACGACATGCTTGCTACGGATTTATACCGTCTGCTGCTCCATATCGTGGAGGAAAAGGATTATTTCGTGATTACCACCAATGTGGACGGGCAGTTTGAGAAATCGGGGGTTGACGGCGGACGGATTTTCCCCGTTCAAGGCGATTACGCTTATCTGCAATGCGCCAGGGGATGCCATGACAAGCTCTACTACAATGAAAACCTTGTCCGGGAAATGGCTCGGCAGACAAAGGATTGTCGCATTCCTTCGGCACTTGTTCCACGTTGCCCGGTATGTGGTGGAAAAATGGATGTGCATGTTCGGAAAGACGGGCTTTTCGTGCAAGACAGCCAATGGTATGCGAGTTATAAGCACTATCAGGATTACATGGAAAAGGCTTGCGATGGAAATACGCTTCTGTTGGAACTCGGCGTAGGTTACAATACACCGACCATTATCCGCTTTCCGTTTGAGAGGCTGGCGGCACAAAGGAGAAACATTACACTGGCGCGTATCAATAAAGATTATCTCGGTGCACAAAACCGAATAGCTAATTTGGTCTCCTTTGACGAAAATATCGGCTCAATTCTGACAGATATCAGCAAATCAAATTTATATTAGTGTTTTTCTTTTCGCCTTGATTTTGTAGATTTGTGTACAGTTGCAAAGGATAAGAGTTGTTTGACAGGAATACACCGCATATCACAGAATTTGCGACCGTTGCTAAGTCATTACCTCGCCCTTTGAGAAAGGCTTATTTCTAATACATTCCTATTTTAATATCGATTTTTTTGGAAAAAAACTGTGGACTGGCTCCCCGCTTGAAGGTTTTCTGACACAACACATTAGCGCCGCACACGTGCGGCGGGCGGCGCTGAAGTGGGCCGGAGAGAGGGCAAAGAACCGGAAGACGGACACGACGCAATTCGGTAAAAAGTTTTATCTTTGCAATATGTTTGAACTGGCCCAACATATCAAAGTACTGATCCTCCACCAAAGTTGCGTGATTATTCCGAACTTCGGCGGCTTCGTCACCAGCTATGTACCAGCCCGTTACGAAGAGGAAAGACATACATTTCTCCCACCGCGGCGCATCGTGGCATTCAACCCGTCACTGACGGTCAACGACGGGTTGCTCGTGCAGTCGTACATGCAGACTTACCACGTCAGCTACAACGAAGCCGCCGCACGGGTGGACGAGGCTGTTAAGGCCGGAAAGCAGGAATTGAAGGACAAGGGCGAACTGACGCTGAAAGGCATCGGACACTTCAAACTGTTGCCGAATGGGCAATATGACTTCACCGAAGACGAGACGGGCATTTTCTCCATTCCGCTCTACGGGCTCACGCCGTTTTACATTGATTCCATACGGGAAAGCAATATTTCGGCAGTGCGCGAAGAAAAGCGGGAAAAGAAAAGCTATACGCTGCGCATCAATCGGGAGCTGGCGAACTATGTGGCGACTGCCGCCATAGCAATTCTGTTCTATTTTATCTGGTCCAGCCCCGTGGCGGACGCCCCGCGATCGGTCGCTGAACAGCAATCGTATTCTGCCTTCTGCCCGGCGCCCGTTGCGCCCCAGCTTCAGACTGAGAAGGAGGCGACGCATCGGAACGAGACGCCCGTTCCAGCCCGACAGGTCCGCGAGGCTATCCAGTCCGACACCATTGCAGGTCCGGCGGAAACCGGAGCTGGTGCCCAGTCGATGCCGGACGGTGCCTACACCATAGTCATGGTCAGTCGCGTCACGCTCAAAAACGCGGAACGTTATACCCGGATGCTGGAAATGAAAGGCATTCAAGGCGCAACCGTATATGCCAAAGGCAAGATGGTACGCGTGGTCTATGGCCGCTACAACGATGAGGACGAGGCCTATGCCGCGTTGCGACAATTGAGAAAGGCACATTCTCCGTTTGCCGACGCCTGGGTTCTAAAACTGGATTAACACGGACTGCCGGCTACCGCTTTCTTTCTATGAAACAGATTAGGTGTCCCAAGTGTGAGGGGCTTATCCCTTTCGATATTTCGGCCTATGAGCCGGGGCAGGCATTGGTGTTCGAATGCCCGCATTGTCATAAACAATTCCGCATACGGATTCCCCAACCGCAAAAGGAGGAAGACGAAGAAGACGTCTTTGTGCCCGCGCTGCTTGTGGTCATTGAGAACATGTTTCACTTCAAGCAGGAAATCCCCTTGCAGCCAGGACGCAACATTGTGGGGCGATATGTCAAAGGCACGAAGGCCAATGCGGCAATCCGGACTAACGACCCCAGCATCGACACGACGCACTGCATCATCACCATAAGCGAACGCAAGGGAAGAGGCTATGACTACGTCCTTCAGGATGCGCCTTCCAATACGGGAACATCCGTCATGGACCATTTCCTTGGGAACAAGGAGCGCGTAGCCCTCCACGACGGAGACATTATCACGATAGGCGCAACAACAATGATATTCAGAACTCATGAAGGCATCCGGAATGAAGATAATGAATAAGAGGCGGATCAGCCGGGGACGCGTCGGCCGAGGTTTCGCATTGCTTCTTGCCTGCGTAATCGGATTCTCGACTCCTGCCGCCGCACAGTCAGAGAAGCCCTTACCCTTTAAGGGGATCTACGAGAACGCAGAAAATCGGGTTATCATTCGCCTTAACCTGTATGAGCCTACGCTCACGGCTCCGAACCTCGATTTTCTGGGGAAAATGAACGGGTATATGCACGGTAGTGGCATCTACGGCATTTGGTTGCTCACGGATTTCGACATCAAGGGCAAAACTGCCACGCTCCGCTTCAGCAACGACAGCGGTGCAGATTCCCAGACCATTGAGTTTACGCAACTCAACGACAGCACTTTTAGGTATAAGGCTGTCGGCGGGAACGATGTCAAGAAGGCGTCGGGAAGGAAGCTGGTCAAGATCGTCTCGGAAATGGAGTTCAGAAAACGTTAGTCCAATTTCCTTTTTCCTTCAGCTCCCCGCCATAGAAGTAATACCACCAATAGGTGTTCCCATACTCCTTATATAGAAGATTTCGCCGCGCGGCCGACGGGGAAATTTTCCTCTCTTTGTCCTTAAAATCCAGGTAGTTCTCCAAGACGTTCGGGTTCGCGCAATGGAGTAGCGTATCCGTCTGCTGCCGGTTGACCAGCACCAACGCTTCTGCATAAGCCTTGGGCAAAATCAAGCTGTCCGCAACCTCATAGTACTTAGGCAACTCTTGCGCAAAGGCTTGAAGATCTTTGTCTAAAAGTAACGCACAAAGCCAATAGTCCCGTGACGGTCCCGCGGGATTGACTTGCGCAAATCTTTTGAACACATCCCGCGAATAAGCCGTAAATCCGAGCTCCAGACTGTCCGCAGGCTCACCGCTCAGGAAGCTATACAGGCTGTCGGGCGGAAACAGCACGCTGCTGGTGTCGGCAGGAAGAAGGAACAACTGTCGGCTGCCGCCGGATTCGAGAGGCCGGGTAAACAGCTGCTCGCCCAATCCCCCCGGCAAATGACTCATGGCATAGGCACGCATCGCCACCAGGCGTTCAGACGAAGAGAGAGACTTCTTCCCCACTTCCAGTGCCTGCTCGTAGTTACAGTCCGACAATAGGCGCGACGTCCTGACCTCATAGTTAAGTACATCGTTGGTATTTCCAGCGAATCCCATGTAGGCAATCAACATCAGGCAGTGCAACAGACGAACCGACAGCATCGGCTTTCGCTCCGTCCGCTGCGGGCGCCGGCAGATGATGACCGCACTGACAATCAGCACGACAAGTGTCAGCACCAAGGCGGACGGCCGGTAATAGGGAACAAAGGCCGTCAGCAAAACCGCGCAGACAGCCGACGGGACGAAAGTCAGAATGTATAGCCGCTCCGCAATCTTCGCCACACGCAGGACCAATGCCTGCAGCCCCATCAGCAGGGCCGTGAGAACTACTGCGCCGACCAGCGGGTGATAGCTCGTCTGCCCTAAGGACAGTTGGTGCTGCGCCAATGCTACTGCCGCATCCTGCGAGCGGTAAAAATATAAAAAGAAGAACAGCGCAAAAAGTCCACGTATGGCTACGTGAAAGCGCTGCTCTTCTATGGTCTGTGACTTGGGTCTTCTCATGAAATTCGGTCAATCGGTAAAATTCCCTTTAATCCACGTGCCGCAAAACGACTGCCGAACGGGCGGGCAAGTATAACTGTAGCCATCCCTTACCGTCCTTTTTGAGTAGCGGGTCGAAGTTCGTCAAGTGTTCCACACTGTCGTCTGCCAGTCCGTTGCCGCCATACTCCACGGCGTCCGTATTCAGCACGACTTTGTACTTGCCTTCGGGCACCATGAATCCATAGCCCACGTAACTGCGGGAGGGACTGAAATTGAAGACAAAAAGCAGGTCTCCCCGTTTATAAGCTAAAATCTGATCGCCGTCATTGTGCCAGATTTCTTGAACCGGTAATTTCTCGATAGCCGGGACACTCTTGATTACTGCCAGCATGGCTGCATCGAAGTCGCCCAAGTAATGATAGCACAACTCGTGATTATCTACCAAATTCCACTGCCGGCGGGCATACTTGTAACTCCAGCCGTTTCCTTCACGCGGGAAGTCTATCCATTCCGGATGTCCGAACTCGTTGCCCATGAAATTCAGGTATCCGCCATTAATCGTTGACGCCGTCACCAGCCGGATCATCTTGTGAAGCGCGATGCCGCGATGCACGGCCTCATTCTCGTCGCCCTTGCGGAAGTGCCAGTACATGTCCGCATCAATCAGACGGAAAATAATGGTCTTATCGCCGACCAAGGCCTGATCATGGCTCTCGCAGTAGGAAATGTTACGTTCGTCCGCCCGGCGGTTAGTCAGTTCCCAGAAAATGCTACTTGGTTTCCAGTCCTCGTCACGGCATTCCTTGATAGTCTTTATCCAATAGTCGGGGATGTTCATCGCCATGCGGTAATCGAAGCCATAGCCGCCGGCCTTGAATGGAGCCGCCAGCCCCGGCATGCCGCTGACCTCTTCGGCTATCGTAATTGCGTTCGGGTTGATCTCGTGTATCAGTATATTGGCCAGCGTAAGGTAGCAGACGGCATTGTCGTCCTGATGGCCGTTGAAGTAATCGTCGTAGTTGCAGAAAGCCTCACCCAGGCCGTGACTGTAGTAGAGCATCGACGTCACGCCGTCAAAGCGGAAACCATCCAAATGGAACTCCGTCAGCCAGTATTTGCAGTTGGACAGAAGAAAATGTATCACTTCATTTTTGCCGTAGTCAAAGCAGAGGCTATCCCAAGCCGGATGCTCGCGCCTGTCGCCTGCATAAAAAAATTGGCACGGATCGCCCGCAAGGTTTCCCAGGCCCTCCACTTCGTTTTTTACGGCATGACTCTGCACGAGGTCCATGATCACGGCTATGCCGTTGCGATGGGCCTCATCGATTAGCCGCTTCAATTCGTCCGGTGTGCCGAACCGGCTTGAGGGGGCGAAGAAATTGCTCACGTGATAGCCAAAACTGCCGTAATAGGGATGCTCCTGCAAAGCCATTATCTGCAAGCAGTTATAACCGTCGGCAATAACCCGCGGCAATACGTTCTCGCGAAATTCATCGTAGGAGCCGACTTTCTCAGCGTCCTGCGCCATCCCGATATGGCATTCATAAATCAAGAGAGGATCGCGTTGCGGGCGGAATCTCTTCCGCTTGAATACGTAGGGCTTCTTCGGGTCCCACACCTGCGCGCTGAATATCTTCGTCTGTTCGTCTTGGACCACCCGCCTGCACCAAGCCGGTATGCGCTCGCCGCATCCCCCTTTCCAGTAGACTTTCATCTTGTACAAGTCGAGATGCTTCATCGCTGACTGTGGCAGCACGATTTCCCAATTTCCGGAATTGCCCAAACGCTTCAGGCGATAATCCTCAGACTCTTTCCACTCATTAAAGTCACCTATCAGGTAAATGTCCGTAGCGTTGGGGGCCCATTCCCTGAACACCCAGTTTCCGCCTTCGCGGTGCAGGCCGAAATACAAGTGGCCGTCTGCAAAATCCGACAGGCTTGTTTTTCCTCCCGTCAGCTCAGCCATTTTGTTCAACACGTGGTCGTGGCGCCCTTGGATGGCGTCATTGTAAGGGGCCAGCCAAGGATCGTCCTTCACGATTTTCAAGCGTTGATCGCGTTCTTTTCTTTTCATGTGTCAAAGATGATTTAAGGAGTATTACTGTTGGACCAAACGTCCATTCTTGTATTCGCCCTTTCGCGTCACGTTGCCGTTACGGTCGTACTCTGTGAAAGCACCGTCGCGTTCGCCCTCGTTATAGTAGCCTTCGAAGCGCGTACCATCCGCGGCAATCTCGATAGCCTTCCCATGCTTCTTGCCCATTTTGAAGAAGCCCTTGTACTTCTCTCCGTTGGCCCGTCGCCACGTCCCCTCGCCGTCCATCAGATTATCTTTCCAATAACCCTCGAACTCATCTCCGTTTTTCCACTTGTACTTCCCGTACCCGTTGCGTTTGTTGTTCTTCCACGAACCGGTATAGGTGGCCACGTCCTTCCATACGAAAGTTCCCTGGCCGCTTTGTTCTCCGTTCAGGAACTCACCTTTATATACATCGCCGTTGGCGAAGGTGAAAATGCCTTCTCCCGTGCGCTGTCCCATCACGTAGTCGCCCTCGTAGACGTCGCCATTGCGGAATTTGTAGATGCCGCGGCCGTCTTGCACGTCGTCCTTCCAGTCGCCGTGATAGTAGTCTCCGTCGGGGTAATAGTAGGTGCCCACGCCGTTCCGCTTGTTGTCCTTCCATGAGCCCTCATATTTCGAACCGTCGTGCCAGTCAAACACGCCGTATCCGTTTTTCATGTCGTTGGCCCACTGTCCCTGGTAATACGCGCCGTTCTTATAGGTATAGGTGCCCTCGCCGCTTCGGAGGTCCTCCTTCCACGAGCCCTTGTACACATCACCATTATAATAATACATCGTTCCCTCGCCCTCCTTATAGTCGCGATACCAATAGCCTTCGTAGCGGTTATTGTTCAAGGAATAGTATGTGCCCTTGCCGTGCTGCTGGTCCTGAAACCACTGCCCGTCATAGCGTTCGCCGTCGGCAAAGGTGTAGATACCGGTCCCATCCCGTTTTCCCTTCACATAGTCACCTTCGTAGACGTCACCGTTCTTGAACACCGTGCGGCCCACGCCGTTGGGTTTGCCGTTATACAAGTCACCAGTATAGACGGCCCCATCTTTCTTAAACACATATGTTCCGACTTCTATCTTTTGCGCCCAGCCTGTCCCGAGCGTGAGGAGTGCCAGACTGAACAATATTCCTACTTTTCTCATAATGTCTGATTTGACAAAGCGTTCCAAAATTCCCGCGCCCGCTCCAAGTCTTCGGGCGTATCAATGCCTATGGTCTCCGTGGCCGTATAGCCCACCTTGATGCGGAAGCCGGCCTGCAACCAGCGCAACTGCTCCAGCGATTCGGCCTTTTCCAGCTGGCCTTGGGGCAAAGCCACCAGCTGCCGCAGCACGTCCGCGCGATAAGCATATATGCCGATGTGCTTGTAGAAGGTATGTACCGAAGCCCATTCCCGCTGGGCGACACCGCGTATGTACGGTATCACCGAACGGCTGAAGTAGAGTGCACAGTCGCTCCCGTCGACTACGACTTTGGGCGAATTGGGATTTGCCAAAGTCTCCCACGGCGTATCAGCGGCAAAGGGCCGCACCAGCGTGGCGATTTGCGTAGCGCCGTCATCGAAGCAACGTTTTACAGCTTCCAGCTGTGAGAGCGCTATAAAAGGTTCGTCTCCTTGAACATTCACCACGACGTCGGCGTGCAGCCCTGTCCGGGTATAAGCCTCATAGCATCGGTCCGTTCCGCTGCGGTGGTCGCTGCGGGTCATCACTACCCGTCCGCTGAAGCCTTCAATGGCATGGGCTATGCGCTCGTCATCCGTTGCGACATAAGTATGTTCAAACAATTGAGCCACACGCTCGTAAACGTGTTGCACTATGGGTTTCCCGCCTAGGTTTGCCAGGGGTTTTCCGGGGAAGCGCGTAGAGGAATAACGCGCCGGTATGATAGCTATAAAATCCATGTTCGCTTGACTTATTGCTCTTTTCGCCGTATCCGTTCGTACTTGCGTCTATTCGAAATAAGCATCCACGTCCTGCTGTTCCTGCCTGTGAACCGGTTCTGGGACTGCGGGCAATATGGAATCCGTGGCCGCGCTGTCCGCCGGCTCGGGTTCGGGATAGTGGAACTGCTCGTCCTGCGAGTAATGCAGGCTTCGGTCGCGATACACTTTCTTCATATAGTAGGCCCAGATGGGCAATGCCGACGACGCGCCTTGTCCCATGGCCATGGAGCGGAAATGAATGCTCCGCTCCTCGCCGCCGACCCAGCAGGCCGTCACCAGGCGGGGCACGCAGCCCACGAACCATCCGTCCGCGTTATCGTTCGACGTACCGGTCTTTCCCGCAATCGGAGCATCCAGGTGAAACTTGAAGCGCAAACGACGGCCCGTGCCCTGGTCCACTACAGCTTGAAGCATTTCCAGCATCTTGTAAGACGTGGCCTCGCTGATAACTTCGCTCATGCGCGGCGCAAATTCGGCCAGGATGTTTCCTTGGTTGTCCTCAATTCGGGTCACGAGTACGGGCGCACAGCGGATACCGCGGTTCACGAAAGCCGTATAAGCGCTCGCCAGTTCGCCGACCGTCATCTCGCAGGCACCCAGGCAGAGGGGCAGCGACGGATAAATCTCATTGTTGGCCACGCCGAACTCATGCAAATAGTTGACGAGCCTCGTCCCGTTGGGATCTATCTGATACATCAGTTCTGCCGTGACCCAGTTGTTCGACTGGCTCAGGCCCCATTTCAGCGTGACCTCCTCGCCGTAGCGCGAGCGGCTTCCGTTGCGCGGGGTCCAGTTGCCATAGGTCCGCTGCACGTTCAGGATGCGCGACTCAGGCGTATAACCGTCCTCCATGGCCATGGTATAAACGAACGGCTTCATGGTAGAGCCTACCTGCCGACGGCCAACCGTGGCCATGTCGTACTGGAAATGAGCGTAGTTCAAGCCGCCCACGTAAGCCTTCACATGACCGGTTGCAGGATCCATGGAGACGAGGCCGGACCGGAGGAAACTTTTGTAATAGCGTATGGAATCCATCGGCGTCATCTCCACATCCTTGTCGCCTTGGTACGTGAACACCGTCATAGGCACAGGGGTGGCAAACGCGCGCTCTATTTCTTCCTCTGAGGCTCCGTAGGCCTTCATGGCGCGGTAGCGTTCACTCTGCGTCATGGCCCGGCGCAACGAACGGCGCACTTCTGCCGCTGACACATCGGCCGCGTACGGAAAACGTGAAGAGCCGCGTCCCTCACGCTCAAACTGGGGCTGGAGATACAGGCCCACATGACCGCGCATGGCTTCTTCGGCGTAGCGCTGCATGCGCGAATCGATAGCCGCATAGATCTTCAGTCCGTCGGTATAGATGTCGTAGGGCGATCCGTCGCGCTTGAAGTTCTTGTGGCACCAACCATAGAGCGGGTCTGTCTCCCATGCCAGCGAATCTGCATAGTACTGCACGCCGGCGCTTGGGGCATAATCCGAACGCTGAGGCCGCTCGGCCATTAGCACGCGCCGCAGCAGTTCACGCAGGTAAGCCGCCGGCCCTTCCTTATGGTCCACGCGGTGGAACTCCAGTTCCAACGGCTTTTCGGACAGACTGTCGTAAGCGGCTTGATCCAAGCTGCCCGCCTTGACCATCTGTGCCAGCACAACGTTGCGCCGTTGTCGGCAGCGTTCCGGTGATCGGACGGGGTTATAGAGCGAAGGGTTCTTGCACATACCGACGAGCGTGGCCGCTTCCGTTACCGTCAGTTCCTGCGGCATCTTTCCGAAGTACACTTGCGCGGCAGTCTTGATGCCTACCGCATTGTGCAGGAAGTCGAAGTAGTTCAAATAGAGGGTCAGAATTTCCTGCTTCGTGTACCGCCGCTCCAGCTCTACGGCGATCACCCATTCTATGGGCTTCTGCATCAAACGCTCGGCCGTGCTGCGGGCGGTGCGCGAATAAAGCTGCTTGGCAAGCTGCTGGGTGATGGTGCTGCCGCCGCCGGCCTCACGCTGGCGCAGGATTCCGCGCTTCACCACGGCGCGGGCCAAGGCGCGCACGTCTACGCCCGAGTGATCGAAGAAACGCACGTCCTCCGTGGCCACAAGCGCGTCGAACACGTGGGGCGAAATGCTGTCATAGTCCGCAAATACGCGGTTCTCGCTGCGCGACCATGTGCCCAGCACCACCCCGTCCGATGAAATCACCTGCGAGGCATAGCGGCTGATGGGCTGCTGCAATTCATCCAAAGGCGGCATGTAGCCAATCCATCCCCGGTCTATCCCCACAAAGGCCCATATCGCCAGAATCACCAACACGCCGTAGACGGACCATGCTATAATGACAAACTTTTTTCTCATACTTCACGAAATAGTTCCGGCGCGCGCCTTCGGGCGGCGGACCGAAAACAAGAAAGGCTGGCCGCGCGACACATACAGGAACGTACGCGGCACATCATCCCGCTGCAAACTTACAAAAATCCGCCGAAAGCCCCGTCAATTTCAGTGTTCAAAATGTTTAACGTCCTTGCTTTGGGCTTAATCTTATAATCCTTGCTTTTTTGTTTGGTGCAGAATTAGTTTGCGGGAGTTGTAAGGGCTGAACGTAAATCTACTCAGGACGCAGGCAGAGAAAACGTAAGTATTATATGTACCTTCGGCGGCGGGTGTTGGTTGGGAAGTGCATCATCCGTTGCAATCTTCCTGAATCCGTTTTTCCGCCCTCGTGCCATTCAGCGGTGCCCGAGGCCAAAAGTTATGAAGTCAGTGAGAATGCTCAATTTCGCTTTATTCTGCGTTTTATCCTATTACTTTTGGTCGCAAATCAGAGAGGCCGGGTGTGCGGTC
>CALUIN010000047.1 GCA_944320745.1 uncultured Alloprevotella sp. | reverse complement strand
AAAAGAACTTTAGGATGTTTTTATTTCAATCTGTCGTTTGACATTGGTATATCGCCACATTGATAGGAGAATACATTGTGCCACCGATTTACATCATCCAAACTTTACCCATCTAAATCCGCACCCCATTGCTGAAACCTTTATTTGATGTTTCGCTGTTGTAAACCAGTACGACAACACAACAGTAAGCCAGTAAACCAGCACATCATTGAAACTATGTTGTTTCCTATCTGTATGGAATGGCTTTCTTGATTATCCGTTTCTGTTCATCATCATTTTTGCAAACCATTGGTTCAATGCGCTTTCAAATAAGCGAGGAAGTATTCGCTTAAAATCACATTTATCCATCGGTCTAAGGCGGATTTTGGCAGCAAATGGCACATATTGGCATCGAATTGACGCTATGGTCTGCATTTCGGGAAAGTGAAAATCCAGCTTTCGTACCCTGTATATGCAAAACATATGAAAGAAAAAAATGCTGTATTCTTCTTTTCGTCCGCTTTATTTGTGTACATTTGCATCAGGTAAGAGTTGTTTGACAGAAATACACCGCATATCACAGAATTTGCGACCGTTGCCAAGTCATTACCTCACTCTTTGAGGAAAGCTCACAAGTAGCTTATTCCTAATGTATTCCTATTTTAATATCGGATTTTTTCTTAAAATCTGGTGCTATTTTCAATTAGTATCTACATACGGTAAACAGGTAATGTATTCGAAACGGAAAACCTGCATACATCCGCTATATTTTGCATTTTTGTCACTTGGCAGTGAACTGAGGAATAGCGAAGTTTGCACGTGTGACTCAGCGAGTTACGCCAATTGTCACAATCTTGCTTTTGAAATGCTCGATTAGGTAGCCGTTCTCCTGCTTCAATCCTCCCCAAAGCTGTTTTTAGCCTTCCCTCACTTTCGGCAATTTTCCCCTAACTGCTTAATTCCCAATTTTAAATTCGCATTTCTGTCGAAATCTGTCGGATATTCCATAGATTTTTAGTAAGTTTGCAAGCAAATAGGTGCACTAACCATGTTCAGAAGAATTACCAGGAATTGGCGCATTCCTAAGGGGAAAGAGAAAACTGCATTCGATGAAAGGATTCTCCAGTTCCAGAATCGGGGTGAGATTGTCCCCACTAACCGCTTAGTTAAAACGCCGGAACAGATTGAAGGCATTCGTAATTCCGGCGTTGTCAATACGGGTGTTTTGGACCTTGTGGAGAAGGAAATCCACGCCGGGATGAGTACGGCCGACATAGATCGGCTGGTATACGATTATACAGTTAGTCATGGGGCTATTCCCGCTCCGTTGGGCTATGAAGGCTTTCCCAAGAGTGTATGTACAAGCATCAACGAAGTGGTATGCCACGGGATTCCTTCCGAAACGGAAATTCTTCGTGAAGGGGACATTGTCAACGTGGATGTCTCTACTATTTTGAACGGTTACTACAGTGACGCCTCGCGCATGTTCATTATCGGTGAAACTACGCCAGAGAAAAAACGCCTGGTAGACGTGACGAAAGAGTGCTTGGATATTGGCGCGGCAGCGGCAAAGCCTTGGGGATTTGTAGGGGACATCGGTAAGGCGATTGCGAAACATGCGCACAAGAATGGCTTTTCCGTTGTGAGGGACCTTTGTGGTCACGGCGTGGGTTTGGAATTTCACGAGGAGCCGGAAGTGGACCATTACGACACCCACAGGCACGGGATGTTGCTCGTGCCCGGAATGGTGTTTACGATAGAGCCTATGATTAATATGGGGACCTGGCGTGTGTTTATTGACGAGGCGGACGGCTGGACCGTTGTGACTGAGGATGAATTGCCTTCTGCTCAATGGGAACATACCTTTGTAATGACGGACCACGGCTTGGAAGTGTTGACCTACTGACGTAATTCCTCTATAAATATTGTATGACACAAAAGTTAATGAATACGACAATTCTGGCTATTGAGTCCAGTTGCGACGACACATCCGCTGCCGTAATGCGCGACGGCGTGCTGTTGAGCAATGTCACGGCGAGCCAGAAAGTCCACGAACTTTATGGAGGTGTCGTGCCTGAGCTCGCGTCCCGCGCCCACGAGAAGAATATCGTTCCGGTCGTGGACTTGGCGCTGAAGCAGGCCGGCGTGCAGCTGGAAGACTTGTCTGCCGTCGCCGTCACGCTGGGCCCCGGACTGATGGGGTCGCTGCTGGTTGGCGTTTCCTTTGCCAAGGGGCTCTCCATCGCTTTGGGCATACCTTTGATAGAGGCCAATCATCTGCAGGGACACATTCTTGCTCACTTCATCCAGGCCAAGGACGATGCCGGTTTCTGCCCGCCTCCTTATCCCTATCTTTGCCTGCTGGTGAGCGGGGGCAATTCGCAGATTGTAAAGGTAAACGCATACAATGATATGGAAATTCTGGGCCAGACCATTGATGATGCGGCCGGCGAGGCATTGGACAAGTGCTCCAAGGTGATGGGGTTGGGCTATCCCGGTGGGCCTATTATTGACAGACTGGCTCGCAAGGGCAATCCCCAGGCATTCCAATTCAGCAAGCCCCAAGTGGACGGACTGAATTATAGTTTCAGCGGACTGAAGACGTCGTTCCTTTACCGCTTGCGCGATGAATTGAAAACTGACCCGAATTTCATCGAGACTCACAAGGAGGACTTGGCGGCGTCTTTGGAAAAGGCAGTCGTTGATATTCTGATGAAGAAACTGTCGATGGCAGTAAAGCAAACCGGCATCCGCCACGTTGCTCTCTCGGGGGGCGTCTCTGCGAACACGGGGTTGCGCAACGCCTTCAAGGCGCAGCAGGACGCCGGCCATTGGCACATATACATCCCGAAATTCAGCTACACGACGGACAATGCGGCCATGATAGCCATCACCGGATATTACAAATATCTGCACGGAGAATTTTGTGACATCGGCAAGGCTGCCTATGCCCGGACGGCGCTATAACCGTAAGCCATAAAGAAAATCAAACACATAAATTCAAAGATATACACCATGGAGTTAGACTTGAAGCTTGTCAGCAAGGAAATTAACGAAATGCTTTGGCGGAATCATAAGACCCTTTCCACGGCCGAAAGCTGCACCGCCGGGCGAATCGCCAGCGTGATTACTGCCGTTCCCGGCAGTTCGAATTACTATAAAGGCGGACTCATCTGTTATGCGGATGAGGTGAAAGAAGAACTGCTGAATGTTGATTCAGAAGTGATTGAAAAGGAAACGGCAGTGTGCGAGGAAGTTGTCCGCCAAATGGTGCTCGGAGCAAACAAACTCTTCCACACCGATTACGCAGTGGCCATAAGCGGCTTTGCAGGTCCCGGCGGACCCGACGGCGGAAAAAGCGGCGTTATCGTCGGAACGATCTGGATTGCCGTCGGTTCACAGGACAATATCGTCACCAGAATGATTGAGGAAGACAACGGCCGCGATAAGAACCTGTCCTCGGCTACGAATGTGGCCATGCACATGCTCCGCGACTACTTGAAAGAAAACTGTTCGGAAAAATTAGATTAAAATCTTGTTGAAAATCTTGCCCCAAACAGAAAATAGTTTTAACTTTGCACCCTGTATTGGATTCAAGCAAGAAAATTCAAAATTAGGAAGATAGCAATGTCTAAGATTTGTCAGATTACAGGTAAGAAGGCCCTTGTGGGCAACAATGTTTCTCACTCAAAGCGCCGTACGAAGCGTACCTTTGACGTGAACTTGTTCACCAAGAAATTTTACTACGTAGAACAGGACTGCTGGATCAGCCTTAAGATCAGCGCCGCAGGACTGCGCACGATTAATAAAATTGGCTTGGACGCTGCGCTCAACAATGCCGTAGCTAAGGGATATTGTGATTGGAAGGATATTAAAGTATTAGATTAAGATTAAAATAGAATTACATTATGGCAGGTAAGAAAGCGAAAGGAAATCGCGTACAGGTCATTCTTGAATGTACGGAGATGAAGGAGAGCGGACTGCCGGGAACGTCTCGTTACATTACGACCAAAAACCGTAAGAACCACCCCGAGCGATTGGAATTGAAAAAATACAACCCCATTCTGAAGAGAATGACGGTTCACAAAGAAATCAAATAATCGGACTTTAGACTATGGCAAAGAAAACAGTGGCAACGCTCCAGGAAGGTAAGACCGACGGGCGTTCATATACGAAGGTCATCAAGATGGTGAAGAGCCCTAAAACGGGTGCTTACATCTTCGATGAGCAGATGGTTCCCAACGAAGCAGTAAAAGATTTCTTCAAGAACTAAAACAGTTCTGCAATAACTACCCAAAAGCTCTCCGGTCATAGGAGGGCTTTTTTGTTTCTCTAAGCTTATCGGCCGTTCTTCGTACACAGGTTTTCGGCCATTCCGGATTTGCTTGCTGCATACTCGCTTTCCCTCGTTGGGATGCGCGCTATGGCCGGTTTGCTGCGGACGGCAGGCGGCAACCGCTTCTGTCCGCAGTGCGGCCACGGGGCTTATCCCAGTCGGCACGGGGCTTATTCCCGTTGCGACGGGAATAAGCCCCGTGTATTTTATTGCTTTTCGGAATGTCTGGCCGGAGCGGCCGTCCGTGAGCGGAGCTATTTGCGCTGGTCGGCCCCCCACATCATTTTGTCGCGAAGCGTATTGAAGAAATTATGATGGAGAATTTTGGCCACGATAATGCGGTAGGGCGCTTTCTTTATGCGCAACTGCGTGGTGTCCGGCAAGCTTTGGCTGCGGCCGTCTATGGAGAGGAGGTAGTTATGGCTGCGGCTGCACACGCTCAGTTGCAGCTTAACACTGTCACGCAGTACGACGGGCCGCATGCTGAGGCTGTGCGGCGCTACGGGCGTGATGCAAATGCTTGCGGAGGCCGGGTCGATGATGGGGCCGCCGGCGCTGAGAGAGTAACCGGTGGAGCCTGTGGGCGTACTGATTATCAGTCCGTCGGCTATGTAGGTTGTGAGATAGTCCCCATCCACCGAGGTGCGGATTTCGATAAGCGAAGAGTTGTCGTGCTTCAGAACGGCAACTTCGTTAAGCGCGTTGGGGTAGACGGTGAGCTCTCTGTCGCCTGCGGAGATGTTCAGCAGCGTGCGCTCTTCCGTGATAAACTGGTGCTGGCTCAGGCTGTCGAGGGCCGCCTCGATGTGGTCGGGCGAGATGTCGGCCAGGAAGCCGAGCCGTCCCGTATTGATGCCCAGAATGGGAATCTGCCGGGCGCCGATACTGGCTGCCGTGCTGAGAAAGGTCCCGTCGCCGCCTATGGAGATGGCTATGTCCGCTTGGAGCGTTTCCGGTGTGAAGGTGTCGTAGGTGCTGACGTTGAGGCCCAGCGTGCGTTCAATGAAGCCTGCGAATGCTTCTTCGAAACAAATGTAGAAGTTCAGCTGGGTGAGTTTCTTAAGGATGGCTGCCAGATAGGCATTCTTCTTGGCTTGGTAAGTGTTGCCGAAAAGGGCTATGCGTAATCTATGGGCGGTCATGGCAGGATATTTTGTTATGAGATATTTGCAATTAATTGGGCAGCGCAGGCTGCACGTGAAAAGTTTTTATTAATTTTGTTCCGCAAATTTACGCTTTGGCTGGCGAAGGAAAAAATTTATCACCCGATAAATTCTGATTTTCTCCTGTTTAGCCGGGGCCGTCGGTGTTCAGTTGCTGCCGATACTTGCCGGGGCAGGGCAGGGCGAATGCTCTGCGGGCCAGTGGCGGGGCGGAAGAGCTATATAGATATATAGGTATGACGAGACTGAGTGTGAATATCAACAAAGTGGCAACCCTGCGAAATGCCCGCGGGGGAAACAATCCGGACGTCGTAAAGACGGCGTTGAACTGTGAGTCGTTTGGCGCACAGGGTATCACTGTTCACCCGCGACCCGACGAGCGGCATATCCGCCGCCAGGACGTGCGCGATTTGGCGCGGGTTCTGACAACGGAGTTTAATATCGAAGGCTTCCCGAGCGAGGACTTCTGTGACTTGGTGTGCGAAGTGAAACCGGCGCAAGTGACACTGGTCCCCGACGCACCGGGACAATTGACGTCCGATCATGGTTGGGATGTTCCGGCCAACAAGGCGTTCCTCGCCGAGGTCGTAGCTCGCTTCAAGGCGTCCGGCATACGGGTCTCGCTGTTTGTCTCGACGGATTTCGCCATGGCCGATGCGGCAAAGGAAGTAGGGGCGGACCGCATTGAAATGTACACCGCTCCCTATGCGGAGCAGTATGCGCAGGACCATGAGGAGGCCGTGCGCCCGTTTGTGCAGATGGCCTGCCATTGTCGCGAGCTCGGGCTGGGCATCAACGCCGGGCATGACCTGAGCCTGGAGAATCTGGCTTATTTCCACCAGAATATTCCTTGGCTCGATGAAGTGAGCATCGGGCATGCGCTGGTTTGTGACGCATTATATCTGGGTTGGCGAGAGACCATCCGCCGCTACGCTGACTGCCTGAAGTGAGCAGTGACAAAAAGAAAAAATAGAATCAAGAGAAAGATACAAAATATATGTTGCATTTGTTTTTAGCCCCTGGTTTTGAGGAAATAGAGGCTTTGACCACGCTGGACATCCTTCGTCGCTGTGGGCTTTCTGTCGCCACCATCAGCGTCACCGGTCGCCGGATGGTGCCCGGGGTTCACGGCATCGCCGTCATGGCCGATGATTTGTTCCGCATTTCGTCCCTGGAAAATAGCGAGGGGCTGATACTGCCGGGCGGTATGCCCGGCGCGCAGAATCTGATGCAACACGATGGCTTGATACGCATCCTGTCGTCTCATTATCAGAAAGGGACACTGATAGCTGCCATCTGCGCCGCGCCGATGATTCTGGGGCAGCGCGGGATGCTGAAGGGGCGCGTGGCTACTTGCTATCCAGGCTTCGAGTCTTACTTGGAGGGGGCGGAACTGACGTCGGACCTAGTCGCCGTTTCCGACAATATCATTACCGGTAAGGGCCCTGGTGCCGCCATACCTTTTGCATTCGAGATAGCCTCGCATTTTGTCACGCCGGAGCAGGTACAGCGCGTCCGGTTCGACATGATGTTGGGCTCCTGACCTCTACGAACACGTCGCGCCCAAGCGCCTGCGTATTTTTTCCGGCGGCGCTTGGGGGCGGCGTGGCATTCCGCAGTGCGAAATCCTTGCTGAAGGCGCATGAACGTATTAGACCAAGACGTAAAATATCTCAAGGGAGTGGGGCCCCTGCGCGCAAAGATCTTGGGCGAGGAGTTGAAAGTCCATACCTGTAGGGACCTGCTTTATGTGTTTCCGGTGCGTTACTTGGATCGTACGACAGTTTATAAGGTGGCGCAGCTCCAGGAGGGCATGTCCTATGTGCAGTTGTCGGGCGCAATAGTGGACGTGGAGACAGCCGGCGAGGGACGGAAGCAGCGACTGGTCGCAACGTTCTCGGACGGTAGCGGATTCCTGTCGCTCGTATGGTTCAATTCCATACGGGCGATAGCTAAGAATTTGAAAATTGGCGCGGCCTATTTTATTATAGGCAAACCCTCCATCTTCAACGGTCGGGTTTCCATGGTCCATCCTGAAATAGAGGACGCAAAGGCGGGGCAGCCCGCGGAGGCCCCGTTTCCGATGAAAGCTTACTATCGCGTTACGGAGAAGATGAAGCGCCACGCTTTTTCTTCCAATTTCATGTCGGGGCTTGTCAAGACTGTGTTTTCCATGACAGGGGAACTGACGGAGACTTTGCCCGGCTATTTGCTCGACATTTACAGCCTGCTGCCTTTGCGCGAGGCCTTGTATCGCATTCATTTCCCAAAAAGTGCCGACGACCTGCCTCAGGCGCTTCGTCGCGTCAAGTTCGAGGAACTCTTCTATCTGCAGTTGTCCATACTTCGCTATGCCAAGAACCGCCAGCAGAAGCAGCGAGGCTATGTGTTTAGGCGAATAGGCGACAGCTTCATGGATTTTTATCGGAATCGTCTGCCTTTCCCGCTGACTCAAGCACAACAGCGCGTGATGAAAGAAATCCGGCGCGACTTTGCGTGCGGCCGGCAAATGAACCGCCTCTTGCAGGGCGATGTGGGTTCCGGCAAGACGGTCGTCGCCCTCATGGCCTGTCTGATTGCCATAGACAACGGGTTTCAGGCCTGTCTGATGGCACCTACGGAGATATTGGCCGAACAACATTTGCAGACATTGCAGCAGCTGCTTGCCGGAAGTCAGGTCAGCGTGGCCTTGCTGACGGGCAGCGTTCTGGGCAGCCGGCGAACGCAGATTCTGGCCGACGTGGCTGCGGGACGTATCCAGCTGCTTGTAGGCACGCATGCCCTGATTGAGCCCGCTGTCCGGTTTCAGAATCTCGGACTGGCCATCGTGGATGAGCAGCACCGGTTCGGCGTGAAGCAACGGGCGGCGCTGTGGCAGAAAAGCACGTGCCCT
The DNA here is from genome assembly GCA_944320745.1 of uncultured Alloprevotella sp. Classification (GTDB taxonomy): domain Bacteria; phylum Bacteroidota; class Bacteroidia; order Bacteroidales; family Bacteroidaceae; genus Alloprevotella. The sequence goes on along the minus strand of CALUIN010000047.1, from coordinate 15,955 downwards.
CCGCACATACTCGTCATGACCGCGACGCCGATACCCCGGACCTTGGCCATGACGCTCTACGGCGATTTGGACGTGTCTGTCATTGACGAATTGCCGCCCGGCCGCAAGCCCATTAAGACGTTGCATGTCTACGATTCGGATATGCCCCGCCTCTATGCCGGACTTTACGGTCAATTGCGGGCGGGACATCAAGTCTACGTTATCTATCCGCTCATCGAAGAGAGCGAGAAAATGGACCTCAAGGATTCGGAGAACGGATATTATACGTACAAGGAGCAGTTCCCTGATTACCAGGTGGCACGGCTACACGGCCGGATGAAACCGGCAGAGAAGGAACAGATCATGCACAGGTTCGCAGCCGGCGAAATACAGATATTGGTGAGTACGACGGTCATAGAGGTAGGCGTGAACGTGCCGAACGCCACGACGATAGTCATCGAAAATGCGGAACGTTTCGGCCTCGCGCAGCTGCATCAGTTGCGTGGCCGCGTCGGGCGCGGCGGAGATGAAAGCTATTGCGTGCTGGTCACGCGGCCCAAGCTTTCGGACACGACGCGGCGGCGTATTCAGACTATGGTCGATACTACGGACGGTTTTGTCATAGCCGAGGAGGACCTGAAGCTGCGTGGTCCGGGTGACCTTGAGGGGACGGCCCAGAGCGGCATGTGGTTCGAGCTTCGGGCTGCCAATATCACGAAGGATGCCGAGCTGATGGCGGTCGCGCGGGAGGCTGCGGCCAAACTCCTGGAGCAGGACCCGCACGAAAACCTGGCTCAAAACCGCGTGGCATGGGAGCAATTGCGGCAGCAGCACGCCCAGATGGTCAACTTCTCAGACATTTCTTGAAAAATGGTAATGGCCGGGGCACAAAAGTGGCAGCGACTGTTTCCTGTCTCACTCTTTAGTTGTAATTTCGCGGTAGAATTTTGAACAAACAATGTTCCCGAAATTTTAATTTATAGGCAAACATGTATAGGACAAAGACATGTGGCGAGCTGCGCTTGGAGAACGCCGGTCAGGAGGTAGTGCTGGCCGGATGGGTGCAGCGAAGCCGGAAGATGGGAGGCATGACCTTCATTGACCTCCGCGACCGCTATGGCATCACGCAGTTGGTGTTCAACGAGAAAGTGGATGTCGAGCTGTGCCAGAAGGCCAACAAGATTGGTCGCGAATATGTAATTCAGATAAAAGGGACGGTGCAGGAGCGCGAATCGAAGAATGCGAAAATGCCTACGGGCGACATCGAAATAATCGTACAGGAGCTGAACGTGCTCAACGCATCGGACGTACCACCCTTCACCATCGAGGACAATACCGACGGCGGTGACGATCTGCGCATGAAGTACCGCTACCTGGACCTGCGCCGCAGCTGTGTACGTGCCAATCTTGAGTTGCGCCACCGCTTCTGTCTTGCCGTCCGTCACTTTCTCGACTCTAAGGGCTTCTTGGAAATAGAGACCCCCGTATTGGTCGGTTCAACGCCCGAAGGGGCGCGCGACTTCATCGTGCCTTCGCGCATGAATCCCGGCATGTTCTATGCCTTGCCCCAAAGTCCGCAGACCTTGAAGCAATTGCTCATGGTGGCAGGCATGGACCGCTATTTTCAGATTGTGAAATGCTTCCGCGACGAAGACTTGCGCGCCGACCGCCAACCTGAGTTCACGCAGATAGACTGCGAGATGAGCTTCGTAGAACAGGACGACATCATTCGCCTTTTCGAAGAAATGGCGAAATACTTGTTCAAGGAAATCCGGGGGTACGATTTGGGCGAAGCTCCTTTCCTCCGTTTGCCTTGGAGCGAGGCCATGCGCCGTTTCGGTTCCGACAAGCCCGACATGCGTTTCGGCATGGAATTCGTGGAGCTCATGGACGTGTTGAAGGGGACAGGTTCTTTCGGCGTGTTCAACGAGGCTGCCTACATCGGCGGTATTTGCGCCAAGGGCTGTGCCCACTATACGCGCAAGCAGCTTGACGAATTGACGAACTTCGTCAAGAGTTCGCAGATCGGTGCCAAGGGACTGGTCTACGCCCGTATTCAGGACGATGGAAGCGTGAAGAGCTCCGTCGATAAATTCTATACTCCGGAAGTCCTGCAGCAGCTGAAGCAAACCATGCAGGCGGAGCCGGGCGATCTCATTCTGATAATCTCAGGCCCGGATGCGATGAAGGCCCGTAAGCAGTTGTGCGAGTTGCGCCTGGAGATGGGGAGCCGTCTCGGGCTGCGCGACAAGAACAAGTTCGCCTTGCTTTGGGTTGTCGACTTCCCCATGTTTGAATGGAGCGACGAGGAGCAGCGCCTAATGGCCATGCACCATCCCTTTACGGCTCCCAAGCCCGAGGACGTGCCCTTGCTCGACACGGACCCCGCGCAGGTCAAGGCCAATGCTTACGACATGGTATGCAACGGCGTAGAAGTGGGCGGCGGCTCCATCCGTATCCACGACGCGGAGCTTCAGGCCAAGATTTTCAAGGTCCTTGGCTTTACGCCCGAACGCGCCCAGGAACAGTTTGGCTTCCTGATGAATGCCTTCAAGTACGGCGCGCCGCCCCACGGCGGACTGGCTTACGGTCTCGACCGTTGGGTGTCGTTGTTCGCCGGCCTCGACAGCATTCGCGACTGCATAGCCTTCCCAAAGAACAACTCCGGTCGCGACGTCATGCTCGACGCGCCCTCGCGTGTGGACCAGAAGCAGCTTGACGAACTCTACTTAAGCCTGGTCGACCCCGACAAGGGTAAGTGACCGCCGCGCGGACACAGCAGTCTGTCACCCAACGAAGAAGCGGCCCGGGATCTGATGTCCCGGGCCGCTTCTTCGTTGGCGTGCTGGCGGGGATGGAGAATCCCTCTGGCCGCCGCGCTCTTAAAAGTAAGCACTGTACTTTTCTATGGCCTGTTCCGCAGTCCGCACGGCCTCTTCTAGCGGAAAGGGCAACTCGCCTCCCGAGGCGTTCAGGTGACCGCCGCCGCGGAAAAACTCTTCAGCCATCTTATTACAGGGGAACTGGTCCACCGAGCGCAACGATACGCGTACCACGTCCTTGTCCGTATCCTCGCGCAGGGAGATGCTCAGCACCATGCCCCTCACCTGTAGCGGCATGTTGACGAGACCTTCCGCGTCGCCGCGGATGAAGTGGAAACGCTTCATCTCCTCGCGGGTCACGGTAAAGATGGACGCCTTGTGATTTTTATAGAAACGCGTTTTTTCGCTTAGGATGTATCCCGTGAAGCGCAGTCTGTTCTCGGAGTAGTTGTGGAACACGTTGCGGTAAATCCTGTCCTTGTCGATGCCCTTGGTCAGCAGTCTGCTGATAATGGCATAAATGGCTGGGCGGGAGGAGTTGTAGGTAAAGGCGCCGGTGTCCGTCATCATGCCCGTGTACAGACAGGCTGCCGCGCTGCGGGAAAGGTTTTCAAATCCGCCCAGCTGGTCGATGATGCGGAAGATGAGTTCGGACGTAGCGCACAGTTCCGGGTGAGATATGATGAACTGAACGGCCGACGGATCGGGCGCCAGATGGTGGTCTATGACCATCTTTGTGGCCTTGGCGTCGGCTATGGCGGCGCCCATGTCGCCCAGTCGCGACAGCGCATTGAAGTCCAGGCAGCAAATCAGGTCGGCCTCCGACAGCAACTTCCGCGCGACGGTTTCGTGCCGGTCGAAGAGCACGATGCGCTGCGAGCCGGGCAGCCAGCGCAGGAAGTCGGGGTATGGATTGGGTAGCACGATGGCTACTTCTTTGTTGATGCTCTGCAAATATTCCGCCCAGCCCAGGGCTGAGCCCACGGCATCGCCGTCCGGATTGCGGTGGGCACAGATAGCGACTTTGTGCGCTTCGCGCAGCAGGCACATCAGGCGGACGAGTTCAGATTCCGATAGGATGGAAAGGGACATGTTTTCTGTTTGATTGTGGGTGAAGGGCTTAGCTATTCCGCGGGCTGCGGTGCCGAACGTCAAAGGGCTTTCAGCGCGTTGATCTCTTCCTCGGGCGACGGTGCGCGGAATACGGCGCTGCCGGCTACGAGCACATCGGCCCCGGAATCCACCAGCGCGCGGCCGGTCGTCCGGTTCACGCCGCCGTCTATCTCTATCAGCGCTTTCGAGCCGCTTTCCTGTATCAGCCGCTTCAGCCGCTTCGTCTTCTCCAGTGTGTGGGGAATAAACTGCTGTCCGCCGAAGCCCGGATTGACGGACATGAGCATGACGGCGTATAGGTCGCCCACGATGTCCTCAAGCACGTTGACCGGGGTGTGAGGGTTGAGTGTGACGGCGGCCTGCATGCCGGCGTCCTTGATGAGGTGGACGGTGCGGTGCAGGTGGACACACGCCTCATAATGTACGTTGACCACGTAGGCGCCAAGGCGCTGCAGTTCTGCGACGTATTTTTCCGGGTGAATTGTCATGAGGTGGACGTCGAGCGGCTTGCGGGCGTAGCGGGCAATGGCTTCCACAACGGGGAAGCCGAACGAGATGTTGGGAACGAACACACCGTCCATGATGTCGAGGTGAAGCCAGTCGGCCTGGCTGTTGTTCAGCATCACGACATCGCGCTCCACGTGCGCGAAATCCATGGACAGCAGGGAGGGGGATATAAGAGGCATAGCAGGCAATGAATTGATTTAGGTCTGCAAAAGTAGGCAAAAAAGCCGGGATAGCCGTACAAACAGCTTTGTATGTGGTCGGCCGCGCGCTTTTCCTTTGATTTTTGCCGCTTCCTCCTATGCGCGGCCAACCGGTGCATCGGCACGGAAGTGCGGGCCTCAGAGGCGCTTCGCCCGGTTTAGCAGCCAAGGCCCTGCCACAGTTTGCGCGGCGTGCGCGACTGCGGTCGCGCGCTTCACGTTTCTCCTGCGCTTTCTTGGTCTATTCCCCGCTTTCGCGTAAATTTGCATCCGCGGAATCCAACCCATCCTCCGCGCCTGCCGCGCCGGTCCGTTGCGGCCTTTTTTAGGACAGCGGCCGGCCGGCAACGCCGGCTGGCGACGGGGCTTAGCCCCGCTCTTCCTGGGATAGGCCCCGCTCTTCCTGGGATAGGCCCCGCTCTTCCTGGGATAGGCCCCGCTCTTCCTGGGATAGGCCCCGTCGCCACGGGGATAAGGCCCGTAATCTGCCACGCCGGCGCAAGTAAGCGTTCACAAAAATATGACGACCGAACAATATCCTTCGAAACTTCTGGAAAGGGCGGTATCCGAATGTGCCAAGCTGCCCGGCATAGGCCGCCGCACGGCGTTGCGCCTGGTGCTGCATCTGCTGGGCCAAAGTTCGGAGACCGTACACGCGTTGGCCGACAGCTTGGTGCGCCTGCGCGATGACGTGAAATACTGCAAGTGGTGTCATAACATTTCCGACACGGAGGAATGTGAAATCTGCGCCAACCCCTTGCGCGACCATTCCCAGATATGCGTTGTGGAAAATGTGCGCGGTGTGTTGTCTATAGAGAATACGGGACAGTTTCACGGTGTCTACCACGTGTTGGGGGGCGTCATTTCGCCGGTGGACGGGGTAGGGCCGGCCGACTTGGAACTCGAGTCGCTGGTGGAGCGGGTGAAGGCCGGAGGCGTGACGGAGGTCATTCTGGCGCTCAACCCGACGATGGACGGCGATACGACCGTCTTTTACATCCAGCGCAGACTGGCCGGCGTGCCCGTGCGGCTGTCTGTCCTTTCGCGCGGCGTGAGCGTAGGAGATGAGCTGGAATTTACGGATGAAGTTACGCTGGGCCGTTCCATCGCGGACCGGAAGCAGCTTAATTAATAAAAAGTAATCGTGAAGGAATACACCATGAGCCTGAAAGTGTCGCAGGCTGTCTATGTCGCATGCTTCGTCCTGGCAGCGGCGTGGGCCTTGCTCTCGGAGTGCGGCGAGGTGCCGACGAACTATATGCCCCCTGCGCCGCGTACGGTCTATTATCTGGATCTCCTGTCGGTCGTCTGGACCCTGGGAGGGACGTATGCTGCGCTCCGCTTTTTTGCATTCAAGCGGCCGGCCCGCACGCTGCGTGAGTCCGCGTCGGTCGCGGCGTGGCGGTTCTATGTGGGCGCAACGCTCTGCCGCAGCGGGCTGCTGGGGCTGGCGCTTTGGTATAATACCATATATTATTACGCTTCGGACTATACCACCACGCCCGGATACTGCCTGCTTATTTGCCTCGTAGGACTATTGTTCTGCTGGCCTTCGGCCGGCGAGTTCGAGCGCCTGCGGGCGCGCAAGGCATGAGCGGGCTGTCCGCAGGCAGTGACATGCTGCCGGCGGACGGTTTGGCCGCAAAAGTCTTTGTCTATGACTCAGGAAACTGTTTACCCGCTTTTGGAGTCGGCCCTTGTACGTCTGCGATGTTTGGAGCCGGAAGATCTGGAATTGCTCTACACGATTGAGAACGATCCCCGGATGTGGGAGGTCGGACTGAACCGCAGGCCCTATTCCCATTATGCCCTGCGCCAGTATATCGCACAGCAGCCGCACGACTTTTTCCAAGACGGCGAACTCCGCCTGGTCGTGGAGGAGCGCGCCAGCGGACAGGCTGTGGGGCTGATAGATCTGGCGAACTATTCCCCCGTGGACCGTCGCGCGGAAGTGGGCATCGCCCTCTTGGCAGAAAGGCGGGGGGAGGGCCTCGGCGGCAGCGCGCTGGACGTTTTAGAATGCTACGCGGCCCGCGTGCTCCATGTCCGCCTGTTTTACGCCCTGGTAATGCCTGAGGGCAGCCCGGCAAGCCGAAATCTCTTTCAACGAGCAGGTTATGCTCTCTGCGGGCACCTTCCCGGCTGGCATTTGTACAGGGAACGGTATGCGGACGTCGAGATTTATTTGAAGAATATTGAAAAAAAGTACTCGTAAAATTTGCTGTTGTCGAAAAAGGTTGTACCTTTGCACTCGCAAACGAGAGAGTTGGCAAAAATAATACTGAGGTGCGTTAGTTCAGCTGGTTAGAATACATGCCTGTCACGCATGGGGTCACGGGTTCGAGTCCCGTACGCACCGCAAGAAAATATATTGGCTCCTTAGCTCAACTGAATAGAGCATCTGACTACGGATCAGAAGGTTATAGGTTTGAATCCTATAGGAGTCACAATTTTTGGAGGCTCCTTAGCTCAACTGAATAGAGCATCTGACTACGGATCAGAAGGTTATAGGTTTGAATCCTATAGGAGTCACAATTTCTTTCAGTACACAATCCCCATAACTTATGAGTAAGCAGTTGAGACAAGGCCTTGCAGCCGCTATTGTTGTGCTCTTGTCCGCGTTTGCCGTATCTGCCTGCGACAGTGATTTTTGGTGGAGCATGTCCACCATAGAGGGGCGCTGGCGCATCGTGGAAGTGACACCCTATCGCGGCACGTGTCCCTTCGATTGGGATGATTGTCTGGAGTTTCAGCCGGACGGCGATTTCTACGTGTGGTATTCGGGTGCCTATGATTCCGAATACGGGCAATGGGGCTATGGGGATGAGGCGATCCGCATAGACTTCAACGGCGACGGGTGGGACGATCTCGTGGCCTACGTGCGGCAGTTGGAGGACGGTTATATGGTGCTGGATGTGGACGATTATGATTTCTCGTCGCAATATACCTTGCGCCTGCTTCGATATGATTAGCCGCCAAGAAGGTTGCAGCCCAGCGGCCGTCCCATTCGTGGGGCGGCCGCTGGGCTTTATTCCGTTCGCAGTTTCATGATGTAGTGTTTGGCGTCGTGCAGACTGGCGCTTTCGTTTCGCACAAGGTGGGAGATGGAGGACAGTTCCTTGATTTCCCCTGTGGGATACAGGATATTGATGCCTTCGGACGTGGCGGAGTACATCTCCTTTTCCACCGTACGGGAAGTGACGAAATAGCCGGCATCGGCGTTGCTGATATGGAGTTTCCGGGCAATGTCCTCCTTGAGCTCTTCCATGCGTCCGTCGGGGAAGGCCTCGTCGTAGACTTCTACCTTGAACAGTCGCCTGTTGATGAAGGACGTGGCCAAGAGGGCCAGGATTTTGTCGTCGGACCTTTGCCAGATTTTTATGGAACTGAGAATGTCGCTGTCGTCCAGCAGCGCATAGTATTCCCAGCATTTTTCACAGGCCTTGAACCGCTCCGGCGTGATGTCGTTGGCGAGGAAGAAATGCAGATGGGGCGGGCAGAATAGCGAGACACTGGATTGAATTAGCCATCTGGCGCGGCGCAGCGTGGATCGCAGCAGTTCCTCGGCCGCTACGGCCGTTTTGTGCAGATACACTTGCCAGTACATGAGCCGCCGCGCCATGAGATAGTTCTCTACGGAGTAGAGACCTTTGTGGTCCACAACGAGTTGCTCGCCGACGACGTTGAGCATTTTGATGAGCCGCTCAGCCCCGATGCTGCCTTCGCGTACACCGGTGAAGAAGCTGTCGCGGCAGAGGTAGTCGAGCCGGTCCATGTCGAGCTGGCTGCATATAAGTTCGTGGAGAAAGTGTTTGTGATACTCGTCCTTGAAAATCTTAATGGCCAGCGAAAGGGCGCCGTGCAGGTCGGCGTTGATGATTTCCATGAAGTGTAGCGACAGTTCCTCGTGGTGCACGCCGCGGATGAACATGTCTTCGAGGACATGGGAATACGGGCCGTGTCCGAGGTCGTGCATGAGAATGGCCGCCTCGGTCGCCTCCATTTCGGCGTCGAAGAAGAATACACCTTTCCCGCACAAGGACTCGAAAGTTTGCTGCATGAGGTGGCAGGCGCCGATGGAGTGCTGTTTGCGCGTGTGCTGCGCGCCGGGATAGACCAGCCCCGCAAGCCCGAGCTGGCGGATGCGGTCCAGCCGCTGAAAAAGCGGATGGCGGATAATGTCGCAGAACAGGCCGTGAGGGAGAGTGACGAACCCATAGACCGGGTCGTTGATGATGAGGCGGCGATTGTTCATATTCAAATAGTTAGCTTAGTGTGGACTGCACAGTGGCGAGCTTCTTAAATGCGGAAAGTGGATGCCGGCAGCCAGGCGAAAGATTCACTACAAAAGTAGTAATTTCTAGAAATAAATACGTACTTTTGCATGGCAAATAAAATGATTTGAATAATGCTGACAATCAAACAAATTCAAGACGATAAGGAAGCCGTTATCCGCGGCTTGGAGAAAAAGCACTTTGCCAATGCCCGCGAAGTAATCGAGCAGGTGTTGACCGTTGACCGTAAGCGAAAGAGCGCACAGAGCGAGCTCGATCAGACGTTGGCCGAGGTGAAAACACTCTCGAAGGGCATCGGCGGACTGATGAAGGAAGGGAAAACAGATGAAGCCGAAGCCGCCAAGCAAAAGGTGGCCGCTTTGAAAGACCGGGCCAAAGTCCTGGAGGACGAAATGAAGGCGGCGGAGGAAGAGCGCAAGCAGTTGCTCTATACCATTCCCAACGTGCCTTACGAGATTGTGCCCGAAGGCAACGGCGCCGAGGATAACTTGGTGGTGAAAACGGGCGGACACGATTTGGAATTGCCGAAGAACGCCCTGCCGCATTGGGAATTGGCCAAGAAGTACAATCTCATCGACTTTGACCTCGGCGTGAAAATCACGGGAGCCGGTTTCCCGGTCTACATAGGATTGGGCGCTCGCCTGCAGCGGGCCCTGATCAACTTTTTCCTGGATGAGGCTCGCGCTGCCGGTTATGTGGAAATCATGCCGCCGACGGTAGTCAACGCCGCTTCGGGCTATGGCACCGGTCAGTTGCCAGACAAAGAGGGACAGATGTATCATTGCGAGGTGGATAACCTCTATCTGATTCCAACGGCCGAAGTGCCGGTGACGAATTTGTATCGTGATGTGATACTGGACGAAAAGCAGTTGCCCATTAAGAATTGCGCCTATACGGAGTGCTTCCGTCGCGAGGCCGGCAGCTACGGAAAGGATGTGCGCGGACTGAACCGCCTGCACGAATTTTCGAAAATCGAGCTGGTGCGCATAGATACGCCGGAACATTCCGAGCAGTCGCATAAGGAAATGCTGGACCACGTGGAGAGCCTGCTGGTCAAGTTGGGCTTGCCTTACCGCATCCTGCGGCTGTGCGGCGGCGACATCAGTTTTACCGCGGCATTGTGCTACGACTTCGAAGTGTACAGTGAGGCGCAAAAGAAGTGGTTGGAAGTCAGCTCTGTTTCCAACTTCGACACGTATCAGGCCAATCGCCTGCAATGCCGTTATCGCGACGAGCACAAGAAGATTCAACTTTGCCACACGTTGAACGGTTCGGCATTGGCCTTGCCGCGCATCGTGGCAGCGTTGCTGGAAGACTACCAGACGGAGGAAGGCATTCGTGTTCCGAAGGTCCTGCAGCCGTACATGGGATGTGAAATGATAAAATAATATTGTGGCGTTCCTTGCGTGGCCGGTCTCATCCGGCCACGCAAGGATAACAACGCACGATTGTACGGAAAATGGGCAGATGGTTGGCAATTGATTACGGCAAGGCCCGGTGCGGCGTGGCCGTGACAGACCCGGCACGGATTATTGCGAATGGATTGACGACTGTTCCTACGCGGGAACTGATGGCGTTCCTTCAGAATTATTTTCGCGAAGAGGATGTGGAGCGCGTGATAATGGGGAAACCGACGCAGACAAACGGCGTGCCCTCGGAAAATATGGCTCGCGTCAAAACCTTTGCCGGAGAATTTGTCAAGAAGTTCCCCCAGATCCCGCTTGTCTTTTTCGATGAGCGCTTTACCTCGGTTCTGGCACACCGGGCCATGATTGACGGCGGCCTTCCTAAAATGCAACGGCGGAACAAGGCCTTGGTGGATGAACTGAGCGCGACCATCCTGCTACAGTCGTACATGGAGAGTGTTTTCGGAAATAGGAAATGAAATAATTCAACAAGAGATGATACTACCTATATATATATATGGCCAGTCTGTGCTCCGGCAGGTTGCCACGGACATCACGCCGGAATATCCCGGACTGAAAGAGCTTATAGCCGACATGTTTGAGACGATGTACCGGAGCGACGGAGTCGGGCTGGCAGCTCCGCAAATCGGGAAACCTATTCGGGTGGTAGTGATTACGCTGGACGTGCTCAAGGACGACTTCCCGGAATATGCGGGTTTTAACAAGGCATATATTAATCCGCACATCGTGGAGTCGGACAATTCGGAGATTGTGTCGATGGAGGAAGGCTGTCTCAGTCTGCCGGGCATCCACGAGCCAGTGCGCCGTCCTACGCGAATCCGCGTGAAATATATGGACGAGGATTTCCAGGAGCACGATGAATGGGTGAGCGGCTACTTGGCCCGCGTCATGCAGCACGAGTTCGATCATTTGGACGGCCATCTGTTCACAGACCGCCTGACGCCATTGCGCAAGCAAATGGTAAAGAATAAGCTGAATGCTTTGGCGAGGGGAAAGGTAAACTGTTCGTATAAAGTAAAGACGGCGCACTGAACCGTACGTCTCCGCTACCTGGTTGTAGGAGAAAGTGTAGCCACAGCCGTTATGAGGTTCCGAAACCAAACGATAGGGCAAGTAGTAAGCCGGACAGGAAGATGCGGTTGCCTCTTGCTGATTCTGTTCTTTGTTTCCTGGAGACCGGTCCGCGCGCAGATTGATGCGGACTATGTGCTCTATATGGGACAGAGAGCCCTTAGTGTGGACGATAATATCACGGCGATACACTACTTTAACCAGGTTATCGAGGCCAAGCCTTTCCTGTATAAGCCTTACTATTTCAGGGCTTACGCGAAATTCTCCCTGGAGGATTATGCCGGCGCTGAGGCGGACTGTTCCAAAGCTATTGAGCTGAATCCGTACATCGCGGAATTGTATAAGCTGCGAGGGCTTTGCCGCATTCACAACGAAGACCTCCCGGGCGCCATTGCCGACTACACGCGGGCAATTGAGGACGATTCGGATGACCAATATTCTCTCTACAACCGCGGACTGTGCTATTTAGAACAGGACGATTTCCAGCATGCCGAGGCCGATGTCGACAAGCTGCTCAGCAAGTGGCCGCGATTTTACCGTGCCTATATGGTGAAGGCGCAACTGCTGCTCGAGCAGAAGGATACCGTCGCCGGGCTCATGTGGGTAGACAGTCTTTTGACGATGAATCCGCGCGAGGCCTCCGCGTGGTCCTTCAAGGGGCGTTATGCCTTGCAGCATGAACAGTATCAGGCCGCAGATTCTTTCCTCACTAAGGCAATTGCCTTGCAGCCGCATAATTTTGAAAACTATCTGGCAAGAGCGTTGGCCCGTCACGGCATGAACAAATTCAGCAAGGCTATCGAGGACTACGATGAGACTATCGCATTGGTGCCGCAGCACTTTGTCGCGCATTACAACCGAGGCCTGCTGCGGGCTTTGATAGGGGACGACAATCGCGCGATTGAGGATTTCGATTTTGTGATACAGCAGGAGCCCGATAACACCTTGGCCATATACAACCGGGCCTTGTTGCGACAGCAGACTGGCGATTATAGCGGCGCGATAGCTGATTTCACGAAGTTGATAAAGCAATATCCGAATTTCGTGACCGGATATTTGTTACGTGCGGAGTGTCGCCGAAAGGTCGGCGATATTCGCGGTGCACTCAATGACGAGAGTGTTGTGGCCAGGGCAAATCTGGACTTGACCTATGGTAAGCGACAGCGCCGCCCCGTCAAAGAAGTGCGGAGCCGGAACGATCACAGTCTCGACCATTACGAACAACTGGTTGACGAGGATAGAGATTCCACCGGTTCGTCGTTCGGCCGATTGTTCGCGGGCGACTTGTTCGGAAAGGTTCAGAACAAGAAAATCGAGGCCAAACTACTTCCTATGTTCGTGATGACTTTCCGCCACGAAGCCGGGCGAGGTTATCAGTCTGTCGGCTTTTCGCCAGCTCTCGAGCGGCTTAACCGGCGCGCGCAGCATAAATTGTATTTCAGCGCGGAGCGGCCGGCTCAGGATCCAGAGGAGTCTGAGCAGGTCACCGCGTGGCTCGCTCAGGAAGGCGGAGCTTTTGACGAAGGCGAATTGTGTCTGTTGCGCTCCGTCGCGAGTGCGGATGCCTATGATTACTCCGAGGCTTTGCGGATGCTGACGGAAGCTGAAAAGCACGGATTGTCCGATGCAGAACGAAACCTCGCCAGGACGCAACGTGCTGCCATTATGGCTGCTTCTGCCACGTCTGTCACAATGTCTGGTCAAAGTCTGGAAGAGCCTGACGGTAGTGAGACCGGCAAATTGCTCCCCGTAGCCTTGGCCGAAGCAATGGGTGTCGTGCAGAGCGATCCGCAGAACGCATACGCGTATTATAATCGCGGCTGCCTGCAGGCGCAAGCGCAGAAGAGCGAAGCGGCAATCTCCGACTTTACCCAGGCGATAAAGCTGGATAGCCGCTTTGCGGAAGCCTATTTTAATAGGGGAGTGCTGTATCTGCGCTTAGGAAATATGCAGCAGGCTATTGAAGATTTTAGCAAAGCTGGGGAGCTGGGGCTTTATCAGGCATACAGTCTGTTGAAACAGGCGCGGCAGCGCGAGTGATATTGCGTTTTTCAATTCGAAGACTATTAGCTGAAACCAGTAAAATTAATGGCGGAACTTCAACATGCTGTCGAGTCCCGCCATCTTAATATCCTCTCGGAAGTTTATCCGAGATATTTTGTGAGGATTTTTATGTTGTCGGCTTCGCGAAGTCTCCTCAGCGCGCGCTCCTTAATCTGGCGAACACGTTCGCGGGTCAAGTTCAAGCTGTTGGCAACTTCCTCTGCCGTCATTTCGTTGCGGCCGATTCCGAAGAGCATTTTCAGCACCTGGCGCTCGCGGTCCGACAAGGTGGAGAGTGCGGCTTCCAAGTCTGCGGATAATGACTCCTTTTCCATCAGGTTATCCGTTCCCGGCGCCGAGTCATCTGTCATGATGTCAATGAGGCTATTCGTATCGTCATCCTGGAATGGTGCGTCTACAGACACCTTCTTGCCGTTGGTGCCCAATGCTTCCTGCACCTTGCTCACGTCTGTGTCCAAGATGTCGGCTAATTCTTGAACGGAAGGCCGCCGTTCGTTCTCCTGCTCAAAGTTCACGATGGCTTTCGTCAGTTTGCTCTGAAAGCCCACTTGGTTGAGCGGCATGCGGACAATGCGACTTTGCTCGGAGATGGCTTGCAGGATGCTCTGGCGAATCCACCATACGGCGTAGCTGATAAACTTGAATCCACGTGTCTCGTCGAATTTCTGTGCAGCCTTTATCAGTCCCAAGTTGCCTTCATCTATCAAGTCGTTCAAGGCCAATCCTTGGTTCTGGTACTGTTTGGCAACACTGACAACGAAGCGCAGATTTGCGCGGGTCAGTCGCTCCAAGGCTTCGCGATCACCTTTGTGGATGCGCTGTGCCAATTCGACCTCCTCGTCCGTTGAGATAAGTTCTTCGCGCCCGATTTCGACAAGATACTTATCCAGCGCAGCGCTGGAGCGATTGGTGATACTTTTGTTAATCTTTAATTGTCGCATAATACCCTAAAATACGTGCAAATATAGGCAATTTATGTGCCCCGGCCAAGGATGGCAGAATGAATTATGATATATTAAGAAAGGCGCGGGGTAAGCCAGCAATCTCACCCCGCGCTTTCTCTGATTATTTCGCGTAGCTGACGGCACGCGTTTCGCGGATCACGGTGATCTTCACCTGTCCGGGATATGTCATCTCGTCTTGGATGCGTTTGGCAATCTCGGTACTCAGGTTTTCCGTCTGCTTGTCGTCTATCTTATCCGCACCAACGATGACGCGCAGCTCGCGGCCAGCCTGAATTGCGTAGGTCTTGGTCACGCCCGGATAGCTCATGGCAATGTTTTCTAAGTCGTTCAGGCGCTTGATGTATGCTTCTACGATTTCACGCCGTGCTCCGGGACGTGCACCGCTTATGGCGTCGCAAACCTGGACGATTGGAGCCAGCAAGGTGGTCATTTCCATTTCGTCGTGGTGGGCACCGATGGCGTTGCAGATTTCCGGTTTTTCCTTGTATTTCTCGGCCAGTTTTGCGCCGTAGAGTGCGTGCGGCAGTTCGCTCTCCTCGTCGGGCACTTTGCCGATGTCGTGCAGCAGTCCTGCCCGCTTCGCCTTTTTCGGGTTCAGTCCCAGTTCGGCGGCCATGATGGAGCACAGGTTGGCCGTCTCGCGGGCGTGTTGCAGAAGATTCTGGCCGTAGGAAGAGCGGTACTTCATCTTTCCGACAATGCGTATCAGCTCAGGGTGCAGGCCGTGGATGCCCAGGTCGATGGCGGTGCGCTTTCCGGTTTCGATAATTTCGTCCTCCACCTGCTTTTTGACTTTGGAGACGACTTCCTCGATGCGTGCGGGGTGGATTCTTCCGTCGGCTATTAGCTGGTGGAGCGCCAGTCGGCAGATTTCCCTGCGGACAGGGTCGAATGCGGAAATGACGATGGCCTCGGGCGTATCGTCCACGACGATTTCCACGCCTGTTGCGGCTTCCAGCGCCCGGATGTTCCGGCCCTCGCGGCCGATGATGCGGCCCTTCACCTCGTCGTTGTCAATATGGAAAACGGTTACGCTGTTTTCAATTGCCGTTTCTGTGGCTACGCGTTGGATGGTCTGGATGACGATACGCTTTGCCTCTTTGTTGGCCGTCATCTTCGCGTCGTCCATGATTTCGTTGATGTACGACTGCGCGTCGCTTTTTGCCTCGTCCTTGAGCGATTCTACCAGACGCTTCTTGGCTTCCTCGGCCGACAGTCCGCTCAGTTCCTCCAGTTTCTCGCGTTCCTGACTTTGCAGCTTTTCCAGATCTTCCTCTTTCTTGTTGAGCATCTGGGCTTGGCCGTTCAGCCGGTTTTGCGTGGCATCAAGTTCCGATTTGCGCCGGCTCAGTTCGTCCTGCCGCTGGTTCAGGTTCAGCTCGCGCTGCTTCAGTTTGTTTTCCACCTGGAGGATTTTCTGGTTGCGCTGCTGCACTTCTTTTTCCAGTTCAGACTTCTTATTGAGGAATTTTTCCTTCACCTCCAAGAGTTTTTTCTCCTTTATCACTTCTG
>CALUIN010000046.1 GCA_944320745.1 uncultured Alloprevotella sp. | reverse complement strand
CGAAACACAAACTTGCTATCCTCCCGTTGCTTTGTTTACAATCCTAATCCTTTGTTCTTTCTATGCGGTGTAACCGTCCTTCTAATGGATGAAAACAGCCTGTCGAACTGCTCCTTGAACCACTCGCCTATCACTTGCCCATTGATGGCAAGTGCAAGTTTCGATTTATCCGCCGGGTCTTTTACCACTTGGAAGCCAGCTTCCTTGGTTTTGAACTTCCGCCTGTGTTCCTCCGAATAGAGTTCTCCCTCGTAAAACAGCGGCTTGCCGCTGATGAGCGTGGCGGTCTACCCTTCGTTGAAGCCGACTTTAAGGCAGAACTTCTCCATGTACACCAGTTCTTGGAACAGCGGAAACCATTTCTTGGCTTTCTGGATAATGGATTTCAGGAATGACACTTCCTTTTGGTGTTCCGCTTCCTTGTCCGCCATTTCCCTGCGGTGCTTGGCTTGCAGTTCCATCAGTTGACGATTATGTTCATCCTGCTGCCGCTGCATCTGCTGTTGCAACAACTTGATGCTCTCGTCACGGATGGCAACCTCGTTTTGCAGGGTGCGGTTGTCGGCTTCCAGCTCTTTCAGTCTGCCGCTACCCAAAAGAGAACCTACCTTTGCCACGAGTGCCGCTTTCGCCTCGGTCTTGGCGGCTTCCAGCTTCTCCGACTTGATTTCCTTCCGTACTTCGTCAAGCTGCCGTTCCACTTGTTGCTGTTCGGTCTGCAACTGCCGTACGTTGGCTTCAAGCTCTCCCGTCTGCCGTTTCAGGCCACGGTAGCATTGGGCGGTGGTCGTGTGGGGTCTGCGTTCTTGGGCGTGGTCTTGCGCTCTATGTGGTCGGATGCGCCCGTGTCAGCCGAACCTTTCGCCTTGTTGATTTGGATGCTTATGTATCCCATGTTCATTTATTGAAAGTTGCAATAAATGAACATTCTTTTGTTAAAACTATGTTTATGGCCGCCATACGAACCCAGGCCCGCGGCCCCGGAAAAAATCCTGACCGGCGGCCAGCGCGGCCAGGGCCGGAACTTACGCAGCTTAGCCGCAGAGGAACGGGGCTAAGCCGCGTCCGGACGGGGCCAGGCCCAGCGTGAAGCGGGCCCGGCAGCGCCGCTTCTCGCGCCGTGCCCCGCCCCGCAGGTCCGCGGACGCGTCAGATGCAAAAATTGTGAACGGGCACACCGGTTTTCTCGCGCTTTATGTTTACCTTTGCTTTCAGCTAACCGAACCGGCTAACGAATCTAAGTAAATACGCCATGATTACACTTTCGAGTCAAGACAAAGCACAGTTGCTCCGGAAGGGCATTTCCGGAGCCGAACTGCAGGAGCAGTTAGACTGCTTCAGAAAGGGGTTTCCGTACCTGAAGGTGGCGGCCGCCGCCAGCAAGGAGAAGGGCATCTTCGCCCCGGACGCAGAGGCTGCGGAAGGCTACCTGGAAAGGTGGGACGTCTACCGTGAAGCGGGGCACAGGATCGTGAAATTCGTCCCCGCCTCGGGAGCTGCCAGCCGTATGTTCAAGGCATTGTTCGCCTTTTTAGGGGCTGACTACGACACGCCGCAGACAGACGACGAGCGCCGCTTTTTCGACCGCCTGCCGCGCGCGGCATTCTTCGCGGATCTGGACGCCGCCTGCAGGAAACTCTACCAGACGGGCGCAACAGAGCTTGCAGATAAAGGAGAATACAAGAAAGTGCTGGCCGCTCTGCTCGGGCCGGAGGGGCTGAACTACGGCCACCTGCCCAAAGGGCTCCTGAAGTTCCACTCCTACCCCGACGGCAGCCGCACGCCGGCGGAGGAACACCTGGTGGAGGGCGCGCGCTATGCCCGGATGGCCGACGGCTCGGTGCACCTGCATTTCACCGTATCGCCCGAACACGTAGATCCATTCCGCACGTTGCTGGACGCGGTAAAGCCGAAGTACGAAGCGGAACTGAACGTGAAGTTCGACATTTCGTTCTCGCTACAGAAGGGCAGCACTGACACCGTGGCGGTGGACATGGAGAACAGGCCATTCCGCAATGCGGACGGTTCGCTGCTCTTCCGCCCGGGAGGCCACGGGGCGCTGATTGAAAACCTCAACGACCTGGACGCGGACGTGGTGTTCATCAAGAACATTGACAACGTGGTGCCGGACCGCCTGAAGGAGGACACGGTGCGCTACAAGCAGCTGCTGGCGGGCATTCTCGTGGACCTGCAGGCACAGGCCTTCCGCTACCTCCAGATATTGGACAGCGGGTGCTACGACATGGAGCAGCTACGCGAAATGCTTTATTTCGTCCAACAGAAGTTCTGCTGCAAGAATCCGGACACGAAGCAGATGGAGGACACGGAGCTGGCCATCTACCTTCGCCGGAAGCTGAACCGCCCCATCCGCGTGTGCGGCATGGTGAAGAACGTGGGCGAACCGGGAGGCGGCCCGTTCCTGACCTACAACCCGGACGGCACGATTTCGCCGCAAATTCTGGAGAGCTCGCAGATTGACATGGACAACCCCGAAATGCGGCAACTTTTCGAGCAGGGCACGCATTTCAACCCGGTGGACCTGGTGTGTGGCATCAAGGACTATCAGGGCCGGAAGTTCAACCTGCTGCAATACGTGGACCGGAACACGGGCTTCATTTCCCACAAGAGCAAGGAGGGACGGGACCTGAAGGCATTGGAGCGGCCGGGGCTGTGGAACGGCGCGATGAGCGACTGGAACACGGTGTTCGTGGAAGTGCCGCTGACGACGTTCAACCCGGTGAAGACGGTGAACGACCTTTTCCGGCCGGAGCATCAGTCCGAACCCTGACGGACACGCCCCTGCGGGGCGGCGAAGCGACAGTGAACACCGGCGGCGTGGCCCATGCCGCCGGTTTCTTTAACATTTAACAATAACATGATTTATCCGAACAACTTTGAACAGAAAATAGGCTTTGACACCATACGGACGCTCCTGAAGGGGCGATGTATTTCCACTCTGGGCACGGAGTGGATAGACAATCAGCTCAAGTTCATGCCGGACTACGCAGGCGTGAAAGAGGCGCTTGCCCAGGCTGGCGAGTTCAAATCCTTCATGGAGACAGCCGACGACGTGTGCGAGAGCAATTTCTTCGACGTGCGCCACGCCTTGCTGCGCATCCGTCCTGAACGCACCTACATGGAGGAGCTGGAGCTGTACGACCTGATGCGCTCCTTGAAGTCGGTCGCCGACCTGGTGGCTTACTTCCGCCGCTGCGAGGAGGAGTCCGCGACCGGGAAGGAGGGCAACCCCTACCCGGCGCTCTGCCGGATGAGCCACGATGTCGCCGTGTTTCCGGACATCGTCCGGCAGATAGACAACATCCTCAACAAATACGGGAAGATGAAGGACACGGCCTCGGAGCAGCTACAGGCCATCCGGCAGCAGCTTGAGCAGGCCTCAAGAAACATCTCACATGTGCTACGCACCATCGTGAACGAGGCGCGCACGGCAGGCTACATAGAGCGCGACGTCTCGCCCACCGTGCGCGACGGGCGTATGGTGATCCCCGTCAGTCCGTCGGCCAAACGGAAGATCAAGGGCATCATACACGACGAGTCCGCCACGGGTAAAACGGTGTTCATAGAGCCGGCGGCCGTGGTGGAAGCGAACAACCGCGTGCGGGAGCTGAAAGCGGAGGAGCAACGCGAAATCATCCGCATCCTGCACGAAATCACAGCAGCCGTCCGCCCGCACGTGACGGAGATGCTGAAGTCGCTGCATTATTTGGCCCACATTGACTACCTCCGGGCCTTAACCGTGTTCTCGGCCCAGTTCCAGTCCATCATTCCGGAAGTGGAGGACGTCCCCTTAATAAAGTGGCACGCGGCGATCCATCCGCTGCTGCGCCAGTCGCTCGAGAAACACGGCAAACAGGTCGTGCCGCTGGACATAAACCTGCGCGACGGGCAGCGGATTCTACTGATTTCGGGCCCCAACGCGGGCGGCAAGTCCGTTTGCCTAAAGACTGTGGGCCTCCTGCAGTACATGATGCAGTGCGGCATGCCCGTGCCGCTGCGCGAAGACTCCGTCATGGGCATTTTCGAGGATATATTCATTGACATCGGCGACGAGCAAAGTCTGGAAGACGAATTGAGTACGTACTCCGGGCACTTGCAGAACATGAAGCAGATGATGAAGTCGGGGTCGGCCCGCAGCCTGCTGCTGATAGACGAATTTGGCAGCGGGACGGAGCCGCTCATTGGCGGAGCGATAGCCGAGGCCGTGCTGGACAGGCTGGTCCAGAAACAGGTCAGCGGAATTATCACGACGCACTACCAGAACCTGAAGCAATACGCGCAGGCGCACTCCGCAGTGGTGAACGGCGCCATGCTCTACGACCGGGCCAACATGCAACCCCTCTTCCGCCTGCAAATCGGCACGCCCGGCAGCTCGTTTGCCATCGAAATTGCCCGAAAAATCGGACTGCCCGCCGACGTCATCGACGCGGCGACTCAGATAGCGGGCGCGGAATATATCCAGACGGACAAATACGTCCAGGACATCAACCGCGACAAGGCTTACTGGGAGAACAAACGGAAGAATATCCGCAACCAGGAAAAGCAGTTGCAAGAGAACATGGCGCGCTACCAGCATGACATGGAGACGCTGCAGGCTCAGAGACGCGAAATCATCGCACAAGCCAAAGCTGAGGCCCAGGAAATGCTCCGACAAAGCAACGCGCAGATAGAAAACACGATCCGCCAGATAAAAGAGGCACAAGCCGAGCGCGAAACCACCCAGAAAGCACGCGCCCGACTGGAGTCCTACAAGCAGAGCCTGGCATCCGCCGAAGAACAAGATGCGGCAATCGCAAGGAAAATAGAACAGATTCGCCGCAGAGCCGAAAGGCGGAAGGAGCGCCGCGCCAACGCGGCGGCCGGGACGCCCGATAAGCAACCCGGGAAAGCCGCGGAGAAGCCACGGGCTCTGCAAGCCGGCGACACCGTACACATTGACGGACAGAACACGGTAGGGCAAATTGTCCGGATCGAAGGGAAACGGGCCTACGTGCAATACGGATCCATGACGGCGCGCGTAGAATTAAGCCGCCTGCGCCCTGCCACGGCTCCCTCTCCCACTCCATCCGCGCCAAGCCCGAACGCGCCGACAATCTCAGCGGCCCTGCACGCGGCACAACAGCGTTTCCACCCAGACATAGACATCCGCGGCCAGCATGTCGACGAAGCGCTACCGGTCCTGGCGCGCTACATAGACGATGCCATACAGCTGGGACAGCCCCGCGTGCGCATTCTCCACGGCACCGGCACCGGTGCCCTTCGGGAAGCGGTGCGCAACTACCTTGCCAGTGTGCCCGGTGTACGCGACTTCCGCGACGAGCACGTTCAGTTCGGCGGCGCAGGAATCACGGTGGTAGATCTCGATTAGTACAACACGCAAACAGCGCAGATTATTGTGAAGCGTGAGAAACTCTATCCCCGGCTCACAAAAGAAATAAAGAAACGGGCACTGCGACTTGCTGCGCCCGTTTCTGCATTTTTACTCTCCTGCCTCCCGGTATCCGTGGCAAGGATCCGCCCCTGCCGGCATTTTCAACGTTTCTCCTTACGAATGTCAATCAGATAGCTCACGCGGACAGAAATCGTGCCATGATTGGAACGCGCAAAGACATCGCTTTTCCCGTTGGGATAAATGTCGCTCAAACCGTAGTAATATCTCCCGTCCAAATCGAAGTGGCCGATTTTGGTGTTCAGCTCCACGCCCAACGCCCCGGTTATGCCATAGTCGAACTTGTGGTATACGGGCATGTCGTACTGGGCGTACAGGTCGCCGGGGCGGTCGGGCTGTCCAGCGGCGTTGGTCGTCCAGACCTCGCTGCGGCGACTGCTCTCTCCCAAGCAGTAACCGATCTGCGGACCGACCATAAAGTAAAACATAAAGCCGCGCTCTTCCCTGCCCCACGCCAGACGCGCCAAAAACGGCATTTGGATATAGTCCTGGTCGCGCTGATACGTATCGGGCAACGGCTCGTCGGCACTGTTGAGCACGTTTTCCTTCCACCCCAGACGGGCATAATTCACTTCCAACTGTAACGCGCATACGGCGCTCAGGTATTTTTCACTGGAAAACCGGAATGTCAGTCCGAACGACGGTCCCAGGTGGTACGCCTGTTTGATGGTGGGGTCAAAAGAAATCTTGTTCATGGAAAGTCCTCCATTCACGCCGACAGCTATTCCGCGACGGCTTTCACCCACTTGAGCGTGAGCCGTAATCGCAGGAATAAGACACAGAATGGACAACAAGAGCCGAAACAACCTCATGACAAATTATAGACTTGCGGGGTGAATTACTGCATTTCCAATTTTTCGATGGTACGGTCTGTGCGGTAGTGGATGAAGAGGATATTCCCGTTTACGTATCCGCCGGACACTCCGTCGGAGCGGACGAAACGGATGGCACTCTGGTAATGCGGCACCGTGATGTCCTGAATCCCGAAATGGTCCCCATACTGCAAAAGCCCTCCCATAATATATTTCCCGGCATCGTACCCCAGCAGGGCCATGCGCGGGCTGACCTGCAACAAGGGCTGATGAAACCACGAAGCATAGGTCTGCTCGAACTTCCGGGTAGCGGCATCGTAGGCATTATAATAATGGTTCGACAGTACATACGTATCTATCGCGAACAAGTCGTTCTGATATTCATTCGCCAGGTCGAGCCATTCCGTATAGCCGAGAACGGCCATCTTACTGTCGGGCAGGGCCGCACGCACTTGCTTCAGTTCGTTGAACACCTTTATCGCGCTTGCCCGGCTGGAACTTGTCGGCAGGAACAGCGTGAGTTTATTGTTGTCCAACCCGTTCAGCACCTGGCTCTGGGTATAGTTGGCCGGAAGCTCCGTAATGACATAACCCTTTTCCAGGAGTCTCTGACGTACCTGAGCGACGAAAGTCCTTTCGTCACTGTCTGCCGTGGGCAACAGGACGACCTTCGTCTGCGCCGGCTTGAACACATTCTGCATCAGGGTGACTGCATTTTCGGCCTTGCTGCGGTCGGGGGCGTTGAGCAAGAACAATTCAGGAGTCGAATACACGGCGTCCACTTTCGAAGAGAAGGGGACAAGACACTTGATGTCGTTGTCCTTGCAGAAAGCGGCCATCTTATCGAAATGGGCCGGGTATAGCGGGCCGACGATCATTTGTACAGGGTGCTGCTTCAAGCGGGGCAGCAGACTGTCGAAACCCGCACCGGCAGGCTCGTTATACACATAAAGGAGTACGTCCTTCCCTTGATTCTTCACCTCCTCGACCGCCATAAGGAATCCCCGGAAGAACTCCGTGCACCGCCCGGCCTCGGCTCCGCCAGACTTGAACGGCAAAACGACGCCCAGACGCAGGACGTTATAACCCACGGCAGCCTTTTCTTCAGCCCCCGTGCCCGAACGAAGAGGAATGGCCAACGTGTCGCCGTCCTTGAGTTCAAACCCTGCGACTTGCGTTTGCGGGTTTGCGGCGACAAGCTCTTCAAGCGTGACACCGTAAGCCTGGGATATGCTCCAGAGCGTTTCCTTCTTTTGCACCCTGTGCGTAACTTTACTGCCCTGTCCCTTCACGGGTATCAGTACTTCCTGCCCGACGCGCAGATTCTGGGCGGTCAGTCCAGGATTCAGCGCAATGATCTGCTCCTGCGTCACGCCGAACTTCCGCGACAACTGATATAACGTCTCTCCGGACGTTACGATATGGCGACTGACATCTTGCGCTGTGCCTGCCGTCTGCCCCTTAAGATTTATACTGCCCGACGCAAGTCCGAAGAGGCAAATGCACAATGCCCGAATAAAACTTTTCCTTGTCATGAATCAGAATTTATATTGCAAAAGTACATAAAATACAATTACTACTTGGGGTCTTCAAAAAAAATCCGTACTTTTGAGCCAAGAATAACAGAGAACAAAGCAAGAGAATGAAAATACATTACCTGTTACCAATCCTGGTGCTCAGCTTATCCCAGGCCACGATGTGGGGACAAACTGCAAACGGACAAAGAGAAAAAGGCAGCGAACGGGCCGGACAACTCATTAATGAATACAAATTTGATGAAGCTATCAATGTTCTGCAAAAGGAGCTGACCACCGCGCAGCGGAAAAAGAAACCCACGGCCGCCCTCGAGGCCCAGTTGCATCAAGCGCAGTTGGGGGCCAACATGCTGAGCGGTACGGAAAAGGTCGTATTCATCGACAGTATAACGGTACCCCGCAAGCTCTTCCTGTCCCGCTTTCACCTGAGCGAGGGCTGCGGCAAAGTGGACGTGCCGTCACGCTTGCTGGAATCCCTGTCTTCTGTCAGAACGGGCATTTCCGCATATCAGAACGAACTGGAGGACCGCATCATTTTTTCAATCCCCGACAAGACGGGACATTCGCGCCTGTATGCCTCGGACCGCTTGGCCAACAGCTGGAGCAGGCCCGAGCCCCTGCCCGGTCTGGATAACGACTCCATCCAGGATTTCCCATATCTCATGCCCGACGGCATGACGCTTTACTATGCAGCACAAGGCGAGAAGAGCCTTGGAGGATACGACATCTTCGTCACCCGCTACAACACGGAGACGCAGCAATACCTGCAACCTGAAAACATCGGTATGCCGTTCAACTCGCCCGCCAACGACTATTTGTATGTCGTGGACGAACAAGCCCAAATCGGCTGGTTTGTCACAGACCGCAATCAGCCTGCGGACACGGTCTGCATTTACCGGTTCATCCCCAGTCCGTCGCGCGAGATATTCGAACGGACCGACGACAACGAGGAACAAATCCGCGCCGCCGCACAAATCCGCTCCATCAAGGAAAGCCAGGCCCAGAAGAACACAGAAATAGCCGCCGCACTGGAACGCCTGAAAAACATCGGGCAAGAGTCGGATGACGACTCCAACGGCAAATTCCGGTTTGTCATCAACGACGCATACGTGTACACCTCCCTGTCGCAGTTCCGCCAGGCACGGGCGCGGGAAATGGCGGCCAACTGGATGGAAAAAAATGAAAAACTGAAAGCCACGGCCCGGCAACTGGACACGCTACGCGTGCAATACCACGAGCAGCCCGGCTCCACCATCCGCGACCAGATACTTCGCCTGGAACCATTGGTGCGGCAGCTGGAAGAAGAAATTGCCGCACTGGCAAAAGAAATCCGGAAAGTAGAATTGCAATAACACACAGGGACAGCCAAGTACAGACTGTCCCCGCATATTTTCAAAACAGCTGTCATGAAAAAAGTAATTGCAGACTCCGAATTGATACAGAATGCTGACGGCAGCATTTTCCACCTGCACCTTCACCCGGAGCAGATTGCCCACAAGATAATCCTCGTCGGCGACCCTCAACGAGTCAGTTTGGTGGCCTCACATTTCGATACGAAGGATTGCGAAGTGCAAAATCGGGAATTCCACACCATCACCGGGACCTATAACGGAAAAAGGCTGACGGTGCTTTCCACCGGCATAGGATGCGACAACATCGACATTGTGCTCAATGAACTGGACGCGCTGGTCAACATAGACCTCCATACCCGGCAAGAGAAGGACGACCTGCAACAGCTGGAGCTCGTACGCATCGGTACTTGCGGCGGACTACAACCCGAAACGCCGGAAGGCACCTTTATCAATAGCGCCGTGAGTATCGGTTTTGATGGCCTGCTCAACTTCTACGCCGGCCGCGACAATGTATGCAACCTGGTTCTGGAAGAAATGTTTGTCCGCCACATGGGCTGGAAAGGCAATCAGTGCATTGCACACCCCTACGCCGCAGCGGCAGACCCCGAACTCAGCCGCCGCATCGCAGGCGACGACATGGTGCGAGGTATCACTGTGGCCTGCGGCGGATTCTTCGGCCCGCAAGGACGCAGCCTGCGCCTCAACCTTGCCGACCCCGACATGCAGCAGAAAATCGCCGCCTTCCGCTACGAGGGACTCAGCATAACAAACTTCGAAATGGAGAGCAGCGCCTTGGCAGGCCTTTCCCTGCTGCTGGGCCACAAGGCGACGACTTGCTGCATGGTCATTGCCAACCGCGTGACGCACAAGGCACGCGCCAACTACACCAACACCATAGACAACCTGATAAAAATCGTCCTGGACCGCATCTAAGAACGGTGTTAATCCCATAACAGGCCTTACCAAGGGGGCGCCCTTCCAAAAATTAACCATACATCTTGGAATTTATGTTACTTATAACCCCGTATAATTTGGTCAGGTGAAAAAAAAAGACGACTTTTGCAGTGTTATCCTAAAAACAATCTTTTTACCTTAAGAGCTAATACCTGTTGAAAACTTAAAGTTGTCCGGTTGTGAAACGGGGCAACTTTTTTATCCCCGAAAATCACCTCCGGGCCAGACCGCCCAACATGCGCGATGAGAAGGCTCAGACCACACACAAGGAACGAATGCGACACCCGCCGCCATGCCGAACAATCAGCAGGATTTTATGGACTGCCGCCACGCGGCACGTCGGAAATCAGCAGTGGGCGATAACCTTCGCGACAGACTCCTGCAAGTCTTCCCCGTATGCCATATCACCACACGCCCGGACACCGCCCGCGATGCCGGACCTTGACGGCAAACGCACCGGGACAAGCCGCCACAGCTATACGGAAATTGCCCCGATAGAGAAGAACGTCTATTCCGCTAGAAAAGTGCCTTTTTTAGCTCGAATAAGAGAAAAAGATGGTGTCTACTATTGGCTGAATTAAATAATATATCTATATTTGCATTCGATTTCACGCGGCAGTAGCTCAGTTGGTAGAGCATTGGCTTCCCAAGCCAAGGGTCGCGGGTTCGAGTCCCGTTTGCCGCTCACACAACCGAGTATGGATTATGGCTGTTTATATTATAATAGCAATCTTTATCATCGGACTATTACTAATAGCAACAGAAAATGTTAATCGCATAAATAAGGCAGCTGTTGCTATGTTTATGGGCGTTTGCTGCTGGTTGCTTTATATTGGTTACGGCACAGAATTCATCATTACAGAACACCCCGTAGACTTCCTTTCCTACTTGACCAAAAACGCGGTTGACACTCACTCCGTCAAGGACTTTATAGCCAATTCCGTATTCCTACCCTATTTGACTAATGCCGCTGGCGTGGTGCTGTTCCTGATTGGGACGATGACCATCGTTGAAGTCTTGAACAATAATGGATGTTTCGACTTCATTCAAGAGTGGCTGCGGACGCGCGATTCCCGAAGATATTTATGGACACTGGCAGGCATCACATTCTTGCTCTCGGCCAACCTGGACAATCTGACCACAGTGTGCCTGATGCTTGCCATCATGCACACCATGATAGCGAACGAAAGGCAGCGCATGCTGCTGGGCTCCGTCATTGTCCTTGCGGCCAATTGCGGCGGAGCTTTCACGGTAATCGGTGACGTCACAAGCCTCACGCTCTGGGTGAACGGCTTGGTCACGCCGACGCCTTACGCCCGCCTGCTGATTTTACCCTGCATCGCTGCGCTGCTGACTACACTGGTCCTGATTTCCAGAAAACTGCCGAGGCGGCTGGAATGGGTACACGTCGCCCCGCCCTACCGGGGTGACGACACGGTTCTCACCCGTGCGCAGCGCCTGCTAATGCTCATCGTCGGCATCGGAGGACTTTGGTTCATCCCGACCTTCCACCGCATCACCATGCTCCCCCCCTTCCTGGGAGCACTCTGCATACTCTCCCTATTATGGATAGTCAACGAGCTCTGCAACCGCTCGTTGCTGGGCAGCGACAAAATGATACGCAAACGCCAGCCTATCGCCCTGCAATACATCAACATCCAAAACATCCTCTTCTTCATCGGCATCACGCTGGCGCTGGGCGCAATCAACGAGACCGGCACGCTGGAAAGGTTCTTCAACTGGAGCCTGTCCAGCCTGAACAATATATATATAATAGGTGCGTTCATGGGATTGCTCTCCAGCATTTTCAACAATGTCGCCGTCATTATTGGAAACGTTTCACTCTTCTCGCCGGACTTGATATACGCCCACCCGGAACTTGAAGGCCACTTCGGGCAGGACGGCATTTTCTGGCCCTTGCTCAGCTATTCCTCTGCCATAGGCAGTTCACTTTTTTCCATCGGCACAATGGCCGGTCTCGCACTGATGAAAATGGAGAACGTATCTCTCCGCTGGTACATCCGCCATTTCTCTGGTAAAATTCTGGCAGGATGGGCCGTCGGTGCCATAATTTTTTACCTCATTACAAATTACACAAACTAAACAGAATCTAAAAACAAAACGGAAATGGGAAAAATTAGATGTGTAGGAGTCTTGACTTCCGGTGGCGACGCTCCGGGAATGAACGCCGCAATTCGTTCTGTAACTCGTAGCGGCATCTGCAATGGTTTCAAGATAAAAGGTATATACCGCGGCTACTATGGCCTGATCAACGATGAAATGAAAACCTTCACGACCGAGGATGTCAGCAACATCATCCAGACAGGCGGAACAATCCTTCGCACGGCCCGCTGCAAGGAGTTCGAGACTCCCGAAGGCCGGCGTCAGGCCTACGAAAACCTACGCAAGGAAGGCATCGACGCGCTGGTCGTCATCGGGGGAAACGGATCGCTGACAGGCGCAATGAAGTTGGCGGAAGAATACGATTTTCCCTGTATCGGACTTCCCGGCACAATAGATAACGACCTGTATGGCACAGACAGCACGATCGGGTACGACACCACACTGAACACCATCACTCAGTGCGTGGACAAAATCCGCGACACGGCCACTTCGCATGAACGCATTTTCTTCGTGGAGGTCATGGGCCGCGATGCGGGATTCCTGGCTCAGAACAGCGCGATCGCCGCCGGAGCCGAGGCCGCCATCATCCCGGAAGACTCAACCGGTAGCGACCAGCTCATCAAATTCATGGAACGCGGCATCCGAAAGAGCAAGAAAAGCTGCATCGTCATTGTGAGCGAGAGTCCGAAATGTGGCGCAATCTACTATGCCGACAGAGTGAACAAGGAATACCCGCAATTTGATGTGCGCGTATCCATCCTTGGCCACCTGCAACGGGGCGGCAGCCCTTCCGCACGCGACCGCATTCTGGCCAGTCGTGTAGGCGTAGGCGCAATCCAAGCCCTCGTCCAAGGACAGCGGAATGTCATGGTGGGCGTCCGGAACAACGAAGTAGTCTACGTACCGTTCATCGATGCTGTGGGTAAGCACAAGGAAATGGACAAACAACTGATCCGGGTGCTGGATGAACTGTCCATCTGATTCGACACGTGAGGTTGCTACCCGGTCTAAACTTCCACAATTATGCTCCGTATGCCGATCTGTATAATTAATTTATACCGATTTGACATTATTCAACACAGCTGATTGGCCGAAAATAGTATCTTTGCATCAACAAAATAAGCCACAATATAATGAGCAACGTTCAAGAGAAAATTGGGCACATCTCACAGATCATCGGGCCTGTCGTCGATGTATTCTTTGAGACAAATGGCAAGCACGCTGAGGACGTCTTACCCGACATTCACGAAGCGCTGGAGCTGACGCACCCGGACGGTCGTAGAATTATCCTCGAGGTGCAACAGCACATTGGAGAGGATACGGTCCGTACCGTCGCGATGGACAACACCGACGGGCTGATGCGCGGCCTTGAAGTAAGAGCCATGGGCTCAGCGATAACCATGCCGACCGGCGAGCAAATCAAAGGCCGCATGATGAACGTGACAGGCGAAAGTATTGATGGCTTGAAACCGCTCAGCAAAGCAACAGACGCCTACCCTATTCACCGCGAACCGCCAAAGTTCGAAGACCTGAAAACCAGTACGGAAGTACTCTATACGGGCATAAAGGTGATCGATTTGCTGGAACCTTATGCCAAAGGTGGTAAGGTCGGTCTGTTCGGCGGTGCCGGTGTGGGCAAGACCGTGCTCATCATGGAACTGATCAATAACATTGCCAAGGGCCACGATGGCTTCTCGGTGTTTGCCGGCGTCGGCGAGCGTACGCGCGAGGGCAACGACTTGCTGCGCGAAATGATTGAGTCGGGCGTCATTAAATATGGCAAAGAGTTTGAAGAGTCCATGGAGAAAGGCGAGTGGGATCTTTCGAAAGTGGACTACTCAGAGGTGGAAAAGAGCCAAGCCACATTGGTCTATGGCCAGATGAACGAACCGCCTGGTGCACGTGCGTCTGTCGCGCTGTCTGGTCTGACAATCGCTGAGTCCTTCCGGGATGCGGGAGCCAAGACTGGCAAAGCAAGCGACATTCTGTTCTTCATTGACAACATCTTCCGCTTCACGCAGGCCGGATCTGAGGTTTCCGCATTGCTGGGACGTATGCCGTCCGCCGTGGGCTATCAACCCACGCTGGCCAGCGAGATGGGCGCAATGCAGGAGCGAATCACTTCTACGAAGAACGGGTCCATCACCTCCATTCAAGCCGTCTACGTGCCCGCTGACGACTTGACCGACCCCGCTCCTGCCACCACGTTTACGCACTTGGACGCGACTACCGTGCTGAGCCGTAAAATCACAGAATTGGGTATTTATCCGGCTGTTGACCCGCTCGACTCCACTTCGCGAATCCTCGATCCGAATGTCATCGGCAAGGATCACTACGAATGCGCGCAGCGTGTGAAGCAGATTCTCCAGAAGTATAAAGAGCTGCAGGACATAATCGCCATCTTAGGTATGGACGAGTTGTCCGATGAAGACAAGCTGACGGTGAACCGCGCCCGCCGCGTGCAGCGCTTCCTAAGCCAGCCATTCACAGTGGCAGAGAAGTTTACCGGTGTGCCTGGCACGATGGTACCCATCGAAGAATGCATCCGCGGATTCAACATGATCCTGGACGGGGAGGTGGACGACCTGCCGGAACAGGCCTTCTTGAATGTCGGTACCATAGACGATGCCATCGCGAAGGGCAAGATGTTGATGTCGAGAGCGCAGGGCGTCTAACTGAAAAACTGCAGAGACCATGAAAGTGACCATCGTATCTCCGGAGCGGACCCTCTTCGCAGGTGATGCCATCAGCATAAGCGTGCCGGGGGCCAAGGGACGCTTTGAAGTCCTGCGGCATCATGCTCCCATCATTTCAAGCCTGACGAACGGGCAAATCCATTGCAAGGGCGAAAACGTTACAGTTATCGACATCAAAGGCGGATTTATCGAAGTAGCCCGCGACGAAGTGTTTGTCTGCGTAGAGGTATAACGCAGGTAAAATGCAAGAACCATGAGAACAAGGAAAGTCATTGCCCTATTGGCACTAATCTACTGCCTCTTAGGCCCCATACTTTACGGGATGGAAATTCTCATCTCCGGAAGTGAGGCACGAATGCAGGCATTGCCTATTGCGGCATTGGCAGTTTTCTACTTCGCCTACAGCTATGTAGCCATACAAATCCACAAAAGCCTATTGGTTAGAAATCCCAAGCGGCTGCCCGTTTACTATCTGACCACAAAAATGATAAGGCTGATACTAAGCCTGTTCATTCTCGTCCTATATGGCTTGCTCCACAAGGAAGGTATCATCATGTTCGCGGCAAACTTGCTCGTATATTACATAGCAACCGTCGTCTACATGAGTTTCTACATCATCAGCAAGGAAAAAGCACGGTAACAAAAACATGAAACGGTACGCATCATATTGCAGCATCCTTCTTATAGCAGTGCTAAGCTGGTTTTCAATTACGCCGGCAACAGCACAGGCTAAGGATGGTGAAAGCGAGGTTGACGTAAAGGAAATCATCCTCGGCCACATGAGCGATGCCTATGAATGGCATATTACGACATGGGGTAAAACGCACATCTCGATTCCGCTCCCCATCATTGTTAAAAGCCAAGAAACGGGTTGGCACATATTCTGTTCTTCACGGTTGAGCGAGAGTAAGACGTACCAGAATTTTTTCATTGACGAGGAGGGAACGGGAAAGATCTACGAGAAATTGCAGGACGGAAAGATTGTCCGGCCATTAGACATTTCCATTACGAAGGATGTCGTGCAAATATGGATTGTGGTAGCCTTGATGCTCCTGATATTCATAGGTTGCGCAAGGTGGTATCGGAAACAGCCTGAAAACGGCGACGCGCCAAAAGGTTTTGTCGGCCTGATAGAGATGTTCGTCATGTCTATCGTGAACGATGTCATTAAGCCCAGCGTAGGAGAGGCCCACTACAAGCCTTACACGCCGTTCCTGCTGACCGCCTTTTTCTTCATCTTTATCACGAATCTACTGGGACTATTGCCCATATTCCCCGGTGGGGCAAATGTGACGGGTAACATTACGATTACGTTCTTCCTGGCTATCTGTACTTTCTTGGCTATCAACCTATTTGGCGATAAGCATTATTGGAAAGATATATTTTGGCCGGAAGTTCCGACCTTCTTGAAGGCCCCTATCCCCTTGATGCCTATCATAGAGTTCTTCGGCGTATTCACGAAGCCATTCGCGCTCATGATTCGTCTATTTGCCAATATGGTAGGCGGTCATGCCACGATTCTGGCGCTCACGTGCGTAATCTTCATTACGTACCAATTAGGAGTAGCCATCAGCGCATCATTGTCGCTGGTCAGTTTCGTCCTGATGATTTTCATGAATGCGCTGGAACTGCTGGTAGCCTTTATCCAAGCATACGTATTCACTATGCTGAGTGCGGTCTTCATAGGCTTGGCACACACAGCACCCAAAGCAGAAAAGAAATAAACCGACAAATAATCAACAACATTAAAAACTTACAGCTATGTTATTACTCGCATTATTAGAAGCCGCAGGAATCGCGAAATTAGGCGCAGGTTTGGGCGCAGGAGTCGCAGCCATAGGTGCCGGTATCGGTATCGGCCACATCGGTAGCTCCGCAATGGAGGCCATCGCCCGCCAGCCGGAATCCACAAGCGAAATCAGGTCGAATATGATTCTTGTCGCAGCCTTGGTAGAAGGTGTGGCTCTGTTCGCTGTAGTGGTTTGCCTGCTCTGCTTATTCCTCTAATCCAACCGACTCACTTTTATAATCAAGTAGTAGTCTATGCAAAACTTGCCATCCATAATGAGTCCCGACTTCGGGCTGCTTTTTTGGATGCTGCTGGCATTTCTCATCGTATTCATCTTAGTGGGTAAATACGGCTTCCCCGTTATTGTCAAAATGGTGGAGGAACGAAAAAAATTCATTGATGAATCACTGAAAAATGCGAGAGAAGCCAATGAAAAGCTGGCCAATATCAAGTCGGAGAGCGAAGCAATATTGAGAACGGCCCACGAAAAGCAGGCCCAAATTCTCAAGGAGGCGATGGCGACGCGTGACAGTATAATCAAAGAGGCGCGCGACAAAGCGCAGGAAGAAGGGCATAAAATCCTGCTCGAAGCGCAAGCGCAAATTGCAGCAGAAAAAGAAAACGCTTTACAGGAAATCCGTTCTACAGTCGTAGATTTATCTATCCGTGTTGCTGAAAGGCTGTTGCGCAAAAAACTTGAAAGCGACAGTGAACAAGAAAAGCTCATCAACAACATGCTGAATGATATGACGAAAAATTAATCAGTGAAGGTATGGATATAGGTATCATCTCTGCCCGCTATGCCAAAGCGCTGTTCGCCTTTGCATCTAAAAATGAAGAGGAGGATCGCGTTTATAAGGAAATGTGCCGGCTACGCCAAGCTCTTATTGACATAAACCCGCTCCGGGCTGCACTGAGTAATCCGACTGTGACCGCTTCACAGATACGTAACATTCTAGAGAAGACTTGTCAGTCAGAGAAAAAGGGCAACCTTTCCACATCAACGCGCCAGTTCATAGCCGTGGTCGTAAAGCACCGCCGCACAGATATGATGTCCTTTATCGCCAACTCCTACATTTCGTTGTACTGCAAGCATAAGCACATCGTCAAGGGGAAAGTTATTCTTCCGATAGCCGCCAACAAAGACCTCCTAAAACGTCTGCAGACATTTGTACAGGAACAAACCCGACAGGCTGTGGATTTAGAGTTAGAAGTGGACAAGCACATCGGAGGCGGATTCATTCTGCAATATGACACGTACCGTTACGATGCATCTCTCCGCACACGACTCGACAAGTTACAGCGCTCGCTCAAAGTCTAAAAGTCCTCGTGGCCCAATAAAGGTTTATACTAAATCCGGGCTCAAAATATCAGTTCAAAAAAACGTATGTCAAACAATATCAAGCCAAGTGAAGTCTCTGCTGTTTTACTCAAACAGTTGGAGGACATAAATACAGAGGTAAAATTTGAAGAAGTCGGTGTTGTCCTGACAATCGGCGATGGCGTTGCTCGTGTTTACGGACTAACAAACGTGACTGAGAACGAATTGGTCGAGTTCGAAGACGGCGTAATGGGCGTAGCCATGAACCTTGAGGAGGACAATGTCGGCGTTGTGTTGCTGGGGCCTTCCGAAGGCATTAAAGAAGGGCAAAGCGTGAAGCGAACAGGCAAAGTCGCTTCAATCGACGTAAGCGATGATATGCTGGGACGCGTCATCAACCCCCTCGGACGTCCTATTGATGGAGGTCCCGAGATTAAAGGAGAAAAGTTCCTCATGCCGCTTGACCGCAAAGCGCCGGGCGTAATTTACCGCCAGCCTGTAAGTCAGGCCCTTCAAACAGGGCTCAAGGCCGTTGACTCAATGATCCCTATCGGCAGAGGACAGCGAGAGCTGATTATCGGCGACCGTCAAACAGGCAAGACTGCCATAGCTATTGATACAATTATCAACCAAAAAGATAATTACGCGAAAGGCGATCCCGTATATTGCATTTATGTAGCTATAGGACAAAAGGCTTCAACCGTAGCGACCATAGTCAATACGCTCAAGGAACACGGAGCTATGCCCTATACCATTGTCGTATCAGCTACCGCTGCCGAACCTGCGGCACTTCAATACTTTGCACCTTTTGCTGGCGCCGCTATCGGAGAGTATTTTCGTGATCGCGGCAAACACGCATTAGTTGTCTACGATGATTTGTCCAAACAGGCTGTGGCGTACCGTGAAGTCTCCCTTATCCTGCGACGTCCTTCCGGACGTGAGGCCTATCCTGGAGACGTGTTTTACCTGCACTCACGTCTACTTGAGCGCGCTGCCAAAATCAATGCACAGACGGAAGTAGCTGAAAAAATGAACGATCTGCCAGCTTGCATGGTGGGAAAAGTCGTTGGAGGAGGATCGCTGACGGCCTTACCGATTATCGAGACACAAGCCGGCGATGTATCGGCTTATATTCCGACCAATGTCATCTCTATTACAGACGGTCAGATTTACCTGGATACGAACCTGTTCAACCAAGGTTTCCGGCCGGCTATTGACGTCGGTATCTCTGTCAGCCGCGTCGGTGGCGCTGCCCAGATTAAAAGCATGAAAAAAGTGGCCGGTACCTTGAAGCTGGATCAGGCCCAATATAGAGAGTTGGAATCTTTCTCCAAATTCTCCTCGGACATGGACCCTGTAACGGCGATGACGCTGGACCGCGGACGTAAGAACAATGAGCTGCTTATTCAAAAGCAGTACTCGCCCATGCCCGTCGCTGAGCAAGTCGCCATCCTGTATTGCGGTACGCACGGCCTACTGCGCGATGTCCCCTTGGATAAAGTGCAAGACTTCCAGGAACACTTCCTGCAGGTAATGCGGACAAACTACTCAATCACCTTGGACAGCTTGCAACAAGGAATATTAGACGAGGACGCGACTAAAATTATAGAAAAAGTAGCAGCAGATCTCGCAGGCCAGTTTAAATAAAAAGTAAAATATGCCTTCACTGAAAGAAGTAAAAACAAGAATCGCCTCAGTCAATAGCACTCGAAAAATTACAAGTGCTATGAAAATGGTGGCTTCAGCTAAACTCCATAAGGCCCAGCAAGCTATAGGGAGTATGTTGCCCTACGAAAAAGGACTGAATCGGATTATGGCCTCTTTCCTAAGTGGGGCAACCGGGGACATATCGTCTCCATTTTCTACCAAGCGGGAGGTCAAACAGGCGGCTGTTGTTATTTTCACGTCGAACTCCAGTTTGTGCGGAGGCTTTAACAGCAATGCCATCAAATCTGCCATTCAATCCATAAAAGAATATGAGGATAAGGGTGTATCTGTCCAGTATGTCTATGTCTTTGGAAAGAAGGCCGAAGAGTCCATAAAAAAGGTGCTTGGCCCAGCCACCGAAATGAGGAATAAGAGCAATCTTCTGGACCATCCCCGCTACGCGTCTGTGATGAACGTTGCGGAAGAATTAATGGGACTCTACGTGCAAGAGGATATTGATGAAGTCAAATTGATCTATCACCATTTCAAGAACACAGCCTCACAACTCCTTATTGAAGAGAAATACCTGCCAATCGACGTAACGCGAGATGCCGACGGCGCTAAGGAGACAGAAGTTTCAAGACTGAACTACATCTTTGAGCCGTCCATAGAGGATCTGTTCTCTGAATTGGTCCCGAAGTCGCTTCATCTCAAATTGTACGCAGCCATGCTGGACAGTTTAGCCAGTGAACACGCAGCTCGAGTTGTTGCCATGCAAGTCGCCACAGATAACGCCGACGAGCTACTCCGAGACCTGACACTGACATACAACAAGACTCGCCAGCAAGCCATTACGACAGAATTGCTTGACATCGTAGGCGGATCCATGCAATAAAAACTTTCATAAATAGAAAGAGCGGCAAGGCCATAAGGCCTCCTGCCGCTCTTTTTTATGCAGATACAAAACGACTTAAGCCCTCGTACCCTCTGATTCAACGTAATACTTCAGGCTATAAAAGTCAGAGAGGCCTCGGAGAAATCACGACCTTGTATGATTTTTTTGTAACTTTGCACCTATGTCCACACCTCAAGAATTGAAATACCTTTACGAACGTCCGATATTGGACTTCGTGCGGATAAGCGCCGAGTTCTGTAGGGCTTTGGAGCAATGTAACGAAACAGATCGCTCGCATTTTATGAAAACATTGCAAGTGATGTTGTCTATGTTATATCTGAAAGCCGCATTGATCAATAACGTTCCGGCCGGAGTATCAGACGAAGAAGTACGACGCATAGGAGAAAGCGACTACGAGTTTGTACGTCAGTCCGTTGCCCGACTTTTAGATGAAACCGACGCATATTTGGACATTCCATCAAACCATAATGAATGGACAATAGCCGATGGACCTGTAGCCCATTGGATTAGCGAAGACCTAGCCGACTTGTACCAAGCACTGCGTGAACTGGCTGAGGCATTTAGACTCGGAGCTGAAGAACCGATGGCAAACGTCCTCTCCGAAGTCGTATCAAGTTTCGGGAACGAATGGGGGCCTAAAGTTTTGTCCGCTTTACGGGCGATACATGCAGCCAGCTACGGCGAAGAAACATCAGATTTCTCCGAATAGAAACTTAGCCGGTCCCCAGTCATTACAGCTTTGGTCTCGCATTCACAACCATACGGCAATGAAACCACAAGATATTGCCACCAACATACCATACAACTGAAAAAGTGGAAAGAGAAATATTTTCACGCACAGACAAAGCGTTTATTGCTGAATTACCCCGTTTCACGTTTAACGGACGGATTGTTGTAGTCTGCGGAGAAACAGACGCAAATAAAGCCATAGGTGCCCTGCGCACAATGAATTTAGTAGGATTTGATACCGAGACCCGTCCATCATTCCGGCCTGGGAAAGGCCATCAGGTAGCCTTACTCCAATTGTCGGGAAAAAATGTTTGCTTTCTCTTCCGGCTATGCCGAATTGGACTGCCAGACTGCGTCGTTGATTTCCTTTCCGATGAGCGTATCCGCAAAATCGGACTTTCTCTGAGCGATGATTTCCGCGCGCTGCAACGCCGCCGGAATTTTACACCCCGGGGATTTATCGACCTGCAAAACTGTGCGGCAGAGT
Source organism: uncultured Alloprevotella sp. (assembly GCA_944320745.1). Classification (GTDB taxonomy): domain Bacteria; phylum Bacteroidota; class Bacteroidia; order Bacteroidales; family Bacteroidaceae; genus Alloprevotella. Next base: position 9,343 of record CALUIN010000046.1, on the reverse strand, counting down.
TAGGTATAGAGGACCGGAGCCTCCAGAAATTATATGCGAACCTGTTTCACAGACGCATCTCCAAAAGCGCCCGACTGTCCAACTGGGAAGCGGATGTTCTCAGCGAATCCCAGCAAATCTACGCCGCTACCGACGCCTTCGCCTGCATTGATCTGTATGAGGAAATGGGGCGGCTTAAAGATCAACGCAATTTTGTAGTAGTAAAGGACGCCGCGCCCATGCCGTCATAACCCCATCCCAAGTAACCTGTTTTCATTACCTAAATCTTAGCCATCCACTCTATGCTGAAGACCATCCAACTGTTGAAAGGTAAAACCGATAGCATCAAGCGCTTTCACCCGTGGATTTTCTCTGGGGCCATCTCCCGTATGTCAACCGACATCAAAGAAGGCGAACTTGTACAAGTAGTAGACGCAGAAGGAAAATTCCTCGCAATAGGACATTTCCAGCATGGTTCTATTGCCATCCGGATTCTATCTTTCACGCCGTGCGAAATAAACGATGAATTTTGGCGGCAACGGTTAGGCGAAGCATGGCGGCTGCGCGAAGCGTTGGGCCTGACTGCGCAGGACGCGCCGGGTAACATCTTCCGTCTCATTCATGGCGAGGGCGACCGTCTTCCGGGATTGGTCATAGATGTTTATGGCGAGACCGCCGTCATGCAGGCTCACTCCTACGGCATGCATTTGGTCAGAAACACCATCGCCGATGTATTGCTGCAAATATCCGGCGGACGGATTAAAAATGTATATTATAAATCCGAAACCACGTTGCCCCATCCTGAAGAACAGCTCCAGAAATACGGTTTCCTGCGAGGGAGTTGCGAAGACAACATCGCCGTAGAGAACGGGTTAAAATTCCACATCGACTGGCTGCGAGGACAAAAGACCGGTTTCTTTGTTGACCAACGCGAGAATCGCCGGTTGTTGGAACAGCTTGCCAAAGGGCGCCGCGTACTCAACATGTTTTGCTACACGGGCGGATTTTCCGTCTATGCCCTGCGTGGCGGCGCCACATTGGTACATTCCGTAGATAGTAGCGCCAAAGCCATCGACCTGACCAACATCAATGTCAATCTGAATTTCCCCGATGCGCCCCACCACGAGGCTTTTGCAGAGGACGCTTTCCGTTTCCTGGAACACACGAAAACATCCTACGACCTTGTCATTCTCGACCCACCAGCATTTGCCAAGCACAAAAGTGCCCTACACAATGCCCTAAAAGGGTACACACGACTAAATGCCGCCGCCATCAGCCGCATCGAACCGGGAGGAATCATCTTTACGTTCAGTTGCTCTCAGGCCGTTAGCAAAGAGCAATTCCGTCTGGCCATTTTCACCGCAGCGGCGCAGTGTGGCCGGCATGTCCGGATCCTCTACCAGCTGCATCAGCCTGCAGACCATCCCATTAACATCTTCCATCCCGAGGGTGAATACCTTAAGGGACTTGTCCTGCAAGTTGAATAACCGGCAACCCTTCTCGATACTCTCCTATGCTGCTATTTCCTCACGCCAAAATTAATATCGGGTTAAACGTTGTGCGCAAGCGCTCGGACGGCTATCACGACCTGGAAACGGTTTTCTACCCTATTCCTTTACAGGATGTATTGGAAATCCGCCCGTTGCGCAACAGCAACGCCCCCTATGCCTTCCAGCTCGTAGGTCCGCCATTAGGCATACAGCCCGAACAGAACCTTGTAGTAAAGGTCTACGTTGCATTGCAAAAAGAGTATCAACTGCCCCCGCTCGACATCTATCTCCAGAAGCGCATCCCTGTAGGGGCCGGTTTAGGTGGAGGGAGCAGCGATGCCGCATTTATGCTGAAAGCGATAAATGAAATGTACGATTTAGGAATGTCCGGATCGGATATGGAACAACGCATAGCCCGTTATGGGGCAGACTGCGCTTTTTTCATCAATGCCCGCCCGGCATTTGCCACAGGAATCGGCGACCAACTGTCCCCCCTCACCTTAAGTCTGAAGGGACTGACACTCGTTCTGGTGAAACCGGACATTTTCGTTTCGACCAAAGAAGCCTATTCCCATGTACAGCCACACGAGCCGGAGCAGGACCTGAAGCAGTTGCTGAGTTCGCCAGTGGAACAATGGCGCGATCAAGTACAGAATGATTTTGAAAAGTCCGTATTCACTTTGCATCCTAAAATCGCCGCCATCAAATCCACTCTTTACGACATGGGAGCCGCCTACGCATCCATGAGCGGCAGCGGCAGCACCGTCTATGGTCTGTTTCGCGAACCGCCGATGGAGGCACAAAGCATATTTGCCGACTGCTTCGTATTCCAGCAAAAATTACGGTTATGATCCTCTATTTTTCTGGTACTGGAAACAGCCGCTTTGTAGCCCAGCAACTGGCTACTCTAACCAGCGACGAAGCCACGGCGGTCTCGCTGTCAGTCCCCTACTCTCCTCTCACGCTCTCTCCAACGGGACGTGTGGACTGCCTCGGTATCATCTTCCCTGTACACGCCTGGGGCATGCCTTTGGCTTTGGAGAGATATATCAAGAATACCGATTTCTCAAGATTCAACTTCACATATATATATACAGTCTGTACCTGCGGGGACGATGTCGGAACCTGTGCAACCGACATCCGTAAACATCTCCGCCAGAAAGGCTGGATACTGGACTGCATGTGGTCCGTACAAATGCCCAACACATACGTGGCATTCCCTTTTTTCGACACAGACAGCCCGGAACTGGTCCGCATGAAATTAGAGCGCGCCCACTCGCGACTGCATCACATTGCCGAAGCCATCAATCAGAGGAAACGCGGGCTCTATGATGTCCATCCTGGCCGCTTCCCTTGGATAAAGAGCCACGTGCTCCGCCCGTTGTTCAACCGCTTCCTGCTGGGCGATAAAAGCGCACGTGCCGATGGGACCTGCACGCACTGCAAGACATGCGTCAACGTATGCCCTTTGCACAACATTGCCTTGAACGGCTCTGGCTTCCCCGAATGGAAAGGACAATGCACCACTTGCCTGGCTTGCTACCATAATTGTCCGCACCACAGTATCGAGTTTTCCAGATTCTGCCATAGAAAAGGCCAATACACCTTTCTTCGCGCCCAAGCGAAACTATCAAGCACTCCCTCTCATCCAAGATAAGGTGACAGGTGCCCCGCTTCGTGCCCCGGTCACGCCAGCACAAAAGAAGTGCACGCAGTATGACTACAAGCCTCCTGCGTGCACTTCTGCTTATATTGGATTCAAAAAATATCCGGGTCGCCCCTCTTAGAAATCTGCCGACTTCGGCGTACGGGGGAAGGGGATTACGTCACGGATATTCTGCATACCCGTAACAAACAGTATAAGGCGCTCGAAGCCCAGACCGAAACCACTATGCGGGCACGATCCGAACCGCCGCGTATCCAGATACCACCACATATCCTTCATCGGAATGTTCAGTTCCTTGATGCGGGCCAGGAGCTTATCATAATCGGCCTCGCGCTCCGATCCGCCAATGATTTCTCCGATCTGCGGGAAGAGGACATCCATGGCCCGAACGGTCTTGCCGTCCTCGTTCTGCTTCATATAGAAGGCTTTGATTTCCTTCGGATAATCCGTCAGGATGACCGGCTTTTTGAAATGCTGCTCCACCAGATAGCGCTCGTGCTCGCTGGCCAGGTCGCTTCCCCAATATACGGGGAACTCAAAATGATGGCCTTGCTTGACCGCATCCTCCAGGATCCGCACACCTTCCGTATAGGTCAGACGTACAAACTCGTGGCTGACGACAAAGCGCAAACGCTCCAAAAGCGAGTGGTCTATCATCTTGTTGAGGAACTCCAAGTCGTCCATGCAATTGTCCAGGGCCCACTGTACGCAGTACTTGATAAAGTCCTCGGCCAAGTCCATGTTGTCGTTGATGTCGTAGAAGGCCATCTCTGGCTCTATCATCCAGAACTCGGCCAAATGACGCGGCGTGTTGGAGTTCTCGGCGCGGAATGTCGGACCGAAGGTATAAATTGCACCTAAGGCCGTCGCGCCAAGTTCGCCTTCGAGCTGTCCGCTCACTGTCAGCGAGGTGGGCTTTCCGAAAAAGTCATCGCTAAAATCCACCTTCCCGTCCTCTCCCTTATGGATGTCGCCCAGATTCTGTGTCGTCACCTGGAACATCTGTCCGGCGCCCTCGCAGTCACTGGCTGTGATAATCGGCGTGTTGAAATAGAAGAAGCCGTGCTCATGGAAGTAGTGGTGAATCGCCATGGCCATATTGTGACGGATGCGGAACACAGCTCCGAAGGTGTTGGTACGCAGGCGCATATGGGCATACTGACGCATGTATTCAAAGGATTGTCCCTTCTTCTGCATGGGGTAATCGCTGCCGCAGGTGCCTAAGATTTCGATGGACTTCGCCTGGATTTCCACGCTCTGTCCTGCCCCCTGGCTTTCCACCAGCACCCCGTCTACGCTCAGGCACGCTCCAGTGGTCACCAGTTTCAGGATTTCTGCATCAAACCTGTCCGTATCAGCAACTATCTGGACGTTCTTAATCGTCGAACCGTCGTTCAGGGCTATGAAGTTCACAGACTTGCTGCTTCTTCTTGTCCGTACCCAACCTTTCACATTAACCTCTGCGCCGAAATCTGTTCTGGCCAGCAAGTCAATGATTTTTGTTCGTTTCATATTTCTACATGAATTATATAGATACTGTCTATTATTCGAAAGCCCCCATCCTTAGCATGGCGACTTCCTTTTCAGAAAGGAAACGCCAGTCACCGCGGCGCAGCCCCTTCTTGGTCAGCCCGGCAAAGTAAACGCGGTCCAGCTTCAGGACATGGTAGCCAAGATGCTCAAAGATACGGCGTACAATGCGGTTTTTGCCGGAATGGATTTCAATGCCTACCTGCTTCTTATCGGTATCGCTGGCGTAGGCTGCCGCGTCGGCCTTGATTTCGCCATCCTCCAAGGTAATGCCGTCAACAATCTGCTGGAGGTCCGCAGCCGACACGTTACGGTCCGTATGCACGTGATATATCTTCTTTTTCAGATATTTAGGATGCGTCAGCTTAGAAGCCAGCTCGCCGTCGTTTGTCAGGAGCAACACGCCGGTCGTATTGCGGTCCAGCCGCCCCACGGGATATATGCGTTCCGTGCAGGCGTCCTTCACCAGATCCATGACTATGCGGCGGTTCTGCGGGTCTTCGCTCGTGGTGACATAACCTTTGGGCTTATTCAACAGGACATAGACCTTCTTTTCCATCTTGACGAGCGTGTCGTGGAAAAGCACTGTGTCCGAACGCAATACCTTAGCGCCGAGTTCCGTCACAATCTTACCGTTCACGGTGACCACGCCGGCGGCAATGTATTTGTCGGCATCACGGCGCGAGCAGATACCGGCGTTCGCCAGATATTTGTTCAGGCGGACGGGCTCATTCGGATCAAAGTGTTTTTCCTGATAAGCCAGCCGCTTCTTGTTGCTATATTTTGTATAAGGCTTGAACGGCCGCTGCGTGCGGAAACCGTCGCCCCGATTCGCGTTACTGTACGGAGTCTCTTCGCCGCCCTGTCCGCCAGCCGGTCGGTTGAAAGCCGGCCTCCGCGACTGAAACGCTTGGCGCTCATTTCCGTAACGGCTGTTCTGTCCCCAGGGGCGATCGCCGTACGATTGCTGCTGCCCGTTACGGTGCGGTTCGAAACCGCCGCGGCCTTCCTGTCGGGGATAGCGCGGCCCGAACTCGTTTCTCCGCAGCCCAAACTCACGGGAAGCATATGGGCGCGGCTCACGGTTCCCTTCATACGGCCGGCTGCCGTAACCGCTGCCCCCGTTCTGAGGCCTGCGATAACCGGAATGGCCATAGCCGCCGCCCGCTCTGTGTTCAAAGCCCCCGTCGTGACGTCCATCCCGACGTGGATAGGGAGCACTGCCTGCGTTAAAGTTCCGGCCGTCACGCCGGCCCTGGAAACTGCCGCCTGAATAGCGGCCGCCACCCTCTGACTCGGAGCGGCGCTCGTTCTTGTCTTGAAAATCTTCGTTCATGATAAATGTTGGTTATTGATTCAGCACCTTCACGGCGCACTTTCGTTTATAGGTTTTGAGGGTAAGTCCGCTTTTCCCAAAGCGGACTCCCGCTCAGCGGCATCCGCCGTTGTGTTTCTTATATTCCTGTATAGTTGAACGGAGTAATGGCGCGAAGTTCCGCCTTCACTGCGTCGGACACATCCAGCCCGTCTATGAAAGCCTCAATCCGCTGCTCCGTAATCGCCTCGTTCGTGCGCGTCAACGCCTTCAACGTTTCGTAAGGATGTGGATAATGCTCTCTCCGCAAAATGGTCTGGATAGCTTCGGCCACCACGGCCCACGTATTCTCCAGGTCGCTCTTGAATTTTTCCTCATGCAGCAAGAGTTTGCGCAAGCCCTTCAGTGTGCTCTGCATGGCAATGACCGCATGACCAAGGGGGACACCGATGTTGCGGATCACCGTAGAGTCCGTCAGGTCCCGCTGCAAGCGGCTGATGGGCAGCTTGCGGCTCAGGTGCTCCAACACCGCGTTCGCCAGGCCCAAGTTTCCCTCCGAATTTTCAAAGTCGATGGGGTTCACCTTATGCGGCATGGCGCTCGAGCCCACCTCGCCCGCCTTGATCTGCTGCTTGAAGTAATCCATGGAGATGTACATCCAGAAGTCGCGGTCCAGATCAATCAAGATGGTCTGTACGCGCTTCAGAGCGTCGAACGTCCCCGCCATATTGTCGTAATTACTGATCTGCGTGGTGAAGCGCTCACGCTGCATACCCAGCTTTTCGCTGACAAAGCGGTCAGCAAAAGCAATCCAGTCCACGTCGGGATAGGCCACGTGGTGCGCATTGAAGTTGCCGGTGGCTCCGCCGAACTTAGCCGTGACGGGGCAGGCACGCAGCTGCGCAAGCTGGCTCTGAAGCCGGTAAACATATACCTCCACCTCTTTGCCGAGCCGGGTTGGCGAAGCCGGCTGACCGTGCGTGCGGGCCAGCATCGGGATGTCCCGCCACTGCTGCGCGTAGTCCTCAAGCTGCCGCACCAGTTCGTCCGCCAAGGGCAAATACACCTGCCGCACCGCTTCGTGAAGCATGAGCGGAAAGGCCGTGTTGTTAATATCCTGGGACGTCAGGCCGAAGTGAACGAACTCCTTGTAGCGCTCCATGCCGCCCATGCGGTCCAGCTGCTCCTTGATAAAATACTCCACGGCCTTCACGTCGTGGTTAGTGGTCTGCTCTATCTCCTTGATGCGCGCCGCGTCGGCTTCGCTGAATTGGCCGTAAATGTCCCGCAGGGCAGGAAACTGGCTATGGGGGAAATCCCTCAGCTGCGGCAAGGGCAGTTCGCAGAGCGCGATGAAATATTCTATCTCCACCCGCAGGCGATAACGCATCAAGGCATATTCCGAGAAATAGGGAGCAAGCGACGCCGTCTTGCCGCGATAGCGGCCGTCGATCGGAGACACCGCTGTCAGTGCATCAAGTTCCATCATGGATTTTCTTCGTTTGATTATTTACGCTTATGGCTAAAACCACATGCAAAGGTACATAAAATCGCGGAACCCGGCGAATAAATTCCCGGATTACAGGCTTGGCAGCCCCGTGCTCCTCCGTTTCCAGCCCCGCCTGCCGCGGCTGCCCGGCGGGCGGCATGAGCGCCTGGCCCGATGTGTCCCGCTCAGGCTTCGTCTCCGGGCCATTCATCGTCCCCTTCATCGAAACGGTCCTCGCCGTCATCGCGCGGGCGGCTCCGGCGGTTGTCCCACTCATCGTCCCCTTCGTCGAAACGGTCCTCGCCGTCATCGTAGTGGCGGCGATGGTGACGGCGGTCGTTGCAGCAGTCCCATTCATCGTCTCCTTCGTCGAAACGGTCTTCACCGCCCGCTCCGGGGCTGCCGCTCCAGCCTCCGCCATGCAGACGTCCGTCGTCCCAACCGTCTGACGTGTAACGCCGTGCGAAGTCACCGTTACGCGAAACGACATAGATGTATTCACGGTCGTTCCGCTTGGCCTGGACCGCATAGAAGCGCCCGTTCGGCGTATCTACCGCCATGTTGTCGTTATCATCAATGTTCTCATACCTGAAGCCCGCACGCCGGAATGCCGACAGCACGCGCTCCGGCAGGCTGCTCCGCCGAAGCTCCCACAACGTGCGCAGCCACCGCCCTTCGTCAAAGAGCAGGATTTTCTCCACGCCCTGGTGGCGGATTTTCACCTCGAGCAGGCCGTCATCCGTATCCTTGTCGAGAATACGGCAACCGGGATACCGCTGCCGCACAAAGGAATTGATGTCCCTGACCGGTGCCGACTGCTGCCTGCCGGCATCCGGTGCCTGTGTCTGCCCGTTCACCGGAACACCGGGCGTGCCGGCACACATGGTCGTAACGGACATAGTCCCCAACAGCATCACGAACCGCAGTAAACAAGTGATTCTCATAAAGCAATGGATTTATCTTTTGTATAATGCACTCTATCGGCAAAGGTAGTACTTTCCTTTGAAAAACGTGTATTCACCCAATAAAACTTTATACCTTTGTAACCGTCAGACAAAAGAATGCGAATATGAACCGAATAAAAGAGGTGTTGAAGGCTAAGGACATCAGCCAGACAGAATTGGCGGACAGGCTTGGAAAGACTTTCAATATGGTCAATCTGTATGCTACGAACAAGGTGCAGCCTCCCATTCCCGTTTTATATCAGATTGCGGACATTCTGAATGTGGATGTCAGAGACTTGCTAAAACCCAACAAGATCCGTAGGTAACATGGCAAAAAACGAAAAGCAGACGCGATGGCAAACAGTAATTTGAAAGAGGCAAAGGCGGCCAAAAACGATGAGTTCTATACTCAATTCCATGACATAGAAATTGAGATGAACGCATACCTTGAATATGACTCGAACGTATTCAGGGGAAAGACGGTTTTGCTGCCTTGCGACGACCCCGAATGGAGTAAATTCACACGATTCTTTGCCGCCAAGTTCGATGAACTAGGATTGAAAAAGCTGATTTCTACGAGCTATGCGCCGGATAGCAAAAAGTATAAGGCGCCTTATCAACCGTCCATGTTTGAGCAGGAAGCTCCACAATTCGACAGTGCCAAGACTTGCGTCAAAGGGAAGATATTCGTATTGGAACAGGACAAAAGCGGTGACGGGCGTATCAACATAGACGACCTGGAATGGGAATACTTGGACGGCGACGGCGATTTCCGCAGCAAGGAAGTTACCAAGTTGCGGGATGAAGCAGATTTCATAATCACCAACCCGCCGTTTTCCCTTTTTAGGGAGTTCTTGGCATGGATAATGGAGGGGGGGGGGGGGGGGGGAGGTAATTATTAAAGAGAAAAAGGAATGTTATAGAAAAAAA
>CALUIN010000045.1 GCA_944320745.1 uncultured Alloprevotella sp. | reverse complement strand
TTGTCATGGACGACACGGAGGGAAAATTCTTTTGTACAAATAAAAGAGCCTACAAAACGCCCTGAGCCATCATAGCGTTGGCAACCTTCATGAAGCCGGCGATATTGGCTCCCTTTACATAATTAATATAGCCTTGCTCGGAACCATAGCGTAAGCACTGCTGGTGCACGTCGCTCATGATCTGATGCAACTTGGCATCCACCTCCTCGGCCGTCCATGAAATGTGCATGGCGTTTTGCGTCATCTCCAGTCCTGAAGTGGCAACGCCACCGGAATTAACGGCCTTGCCCGGCGCGAACGTGGTCTTTGTCGCAATGAAGTAGTCCACAGCTTCTGCCGTACAGCCCATGTTGCTGACTTCTGCCACACACTGTACGCCGTTATTTACCAGCATCTTGGCATCCTCCTCATTCAGCTCGTTCTGCGTCGCGCACGGCAGAGCAATATCGGCCTTTACCTCCCAAGGCTTGCGTCCGGGGTAGAAAGTGGCACCGGGGAAACGTTCGGCGTAAGGAGCTACAATATCCTCGCCGCTCAGGCGCAGATCCAACATGTAGTCGATTTTCTCACCCGATACGCCGTCGGGGTCATACACATATCCGTCCGGTCCGGAAAGGGTCACCACCTTGGCGCCCAATTCGGTTGCCTTCTTCGCAGCGCCCCAAGCCACATTGCCAAAACCGGAAATGGCCACCGTCATTCCTTCAACGTCCTTCCCTTGGTCCGCCAACATCTGTTTCACAAAATAAAGCGCGCCGTAACCCGTGGCTTCGGGACGCAGGATGGATCCACCAAATTCCAAGCCTTTCCCGGTAAACGTACCGGTATGCTCGCGTGTCAGCTTCTTATACATACCATACATGTAGCCTACCTCGCGTCCGCCTACGCCGATGTCGCCGGCCGGTACGTCCTGGTCAGGACCCAGATTGCGCCACAGCTCCAGCATGAAAGCCTGGCAAAAGCGCATGATCTCAGCCTCGCTTCTACCGCGGGGAGCGAAGTCTGCGCCGCCCTTGGCACCACCCATCGGGAGCGTAGTCAGCGCGTTCTTGAATGTCTGTTCAAAACCGAGGAACTTCAGGATGCTCAGGTTCACTGAGGGGTGGAAACGGACGCCCCCCTTATACGGACCTATCGCGTTGTTGAACTGTACGCGGTAGCCCAGATTCACGTGGACTTCGCCGTTATCGTCCGTCCATGGCACGCGGAAGGTCAAGATGCGATCTGGCTCGACGAGCCGCTCTATCAGCTTGACATGTTCAAACTCTGGATGCTCATTGTAGACATCCTCTATGGAGAGCAACACTTCACGTACGGCCTGCAGGTACTCCTGTTCGCCGCGATGCTTGTTTTCTAACGCAGCCAGGATTTGTTCTGTTTTCATGATTGTTAGTTTAAGAATTAAGGATATAGGGTTTAATGCCCCAAATGTAAGTATTTTTCTTTAGATGAGCATGTTTTCCCACGTGAATCTCATGCATTTCTGAAAAATTCCGCCGTCTGCCTTACAATCTGCCGTCACTGGGGCCGGCCGCCGCCCAGCCAGTGGCGGTCCCAGTAATCGTCGTCCAGATTGTCCACGCATACGCCGCGCGACGAGCTGGCGTGGATGAACAGATTGTCTTTCAGATATATGCCGACGTGGTTTACGCGCCGACGCTTTCCCGTGGGATGGAAAAACACCAGATCGCCGGATTTCAGGTGTACCCGCCGTTTATGCCTGCGGCAGTCCTTACGATACTGGTCCTCACTTCTGCGCGAAAGGCGGACTCGATAAACGTTCTCATAAATTTGGCAGGAAAGTCCGGAGCAGTCTATACCGTTCCGGCCTTTCCCGCCTGACTTATAAGGAGTGCCGACCCACCGCGCGGCTTCCAGCATCAGCGCGTGGTCGTCGTCCCAGTCTATATCGAAGCCCAGCACTTGGCTTGCACGCACGAGCGCCTGGAAGTCCGTCTGCTCCAGGTTTTTCTTGCTGCCGCAAGAGGCGGTCAGCAGCAACACGGGAAGCAGTAATGCCCCTATCGCCCAGCGACGGAAACAGCCCGCGCGGTGCCATGCCGCGCGAGGACTCTCGGAATGTCGGACTGCCATAGCTCTGACTTCGGATTAAAGATTTTACTTGCCGTTCGCAGCCAGGTAGCGCTCGGCGTCAATGGCCGCCTTGCAGCCACTCGCCGCTGCCGTAATGGCCTGACGGTACTGCGGGTCGGCCACGTCGCCGGCGGCAAATACGCCCTCTACGTTCGTGCAGCTGCTGATGCCTTGCGTCACGATATAGCCGGACTCGTCCGTCTCTACCCAAGGCTTGAACAGGCGGCTATTAGGGTCGTGGCCTATGGCAAGGAAGAAGCCGTCGATGGCAATATCCATGGTGGATTCTTCCGGTGTGCCCTTCTTCCGGACAAGGTGCGCACCTTCCACGCCCTCCTTGCCCAAGAGCGAAAGCACATTGGTCTCGAACAGTATCGTTATCTTGGGGTTGGCCATCACGCGCTCCTGCATGGCCTTTGAGGCACGCAGGAAGGGCTTGCGTACGATCATATAGACCTTGCTGGCAAGGCCGGCCAAGTATGTCGCTTCCTCGCAGGCCGTATCGCCTCCCCCGACGACGGCCACTGTTTTCTTTCTGTAAAAGAAGCCGTCGCACGTGGCACACGCGCTGACGCCCGCTCCGCGAAGCCGTTCCTCGTCGGGCAGTCCCAAATACCTGGCCGATGCTCCCGTAGCTATTATCAGTGCCCAGCAGCCCACCTGCGATCCGTCATCCAAGGTGATGACGAAAGGGCGTTGCCCCAACTCTGCCTTGACAGCCATCAGCGGACGGATTTCCACTCCGAAGCGCAGCGCTTGACGCCGCATGTCGTCCATCATAGCATTCGCGTCCACTCCGTCGGGATAACCGGGAAAATTCTCTATTTCCGTGGTCGTCGTCAACTGGCCTCCGGGCTGCAGCCCCTCGTAAAGAACCGGGTTCAGGCCGGCACGACCTGCATAAATCGCAGCTGTGTAGCCCGCAGGGCCCGATCCCAAAATCAAGCAACGTACTATTTCCATCTTTCTGCTATTGTTTTTTTAGTTTCTGACTGTAATCCATTCAAAAGGGACAAGCGGACTTAACCCCAAGAGCTACTTCCAAGAAACACGCTACCGCCGCAGCAGCGCCGGCCCAGAAGTTCGGAATCCGCCATTAAAGCCGGGGTAAAGTTAGACAATTAATCCGAGACACAAAACAAACCGACCGCTTTTATCCGCGATTCCGCACCAAAAGCCGACTAAAATCCGCCGCAAAACTTTGCTGAAACTAAAGAAAGTCGTATTTTTGCAGCCAGTTCCCCGAAACAGGCAACCGGCGGGGGATATTCGAACGACTACACCTAAATATAAACAAAAGCTATAGCAACAATGAAACAAGGTATTCATCCGGAAAATTATCGCCCCGTCGTATTCAAAGACATGAGCAACGGTGATATGTTCTTGTCCCGTTCTACATGTAAGACGACAGAAACCGTAGAATTTAACGGTGAAACTTATCCTGTGGTAAAGCTCGAGATTTCCAGCTCTTCCCACCCGTTCTACACTGGTAAGTCCAAGTTGGTCGACACAGCCGGCCGCGTCGACAAGTTTATGAGCCGCTACGGGCAATCTCGCAAAAAATAATGATTTTTCATCCTTAATTCACTATATACTGGGGCATATCGTAAAGTTATGCCCCAGTATTTTATAAATAACCTGCCTAACCTACCTACCATGACAAAAATTCCAGCTCTGGAACTTACGTGTCAACCTCTGCACATTGTCCGCATTGGCATGGTCGGGCTGGGGCAACGAGGACAAAAAACGCTCCGGCGTTACGGCGATATCGAAGGTGCAGAAATCTGCTGCATCGCCGACCTCAACCCCGCACGCATAGCCGAAGCTCAAGCCATTCTACGAGAAACCGGACGGCCAGAAGCGAAAGCGTTCACGGGAGCGAACGCATGGAAGGAACTATGCCTCTCGGCTGAGGTAGACGTCGTGTATATCTGTACAGACTGGTACTCGCACACCGAAATCGCCGTCTGCGCCATGCAAGCAGGAAAACATGCGGCCATAGAAGTTCCTGCCGCAACAAGCGTCAAGGAATGCTGGAAGCTCGTCCACACGGCCGAGCAGACCCGCCGCCATTGCTTCATGACAGAAAACTGCTGCTACGACCATTTTTCACTATCTGTCCAAGAAATGGCCGATGAAGGACTCTTCGGGGAAATCACGCACTGCGAAGGTGCCTACATACACGACCTGCGGACCAACTTCGGACTGAACGCCGAAAGCCGCGCGCGTCGCAGCTGGATGGAACAAAGCTGTGCCCACCATAACGGCAATCCCTACCCCACGCATGGTCTCGGCCCTATCGGCTGGCTGCTTGGCCTGCACCGAGGCGACCGGATGGACTACCTGGTTTCCATGAGTGCAGAAGGTCATGGAACTGACCATCTCATAGGGCGCGTAAATACGACTCTTATCCGCACGCTCTATGGGCGCAGCATACTGCTACAGCTGGACATCACCACAGAGCGACCATACAGCCGCCTGCAAACCGTCTGCGGCACAAACGGATACGCACAAAAGTATCCGCTCCCGACCCTGAAAACAACAGCCACCCCCACAATACTACAAGGCCAGGCCGCACTTGACGAGGCGCGCCGCCACATGAGCAGCCACGCCGCCAGACTATGGGCAGAAGGACGAATACGAAACGTGGAAAACGAAATGAACTTTGCCATGGATAGCCGCTTTATTTATTGCCTGCGTAACGGCCTGCCGTTGGACATTGACGTTTACGACGCCGCTGAATGGTCCTGTATCTCCGAGCTGAGCCAGCAATCCGTCGCAGCAGGATCGCGTCCCGTCCCCATTCCCGACTTCACCGGCGGACGTTGGGAGAGTGCCGCCCCCCACCGCATGTACGCTTGACCGGCTGCCGCCCTCCCATTTTTCCCCACACAGTTCCTACACATGAAAAGAATCTTTTCCCTCTGCATCCTCCTATGTCTTGCACTCCGTTGCTTGTGCCAGCCGGAACCGGGTTACTACTCGCCAGCCACCGGACAATGCGGCGCCGCACTGAAGACAGCCCTGCATCACATTATCAAAGCACACGCCACCCGCACCTACAAACAACTTTGGGACGACTTCCGGTCCACAGACCGGCGCCCCGACGGAAAAGTGTGGGACATGTACTCCAACACCACAAACTTCACATTCGGCGAGGATCAGGCCGGTAACTACACACAGGAAGGCGACGTTTACAACCGCGAGCACTCATTCCCTAAAAGCTGGTTCAATGAAGAGTACCCCATGTACACGGACCTGCACCACATCGTCCCCACCGACGGCTACGTGAACAATCGCCGGGGCAACCTGCCCTTTGGTGAAACCGACAGGCCAACCTACGCGTCCAACAACTCCTGGAGCATGGCTGGCCCCAGCTCCGTCGAGGGCTACGAAGGCACCGTGTTTGAACCGAACGACGAATACAAGGGCGACTTCGCCCGCATATATTTTTACATGGTCACCTGCTACGAGGACAAGGCGGCGAGCTGGGACAGCCCGATGCTGACGCCCAACGCCTATCCGGCATACGCAGACTGGGCGCTGCGCATGTTGATGCGCTGGGCTGCCGAAGACCCTGTCAGCCCCAAGGAAACCGCGCGCAATAACAACGTCTGCGCCATTCAGGGCAATCGCAACCCCTTCATTGATTTCCCCGGGCTGGAACAATACGTATGGGGCGCCTATAGCGCCACCCCCTTCGACCCTGAGCATTACGAAGAACCTGCCCCCCGGCCGGCCGCGCCGACATTCTCCCCGGCCGGTGGAAGCCTCATTGCACGGGGAGACTGCGTAACCATTGGCGACAACGTGGCTGGACAAACCATCCGTTACGCACTGAATGATGCTGACGAACAGCCTGGCACAGCCCCCGTCGAAATCCCCTTATACCAGACATCAACGCTTTATGCGTTCACTTTGTCCGGAGCACAAAGCAGCGACACGGTCCGCGCCACCTATTATATAAAGGAACAAGGGGAAGAAGCCCCAAACCTGTACATCCGTACCACCTCGCAGGGCGAACTGACAGAGGGCGGCATTTTCCTTCTGGTCAACGAAAGCGATGGTGTAGCCCTGTCGGCAGCCGTCAACGACAAATACCGCAGCTGCACGGACATAACCATAACAAACGACCACACCATTACCACAGAAACAGACAGTCCGGGCCGCCCCACCAGCATTACTCTGGAACGCGGCTCACAGTCCGGCACCTGGGCCCTGCGCGACAACGCGGGCAACCTGTATCTGGCACTGAACCATAACGAGAACCAGCTGAATACCGCCACGCAACCAAACACGGCCAATGCG
Organism: uncultured Alloprevotella sp.; assembly: GCA_944320745.1. Classification (GTDB taxonomy): domain Bacteria; phylum Bacteroidota; class Bacteroidia; order Bacteroidales; family Bacteroidaceae; genus Alloprevotella. Next base: position 27,473 of record CALUIN010000045.1, on the reverse strand, counting down.
CTTTGGACCATCAACGTATCTACAGACGGAACCGCCACTATAAAATGTATGGCCTACGCCAAGCGCACATTGCTCTATAACCCACAAAGCCCGCGCTTTGCCTGCTACCAAAGTGCACAGGAACCCGTTGTACTATACCGGAAAGCAAACACCGACGCCATTGCGCCGCAACCCCAAACTGGCAAGACAAGCATAGCCGTATTCACAACGGACGGCAGACTGATACGGACAGGGCTGGATCTCACGGAAACGTTACGCGGCCTACCCGGCGGACTTTATATTGTCAACGGACAAAAGATATTCATCGAATAAAAGCCTCGCCCGTTTTCCTCGAATAGCGCGTCCAAAGGCCAAGCCATGAAATCCGGCCACAGGGAAAAAGCGAAACGTCGCGTTGCCAAGGCCGCACACATGAGCGCGACCCACGCCCCACGGGGCTAAGGCCCGTAGCCACTGGGATTATCCTCGTTGCAACAGGCCTTAGCCCCGTGGGACGCTCTGCCGCTCCTCGGTTCAGACTGTTTCATGACACAGCCCCCCCTCAGCAACCTTACCCAACAGGCACATGACCATAGAAACCGTCACCGACAATAAAAAACGCTTCCTGCCCCTGCTGCTTCTTGGCGACGAGCAAGAGTCCATGATAGACCGCTACTTGAAACGGGGCGAAATGTTCGTCATGACCGATGCCGCGCAACAGCCGGTAGCCGTAGCGGTCGTCACGCAAGAAAACGACGGCATCGCAGAACTGAAGAACATCGCCGTAGTCAGCGGCCGCCAGCGTCAGGGAATCGGACGGCAAATGATAGCTTTCGTTGCCGCACGCTACGCGGCCCAATGCCACACCCTCATGGTCGGCACAGGCGACAGTCCGGGCACACTTGCCTTTTATCAGAAATGCGGTTTCCGTCGTTCGCACATAATTCCAAGATTCTTCCTCGACAACTACGACCATGAGATTATAGAGGACGGCAAATTGCTGGTGGACATGGTCTACTTGAAACTAGATCTAAGCGTTATAAATAAGATCGCAGCCCATTAAAGCCTGTCCCCTTCCAGTCAGAACCGCAATGAGAAATATCAGCGCCAGCCTGCCTGCTCCAGCAAGCGACACTGCCCGCATGCGGCAGCAAGATGCAACACCACGCAGGCTAAAAGGACGCCTTGCGGCAACTCCGGCACGACGCGGGCTGAAAACGCAAAAAACGGAAGAAGAGGAATAATATTTTTTTGTGTTTCAGACAATTCTTTGTACATTTGCAGAAATTATCAATACACCCTTACGAATGGAAACGCCCAAGAAGCTAATGGACTTAGCAGCAGACAACATACGAATTCTGACCGCTGCCATGGTAGAAAAAGCAAAATCCGGACATCCGGGAGGAGCCATGGGTGGCGCAGACTTCATCAATGTGCTCTATTCCGAATTTCTCATTTCCGACCCGGACCAGCCCGCGTGGATGTGCCGCGACCGCTTTTTCCTCGACCCCGGACACATGTCGCCCATGCTCTACTCTGTGCTGGCGCTGAGTGGCAGGTTTACCTTGGAGGACTTGAAACAGTTTCGCCAATGGGGTGCCCCCACGCCGGGACACCCGGAACTCAACATTGCCCGCGGCATTGAAAACACCTCCGGCCCGCTGGGACAAGGACATGCCTACGCCGTCGGCGCAGCAATTGCAGCCAAAGCGCTCTACGCCCGGACGGGCAATCCCGGCTTCAAGCGGGAAAAGATATATGCCTACATCTCTGACGGCGGCATCCAGGAAGAGGTATCGCAAGGCGCCGGACGCATAGCCGGCCACTTGGGCCTGAACAACCTCATCATGTTCTTCGACGCCAACGAAATCCAGCTGTCCACAGAAACGGCAGAGGTCATTTCGGAGGACACGGCCATGAAGTACCGCGCGTGGAACTGGAACGTATTGGAAATAGACGGCAACGACTGTGACCAGATCCGCCAAGCGCTCAAGGCAGCCCACGCGGAAACCGACCGCCCAACCCTGATCATCGGCCATACGATCATGGGAAAAGGCGCACGCAAGGCCGATGGCTCCAGCTACGAGCACGACTGCAAGACCCACGGTGCTCCGCTGGGCAACGGGGCATACGTCAACACCGTCAAGAACCTCGGCGGAGACCCTGAAAACCCGTTCGTATTCTTCCCGGAAGTAGAGGCCCTCTACGAAGCGCGCAAAATAGAACTGCGGAAAACCGTCGGCCAGCTCCAGGCCGAAGAAAAACAGTGGGCCGCGGAAAATCCCGAAAAGGCATCGCTCCTGAACGACTGGTTCGCAAACAGGTTGCCCGAAATACCCTGGGACAGCATCCGACAGAAAGCCAACCAGCCCACGCGCAACGGTTCGGCCGAATGCCTGGCCCTGCTCTCTGAATATATGCCGAACATGATCGTCAGCTCGGCCGACTTATGCAACTCAGACAAGACGGACGGATTCCTCCGCCACTCCACGACCATCACCCGCGACCATTTCGAGGGAGGTTTCCTGCAGATGGGCGTTGCAGAACTCACCATGGCCTGCGTATGCATCGGCATCACTCTGCACGGCGGACTCATCACGGCCATGGGTACGTTCTTCGTATTCTCTGACTACATGAAGCCCGCCATACGCATGGCCGCACTGATGGAGTTGCCGGTAAAATTCGTATGGACTCATGACGCCTTCCGCGTGGGAGAGGACGGCCCCACACACGAGCCCGTTGAGCAGGAAGCGCAAATCCGCCTGATGGAAAAACTGCAGAACCACAGCGGCAAGGACAGTGTTCGCGTGATGCGCCCGAGCGACGTACACGAGACGACCGTTTGCTGGCGGCTCGCCATGATGAACATGTCCACTCCCACCGCGCTGATTTTCAGCCGGCAGGTTGTGAACGACCTGCCCGAAGGCACACCTTACGAAGATGCAGCCAAGGGCGCATACGCCGTCATGGACACGGCGAGTCCCGACATCGTATTGGTAGGTTCCGGCTCAGAGGTAAGCACACTCGTGGACACAGCCAAGTTGCTGAAGGAACGCAATCAGCTCAATGTGAAGGTCGTAAGTTGTCCGAGCGAAGGACTGTTCCGCCGACAGGACAAGGCCTACCAGGAAGGTATGTTCCCCACGGACGTCCCCGTATTTGGTCTGACCGCCGGCCTGTCCGTCACGCTCGAAGGACTCGTAGGCCCCAAAGGCAAAGTGTACGGCATGAACTGCTTCGGATATAGCGCTCCCTACAAAGTCCTGGAGGAAAAACTTGGTTTCACACCGGAAAACATCTATTCCGAAGTCACGCATTTCCTGAACAAATAATCAGACACTCCCTAAGGTCAAGAGAGAATCATGGAATCTACAGCTATTCAGAAGCCCATAGGGCTGGCCAGCGACCACGCAGGCTTCCCTCTCAAGCAGTTTGTCAAGCAATACCTTGAAGAAAAAGGAGTTCCTTATAAAGATTACGGGACCTACACAGAGGAGAGTTGCGACTATCCGGACTATGGGCACGCCCTCGCACGCGGCATCGAGTCCGGCGAGTGCGACAAGGGCATCGCCATCTGCGGTAGCGGCGAGGGCATCGCCATGACGCTGAACAAGCACCAAAGCATACGGGCCGCCCTGTCTTGGATTCCCGAGATTGCGCACATGGCCCGCCAGCACAACGATGCCAACGTGCTCGTCATGCCCGGCCGGTACATTTCAAGCGAAACGGCGCGCGGTATCATGGATGAATTTTTCTCCACCGCCTTTGAGGGCGGACGCCACATCCGGAGGGTGGAGAAAATCCCTGTCAGCAAATAAAATACAGGCTTAAAATTTCACCATACCGTTTGATTTTTATATCTTTGCAGCCGATTCACGCTTTGAAGTTTAACACATAAATACAACAGACACAAATGACTAAAGCAGATATTGTAAATGAAATCTCTCAGAAGACAGGTATAGATAAAACCACTGTACTGAAAACGGTTGAGGCTTTCATGACATCCGTAAAGGACTCTTTAGCCCAAGGTGAGCCTGTATATCTCCGCGGGTTTGGCAGTTTTATCCTGAAAAAACGCGCCCAGAAAACAGCCCGGAATATTTCCCTCAACACCACTATCATTATCCCCGAACACAACATTCCCGCATTTAAACCCGCGAAGACTTTCATGCAGGAAATCAAATAATTTTATTTATTAACCCTTTAAAAATATATTGCCATGCCTAGTGGGAAAAAGAAAAAAAGACATAAGATGGCTACGCACAAGCGTAAAAAAAGATTAAGAAAGAACAGACATAAGAGCAAGTAAACACTTGGCTCCTGTTTTTCTGATTAAGCAATGTGCCAATATGTTTTAAGCTTCACACGCCAGTGAGCTTACGTATTGGCACTTTTTCAATTGAATAATCACTTCCCGGCAGGCCAGTCATCCGTCCGGTCTGCCGTGCGACTAAATTTTGACAGAAATGACTAGCGAAGTTATTGTAGATGTTCAGCCTAAGGACATCTCCATCGCTCTCCTTGAGGACAAGAAACTGGTAGAGTTCCAAAAGGAAGGACGGTCGGAGCATTTCTCGGTTGGAAACATCTATCTCGCAAAGATTAAGAAATTAATGCCTGGCCTGAATGCTTGCTTCGTGAATGTCGGATATGAACGTGATGCTTTCCTACACTATTTAGACCTGGGTACGCGATTCTACTCGCTGGACAAGTTCGTCGGCATGCTGCGCGATGACAAAAGGACCGTATCCATGTCCAAAGCGGTTTGTTCAGAAGAACTTGAGAAGGACGGGAGCGTGCAAAACACGCTGAAAGTAGGACAGGAAGTACTGGTCCAGATAACCAAAGAACCCATCTCCACGAAAGGGCCGCGTCTGACCTGCGAACTGTCGTTTGCCGGGCGCTACCTTGTACTGATTCCCTTCGGCCAAAAAATCTCCGTATCCTCAAAAATCAAGAGCAACGCCGAACGCACCAGACTGAAACAGCTGATGCAAAGCATAAAGCCCAAGAACTTCGGCCTCATCATCCGCACAGTGGCGGAAGGAAGGCGTGTAGCCGAACTGGACATGGAGCTAAAAATTCTGCTCAAACGCTGGGAGGACACGGTGAGCAAGGTACAGCGCGCCAGACAGCAGCAACTGAAGCTCCCCCAACTTTGCTACGAAGAGACAAGCCGGACAGTGGCCCTGCTGCGCGACTTGTTCAATCCCTCCTACGAAAACATCTATATCAACGACCAGAATGTCTACAACGAAGTAAAGGACTACGTTGCCCTGATAGCTCCCGAACGGAAACAAATCGTCAAACTCTACACGGGAAATCTTCCCATTTTCGACAATTTCTCTGTAACGAAGCAAATTAAAACGAGCTTCGGCCGGACCGTGACCTATAAACATGGAGCGTACATGATTATAGAACACACTGAGGCGCTCCACGTGGTCGACATCAACAGCGGCAACCGCTCAAAATCGCCCGAAGGACAGGAAGTCAACGCGCTGGACGTGAATCTGGGCGCCGCAGACGAACTGGCGCGCCAACTTAGACTTAGGGACATGGGCGGCATCATCGTCGTGGACTTCATCGACATGGCTTTGGCCGAAAACCGTCAGAAGCTCTACGAACGCATGGTGGAGAACATGCGCAAGGACCGCGCGCGGCATAACATTCTTCCGCTATCCAAGTTCGGACTGATGCAGATCACCCGCCAAAGAGTGCGGCCGGCCATGGACGTCAATGTAGAGGAAAACTGCCCGACATGCGGAGGATCCGGTAAAATCAAATCAAGCCTCCTGTTTACCGACGCACTGGAAAGCAAGATCAAACTGCTGGTGGAGAAATTCGGCATTAAGAAATTCAAGCTACACGTTCACCCGTTCGTAGCGGCATACATCAATCAAGGGTTGATCTCGCTCAAACGCAAATGGCAGATGAAATATAGCCGGGGTATCACCATCATCCCGAACCAGAAATTGTCCTACCTGCAGTACATATTCTATGACGCCCACGGCGAAGAGATAGACATGAAGGAGGAAAACGAAATGCGCTAACACCTTGCGCACGCCTCAACCACATGCAGAAAAGGAGCGACGACCGGGTAGTTGCCCGATGGGGCGCAGAAAGGAGTAACAGAATCCGTATGACCATCATCTAACATATGCTGATACACAGATTACTCACATCGTTGGGCCGCTATTTCCAGTTATTGGGAAGAACATTCTCACGCCCCGAACGGATGCGAATGTTTTTCAAACAATACCTGAAAGAGATGGCTCAATTGGGCGTCAATTCCATAGGAATCGTCCTGCTGATTTCTTTCTTTATCGGTGCGGTCATCTGCATTCAGATAAAGCTGAACATCCAAAGTGCATGGATGCCCCACTGGGTCTCCGGCTACGTGACGCGGGAAATCATGCTCCTTGAGTTCTCCTCCTCCATCATGTGCCTTATCCTTTCCGGCAAAGTAGGTTCAAATATTGCCTCAGAGCTGGGGACAATGCGGACGACGCAGCAGATTGACGCCCTGGAAATCATGGGCATCAATTCCGCAAGTTTTCTGATATTGCCCAAGATCCTGGGGCTGATGACCATGATCCCCTTCCTTGTCATCTTCAGTACGGCGAGCGGCATTATCGGAGCCTACGCCACGGCTTACATTGGCCACATCATCACAGCCACAGACCTGACCTCCGGTATGCTCTATGAGTTCAACCAATGGTTCTTCTGGATGGGCGTCATCAAATCCATATTTTTCGCTTTCATCATAGCGAGTGTCTCCTCCTACTACGGCTACACTGTCGAAGGCGGTTCCATCAATGTCGGAAAAGCCAGCACGAACGCCGTAGTGTCCAGCAGTATGCTCATCCTGTTCTCCGACCTCTTCCTAACCCAGATGCTGTCATGATAGAAATCAAAAATTTGTACAAGTCCTTTGAGGACAAGACTGTATTGAAGGACATCAGCAGCCAGTTCAAGGATGGAATAACCAACCTAATTATAGGACAGAGCGGCTCGGGCAAGACCGTACTGATGAAATGTATCGTCGGGCTACTGGACCCGACAGAAGGAGACGTGCTGTACGACGGGCGGAATTTCGTCAAAATGTCCAAGAAGGAAAAGACGATGCTGCGGCGCGAAATGGGAATGATCTTCCAAAGCGCGGCACTGTTCGACTCAATGAGCGTGCTCGAGAATGTGATGTTTCCCTTGGACATGTTTTCCGACATGAACTACAAGGACAGGAAGCGACAGGCTGAAAATTGCCTGGACCGAGTCAACCTTTTAGAAGCCGCCAACAAATACCCCGGAGAAATATCCGGCGGTATGCAAAAAAGAGTTGCCATTGCCCGCGCCATAGTCCTGAATCCCAAATACCTGTTCTGCGACGAGCCCAATTCCGGCCTTGACCCTAAGACCTCACTCGTCATCGACGAACTGATTCATGGGATTACGCACGAATACGGAATCACGACGATTATTAATACGCACGACATGAACTCCGTAATGGGTATCGGCGAGCACATCCTATTCATCTACGACGGCCGTAAGGAATGGGAAGGCTCTAAGGATGAAGTCGTTTCCTCGGATAACGCACGCCTCAGCGCATTCATCTTTGCGTCGGACCTTTTCCGGAAAGTCCGCGAGGCAAACCGCTAACCGGGCAAGCAGCGCACAACGCGTTACCACGGAGGCGGGCCCATTAGCCCGCCCTGCCTCTCAGAATCTCCCGTTCACCAAGCAGGTGACATGTGGAGATTCTATTTTTTGCCCTAAGACTAATATTCTATTTTTCTTCGATAAAAGTTCCTTAGTTATTCAAATAAATATGTGTATCTTTGCCGAGAGCATCAAAACCGAAACACATTAAAACTTAGTCACGGAGAACATGAAAGGAATAGTCTTGGCTGGCGGATCAGGAACCCGGCTATACCCCATAACGAAAGGGATCAGCAAGCAGCTCATCCCCATATACGACAAGCCGATGGTATATTACCCCCTGTCGGTACTGATGCTGGCAGGAATCAGGGACATACTGATTATATCTACGCCTCAGGACTTACCCAGTTTCCGCCGGCTGTTAGGAGACGGTTCCAACTTTGGCATAAAACTGACCTACGCGGAACAGCCATCGCCCGACGGACTGGCACAAGCATTCATTATCGGAGAGGAGTTCATCGGACAGGACGACGTTTGCCTGGTCTTAGGCGACAACATTTTCTACGGCAGCGGATTCAGCCGGATGCTGGAAAAAGCTGTAGCCACCGCACGCGACGAAAAAAAGGCCTCCGTATTCGGCTATCGGGTCAACGACCCCTTCCGCTATGGAGTCGTGGAATTTGACGAAAACGGTTCCTGCAAAAGCATCGAGGAAAAGCCGCAAAAGCCAAAATCAAACTACGCGGTGGTGGGCCTGTACTTCTACCCCAACAGCGTGGTGGACATCGCCAAAACCATAAAACCCTCGGAGCGGGGAGAGCTGGAGATCACAAGCCTAAACCAACAATATCTCAAAGATGGAGCGTTGAAGGTACAGACACTGGGACTCGGCTTCGCGTGGCTGGATACAGGTACACACGATAGCCTCAGCGAGGCATCCACTTTCATAGAGGTCATTGAGAAACGGACCGGGCTAAAGGTTGGATGCTTGGAAGAAATCGCATTCAAGCAGGGATGGATCACTGCCGAGACGGTTTACGCAAAAGCACGCCCCATGGCCAAAAACGAATACGGACAATACCTGATTAATTTAGTAAAACCGGAAGAAAACGATTGATGAAAGTCAGCAGGCTGGTCGCATACATTCTCTTGTACACCCTCTTTGGGGGAGGGCCAAAGTTGTGGGCAGAAGAAATTGACACTCTTCTGCCGGCGACTTTTAAGCTTGTTCACAGCCTCGACGAACTTTCCGACAAAGATTTTTTCCTCATCATCGGCAAAGCGGGTAAGGGCAACTACTACGTGCTGACCGACAAGGACTACAAAGGCAAACTCCATGCCGAGCCGCTGAACTGGGACGAACTGCCGACCGCCACAGACTTCGACTCCGCAAACTCCATTTGGAAAATCACATCGACCGCCTCCGGTAACTATTGCATCCAATGCGCCGAGGATGGCCAATACATCTTCGCGGAAAAAGGCAATTCCACGAACCTCGCCATGAACAATGCCACTGCAACTGAGTGGAACGCCAGCGTACAAGACGGCCTGTTCAGATTTGAAAATGCGGGTACCCCGGGCCGTTTCTTGGGTATAAACGATTTTGATGTCTACACGGTTTTCGGCAATTACAATTCCTGCGATTCGGAATGGCTATATCTGTACAAGATGGCCCGTAAAATAGCCGATCTCCCCGGTGAAGCAACCCAGCCAGAAGACAACGAAGTCGTAGGACTATACGGCGGCGGGCAGGTAGCTCAGCCCGACTTATCCGCTACGGGCGCTGAGAACTATTTGCTGCGAAACGGCGAACTGGCTTTCGACCCACTAATCGGTCAATGGACTTGCCACTACACGGCAAACGGATTTTCCTTGCAAAGTTCAGACGGACTATATTTAGGCTATGACTTGAAGTCCGCAACAACTCCTGCAATATGGAAAATCACCAACGGGTACATCACCACAAGCGAGGCTGTACCCCGATATTTAGTATATACCGGCCAATTCAAGCTGATTGATTCCGAGTCGCCAGTCAGCAACGAGGTCAAGGCTGCCATGCTATTGCCCGTATCGGCCAGGCCTGAAGCGAAAGTTGCTGGAAATACGGCCGTGCTCTCCGGGGGATGGACTGCGTCTGCACTTGCAGAAATCCCATGGGACAACATTCTCGCATTGGACCTTACCGGAGTGGTGCTTCCGGCTGCGGTAAGGCCATTCCAAGGACAGGCCGCCAATTCTATCATATATATACAGGCCGACGATGCCCCTTTCGTACCCGCACAGTGGAAGTTTGTAGTCTGCTGTCCTGAGGACGGAGAAAATTTTCTACTGTCCGATGCCGAGATTCTCGACGGATATTCCTTATATATAGATCGCCCGTTCCACGTCTCTGCCGGACAACTGACATACAAGCGCCAGGCCTATGCCGACGGCATGTGGGAAACGCTTTACTTGCCTTTTGAAGCCGCTGCACCGGACGATTTCAAAGTGGAGAAATATGCCCGCTACGATGCAGGCAGCCAAGAGCTTTACTTTGAAGCTACAGAGGAAATACCTGCTGCAGAAGCTATGATTTTCCGTTATACGGGCTCGGCTACCTCCGAAACCGTACCTTTTGCCGTCACCTGCAAGGAAGGCACCGTCATGCCGGAAGAAAGTTCAAATCAAGGCAGCCAAGGCCTTGAATTGTGCGGTACGTTCCAGCCCCTCACTTTCAACCAAGCACCTTATTACGTATATCTACTTAACGAGACGGGGGAGAACTTTCAGCGGGCCGCTACGGGCAGCAGCTTGTCCGCGTTCCGCGCTTATCTCAAGAGTACAGTCCTGTCAAATCAAGTTCGGATATCCCATCCGCAACCAACCTCTATTCCGTCTGCCGCCTCATCATGTCGGGATGGCAGCCCGTGCTACCGGGCAGACGGCACACTGTTTCGCATATCCATCACCTCGAAGGGCTTACGGGATTTACCCGCAGGACTCTACATTTGGAAAGGAGAAAAATTCATCATAAAATAGATTTCAGCAAAGAGATGACCATAGCAGTAGACTTTGACGGTACGATAGTAGAACACCGCTATCCGGAAATTGGAAAGGAAAGACCGTTTGCAGTAGCCACTCTGAAACAACTGATAAAAGACGGCCACAAACTGATCCTATGGACTGTCCGCGAAGGAAAGTTGTTGGACGAGGCTGTCGAATGGTGCAAGAGCCGCGGGATTACCTTTTACGCTGTAAATCAAGACTACGACGAGGACGAAAAGGACAAGAACCCTCATTTCAGCCGGAAAATCAAGGCCCAAATGTTCATTGACGACTGCAATGTCGGCGGTCTCCCTGACTGGGGTACCATATATCAGCTCATCAGTCGGAAAATTTCCTACGAGGAGTATTTGAGCGAGGCACAATACGGCAGCCCGCAGCCGCCCAAGAAGAAATGGTGGAAATTTTAACACGAAACCCCACAAGCGCCTTACCTTATGATCAAAATTCCAACAGCCAGGCAATTCCAGGAACTGGACCAACAGACCATAGCTGACGAGCAGATTTCATCATACGACCTGATGGAAAGGGCGGCCTCGGCACTTACGGAACACATCACGCGCCTTTGGCCGCAGCGCGACAAGGCCTTTATCGTCTTTGCCGGCCCAGGCAACAACGGAGGCGACGCCTTAGCCATAGCGCGGCTACTTTCGGACAAAGGCTACCCAATCGAAGCCTATCTCTTCAACATCAGTGGAAAACTGAGCGAGGACTGTGAAAAGAACAAGCACCGCCTCTCGGAGTGCGACCGCGTGAAATTCACAGAGGTCACGGCGCAGTTCGAGCCGCCACAGCTCAACACGGGAAAAATCGTCATAGACGGCCTGTTCGGCACGGGGCTGAAGTCACCGCTGACGGGCGGCTTCGCCTCTCTCGTCAAGCTCATCAATCACGCCGCGACAAACGTCGTCTCAATAGACATTCCCTCCGGACTAATGTGCGACGGCTCGTCGCATAGTCTGCGCGATGCGATTGTCCGCGCCAACCACACGTTCACTTTCCAGATGCCCAAGCTGGCCATGCTTTTTGCCGAAAACCAGCAATTCATCGGCCATTTGCACGTTGTCGACATCAACTTATCGGCACGCGCCATCGCCGCTCTTCCGGCGTCCATGTCTATACTGGAAGAGGCTGACATACGGGAACGCCTCCGCGCACGAAATCCCTTCGGTCACAAAGGATCCTTCGGCCACGCCCTACTCATTGCCGGGAAATACGGAATGGCCGGCGCAGCCATCCTGGCGGCACGCTCGTGCCTGCGCAGTGGCGTGGGGAAACTCACCATACACACGCCGCACATCAACAATTCCATACTTCAAATCGCCGTACCCGAAGCCATATTGGACCACGATGTGGCCGATAACATTTTCACGACACCCTTCGACACCAAACCCTATAGCGCCTTGGCCATCGGACCGGGCATAGGCTGCGACCACCTTACAGCCATCGCCTTCATCGAGCAGGTCAAGCAGGCGCGCATTCCGCTGATTATCGACGCCGACGGCATCAACATCCTCGGCGAGCACCAAGGCTGGATAAACGAAGTCCCTGAAAACAGCATCCTCACCCCTCACCCCGGGGAACTGTTCCGCTTAATTCAACGACAGACGGACTCATTCACGGCCCTGACGGAAGCACAAGGCATAGCCCGCAAGTACCATATATACGTTATTCTGAAAGGCCACCACACAGCCATCTGTACCCCTGAGGGACAGACCTATTTCAACATGACCGGCAACTCAGGCATGGCAACAGCCGGCAGCGGCGACGTCCTGACAGGACTGCTACTCGGACTGCTGGCTCAAGGCTACACGCCCGAGGCCGCCTGCTGCACGGGCGTCTACCTGCACGGACTGGCCGGCGACATTGCGGCCCATGAACTGGGCGAGGACAGCATGCTGGCGTCGGACCTCGTCCGCCATCTCCCCGAAGCGTTTCTCCAATTGCGCAACCCATCCCTCATGAATAAAACCATAGAACAATGAAACATATCCTGCTATCCCTATTGATCTGTAGCTTCGCCCTGGGGCACGCACAGACGGAAGTAAGTCCGTACCAGCCTGGAGTGACCAAGGAAGGTGTCACCTACTTTCTGCCCAAAACCGGCATACACGTCACGGTTACGGCACGCCGCAAAAGCTACAAGCCGGGCGAATACAGCCGCTATGCCGAACGCTATCTCCGGCTGAAGAACGTCACGCAACAGCCCTACGACGAGTGGGAGATTCTGAAGTTGGACATCACCACATACGGTTCGGCCGATCCTTCCCAGGCCTACACCATCAAGGTCAAGACCAAGACCTCAGCCCCACTGGTAGGTCTGGCTCCTGACGGTCGCCTTCTCTCCGTCAATACCACCATGCCGGCACTGCCCCAGCTGTCGCGCCCCTCTGTCGTAAAAGATAAGGCGCCGACGCTGAACCCGGCCGACTACAAGACGGGAGAAATTCTGGCCGCAGGCAGCACCAGCAAGATGGCCGAACTCACGGCCAACGAAATCTACGACATCCGCGAGAACCGCTCCATGCTGACCAAGGGGCAGGCCGACTTCATGCCACAAGACGGCGAGCAACTCCGGCTGATGCTCAAGCAGCTCGACACCAACGAAGAGGCGCTGCTCCAACTCTTCAAGGGAACGGTGACCACCGAAACGCACGTCTTCACCTTCGACCTCATCCCCGACGGCAACGTGGAGAACGCCCTGCTGTTCCGCTTCTCCAAGCACTTCGGCCTCGTAGACAACGACGACCTGAGCGGCACGCCTTTCTACATCACTGTGGAGGACATGCACACTCTTCCCTCGGAAGACCCGACAGCCCAGAAAAGCAAGAACGACAAGGAGGACCTCCGCTACATCGTTCCCGGAAAGGCCACCATCCACCTGATGCGCGACAATCATGAAATCGCTTCGCAGGTGGTCACCATGGCACAGCTGGGACGCGTGGAGCACTTGGGAGGCGACCTCTTCAACAAAAAGTACACGACGAGCGTCGTGCTCTCCCCCGAAACCGGAGCCATCGTGAAAATCAACGCAGAGGAACCGCAATAACCTCACTCCAGAGCCCGTTTCTCTACCAACCATCATCACCCCATACACCGCACGCGCCGCGCGCCACGCGCTCCTGGGTCGGTACAGTAGCTTATAAATCAAAACAACATGAGTTTTAATCTTCCCAAGACAGATAAGAAAAGAGTCGTCATCGTCGGAGGAGGCTTCGGCGGACTGAAATTAGCCAACAAACTTAAAAAGTCCGGTTTCCAGGTAGTTCTGGTCGACCGGAACAATTACCACCAGTTTCCGCCGCTGATTTACCAGATAGCGTCCGCCGGCATTGAACCCAGCTCCATATCCTTCCCCTTCCGCAAGATCTTCCAAAGGCGCAAGGACTTTTATTTCCGTATGGCCGAGGTAAGGTCCATCTTCCCCGATCACAAGATTATACAGACCTCCATCGGAAAAGTCCGCTACGACTACCTCGTCCTTGCCGCCGGGACAACGACCAACTTCTTCGGCAACAAGCACATAGAGGAAGAGGCCATGCCCATGAAGAACGTAAGCGAGGCCATGGGCCTGCGCAACGCGCTGCTGGACAACTTCGAACGCGCACTGACCTGCGCCGGCGAGCAGGAACGGCAGGAACTGCTCAACGTGGTCATTGTGGGCGGTGGCGCCACCGGCATCGAGATAGCGGGTGCCCTCTCCGAAATGCGCAACTACGTCCTGCCCAAAGACTATCCCGACCTGCCCACCAGCCTCATGCACATCTACCTGATTGAGGCCGGACCCCGCCTCATGCCGGCCATGCACCCGGACACATCGGAGCACATCGAAAAGTATCTGCGCAACATGGGCGTCAATGTGCTGCTCAACAAGATGGTCACCGACTACAGCGACCACCGCGTCATCCTGAAGGACGGCAGTTCCATCGCCACGCGCACATTTATCTGGGTCAGTGGTATAGCAGGTATCACTGTCGGCAACTTGGGCAACGAGCACTACGGCCGCGGCCACCGCATCATTGTAGACGAATACAACCGCGTCAAGGGGTATGACAACATCTTCTGCATCGGCGACCAGTGCATCATGCCCGACGCCGACCCGGCCTATCCCGGCGGACATCCGCAGTTGGCCCAGGTAGCTATCCAGCAGGGCGCGCTCCTCGCCAAGAACCTGAAACGCCTGGAAAAAGGCGAGGACATGAAGCCCTTCCGCTACAAGAACCTGGGCACCATGGCCACCGTGGGCCGGAACCGCGCGGTCGCCGAATTTAAGAAAATCAGAATGCACGGATTCTTCGCCTGGGTCATGTGGCTCGTGGTCCATCTGCGCTCCATACTGGGCGTCCGCAACAAGATTATCATCCTGTTCAACTGGATGTGGAACTACTTCTCCTACAGCCAGTCGCTCCGCATGATCATCTACGCCAAGAAGGCCAAGGAAGTCATAGAGCGCGAGAAACGCCTGGCCTCCACGCACTGGGGCACAGACTTGCTCAGCGAGGGATCGGAGGAACTGGAGAAAAAAGCAAATCCAACACATAACTAACACATCATCACACTACCATGTTCTCGGGAATCATAGAAGGCCTCGCGGAAATCGTGGCCATAGATAAAGACCGGAATAACGTCCACCTGACACTCCGCTGCCCGTTTGCAGGCGAACTTGTCATCGACCAAAGCGTGGCCCACAACGGGGTCTGCCTCACCGTCGTCCGGCAGGAGGGCGACACCTACACGGTGACCGCCATCGACGAAACCCTGAAGCGCTCCAATCTGGGCCTGCTCAAGGTCGGGAACAAGGTCAACGTGGAGCGCTCCATGCTGATGAACGGCCGGCTCGACGGGCACATTGTCCAAGGACACGTGGACGAAACGGCCGAATGTATCGCCATAGAGCAAGCCGAAGGCAGCTACGTCTACACATTCCGCTACAAGCTGGACATCGACATGGCCCGCCGGGGATATTGCACGGTGGACAAGGGCAGCGTGGCCGTAAACGGCGTCAGCCTCACCGTATGCGAGCCCACGGACAACACCTTTAAGGTGTGCATCATACCCTTTACCTACGAGCACACCAACTTCCATACCCTTCGGGTTGGTTCGCTGGTAAACATTGAGTTCGACATACTCGGCAAATACCTCAGCCGGCTGCGCCACTTCGACAGCTTGGCCTGAACGCACACGCCTTAGCCCCGCAGTTTCCAGCCTTAGGGGAGTCCGCGACTCCCCTAAGGCTTTTTTCTTGCCGCCACACCGCAGTCCGGCAGCCCCCTTCTCCACAGGAAAGTGCGCGGCCGCAGGCGGCGCCGGACACAGAGGTATAATTTTTATTAATTCACCCCCCTAAGATATTGTGCATCTCCCATATTTTTGCAATTTTGCAACAGGGATTTTCTAATATCCGACATATCCTTTGAAGCAACCGGGGAGCGCGGGGCAAAAGCCGCTCCCTCAAAGATAACAGACACTGGCAAACAAGAAATATTCAAAACACAACGAAGTGCTATATGAAGAAGAACAAGATTACAGTATTATCGCTGATAGCAGGCGGGATGCTGATGGTGACCCCGGCTCTCGCCCAACAGCAAAAGAGCGTCAAGCTCACTACCGCCAATGCCGTCGGCACGCCGATGACCCTGGTGGTCAACACCGATTTCAACGGCGTAACGGTGGACTGGGGAGACAATAACCCTGTCACCTACACGGCGGAAGTAGGAAAGACGGAACTTGCCCTCGAAGGTACGGTCAAAGGCAGCGTCATCACCGTGTCAGGCGGCGAACAGTGGGACATGCTCAATTGTGCCGGCTGCGGCCTGACGGCCATCGACCTCACCCAAGCACGCAAACTGCGTTCGCTCTATTGCCAAAACAACCAGATCGCCTCACTGGACCTGCGCGAAATGAGCTCGCTCACCGACCTGGATTGCTCCAACAACAAACTCAGCGAACTCATATTCAGTAACCCCACGTACCCGGAAAATGACCTGTCCAACATTGAGAACCTGAACCTTTCAGACAACGAGCTGACAGGTACCTTCGTTGTCCGCACGAGCACGCTCCAGCAGCTCAACGTCAGCGGCAACCCGCTCACGACACTCTACGTCAGCTCCAACCCCAACCTGTCGCTGCTGAATTGCTCCGACAACGATGTCCGCAGCATCAGCCTGTCGGCCAACAAAAACCTGCAAACGCTCATCATCCGCAACAGCGGGACTGGCAGCGTATCATTCCCCTCTACGGGACTGCCGCAGCTCCAGCAGGCCATCTTGGAAAATACGTCCATCCCCAGCCTCGACCTGACGCAAAGCACGCAGCTGAGCGACCTGCAGTGCAACAATAACGGCATGACCAGCCTGAGGCTCCCCAGCAACCTTCAGCTGGACAACCTGGACCTGCGCCACAACAACCTGGACTTCCGCTCCCTGCCCCGCCGCAACAGCATGCCGGTGAACCTGAGATTCCTGCCGCAGGCCGACGTGGACATCGCGGCAGCCGCAGGCATGCAGGAGACTGGCGACGGCACCCACTTCGTAGCCCTCTGCCCCTCCTGGGCCGACCGTACGAATGAAAACTACATGCTCGACCTGACCCCGTGGCGCTACATCGGTGTCAATGCCGAAAGCGACGGCACGGTCGACGTCAGCTTCACCTGGTACGCGGTCGACGAAAACGGCAACACCACCGAACTGACCCAGGGCCGCTCGCAAAGTGCGCCGAACGACTTTTACGCCAGTGGCGCGAAATTCGCCTTCTTCACCGGCCAGAGCAAAATATTCGCGACCATGAGCTCGCGCACCTACGACTTCACGCTCAACACAATTCCCTTCTCCGTCGGTGAGGACTACACGACGGGCATAACCGGCGTGAGCGGCAGCGAAGACGGCCTCAGCGTGCGCACTGCGGGCGGCAAGCTCTACATGAGCAGCGCGCAGCCCATACAGGTGGACGTCTACTCTCTGGACGGCCGCACCGTATGGAGCGGAACTGTCGGCAACAGCGAGGAAAGCGTCAGTCTGCCCAAGGGCGTATATGTGGTCAACAACCAGAAAGTAGCGCTCTAACTTAACCCCGAAACTATCCACAAATCATATCATTACAGGAAAATGAACAAACTATATTCCTACTTACGAACCTTCGCCGTAGGCGCCGTGGCTTCCCTTGCGACGCTCCCGGCATTGGCACAAGCTCCGGACAACGGGCTGGCCATGATTGTCGTGCCGCACAGCCAGGACATCACTTACCGCGAGCGCACCCTGTGCTACAACATCGATGCCAAGGTGGACTATACGGTCACCGCCGACCAGAGCTGGGTCACGCTCCGCAAGGACGGCAATTCGCTCTGGGTGCATGTGCAGCCCAACTACGACTGCTTCTCGCGCACAGCTACCATCACGTTCTCGAACGAAAGTGAGAACATCAACGAGACCCTGACGCTGACACAAGGGCCGGACCAAAGCATCATGGACCTCCCGGACAACAGCATCAAGCCCACGTCCGCCACGGCCAACACGACGGAGGGCTCACAGAGCATCTCGCTGACCTACGACGGCGACACAGGCACCCTGTGGCACTCCCGTTACAGCGGCTCGAAATTCAATGTGTCCGAAAGCAATCCCGCCATCCTGACCTACAGTTTCTCGGGCGTTGACCGTATTGACTACATCAACTACGTGCCCCGCCAGGACGGCAACACGAACGGAAGTTTCACCAACGTGAGCGTCTACGTACAGTGCGAAGGCGATGAGGACTACACGCTCTATGCCTCCTACGAGTGGAAGGGGGACAACAACATCAAAACCATAGAGTTTGAGAACGGTCTGCTCAACCCCGTATCCATTCAGTTCCGCGTTACCGGCGGCGCCGGCGGCTATGCTTCCTGCGCGGAAATGCAGTTCAGCAAGGAGACGGCCGAAAGCGAGTACAACATCTTCGCAGACGACCTCTACACCACGCTCAAGCCCGACGTAACGGCAGAGGATGTGCTCAAGCTGCAGGACCCGTTTGTGAAGTCTTTGGCAGTCAAGCTGCTGAACAATGAGTACGAGACCAACTACCGCGTAGCCTCCTACCCCTGCCACCTCTCTCCGCAGACACAGTCCGAACAGTGGGCAGCCCCGGGAAAATACTACGACCAGATCGCCGGCGTGACGGGCATCAACATCCCCGCCAACAGCAAGCAGGCCGTCGTTGTCCGCGGCATTCCTGACGACATGCAGGTACAGCTTAAAATCGTGGCCTGGTATGTAGGGCGCGTAGGCGGAAACTTTGACGGCGGCGACCCGCACACTTCGACCTACGTGCTTCGCAACGGCCTCAATGTCATTGATTACAATTACGGCTATGACGGCCTCGCCTATATCTGCTATTACTCCACCGATGACCCGTCGAATCACCCCGACATCCGCGCCCACTTCGTGAACGGACAGATCAACGGCTACCTGTCGCCAGACAAGACGAACGAGGAAATGCACGAACTCTGCGTCAACTCGCCGAGCCTGTTCATGGACCTCGTCGGCGATAAAGTCCACGCCATATGGACCGCGCACGGCATAGTGGACGAGGCCAACGGCGTGAACTACCCGGGCGGTCTGGCCGAGTACTGCAAGGCCAGCGACGGCACCTCATTAGGCTATATCCAATACATCAACCTACTGGACTCCCTCGTAGCATGGGAGCACCGTCTGCTTGGCTTTGAAAAGTACAACCGCCTGCCGGACAACCGCACGATGGCCTACGTGAACTTCACGTACTACATGTTCCAGGGTAATTTCGGTGTGTCCTTCCACGTGGACCAAGAAAGCCGCGTTCTGAACTGCGAGCGACTGATGTACCACGACAGCGACGCTATCTGGGGTCTCAGCCACGAGTGGGGCCACCAGCACCAAATGGCGCCCTACTTCAACTGGGCCGGACAAGGCGAATGCACAAACAATATGAACTCGTGCTACAACGTGCTCCACATGGGTTA
Source organism: uncultured Alloprevotella sp. (assembly GCA_944320745.1). Lineage (GTDB taxonomy): Bacteria > Bacteroidota > Bacteroidia > Bacteroidales > Bacteroidaceae > Alloprevotella. The sequence continues at coordinate 7,828 of CALUIN010000045.1, read as the reverse complement.
TTCCCCAAGCGAGATAGCTCGTATCCCGAACGCTTGGAACAACGCCTATGCCCACTTCTTCGAGAACAAGCGAACCGACCTCGGCGCACCGACCGCCCGGCAGACCGCTTACCAGAACATCGGCAGCTTCAGCTGGAACTCTGCCGTACAGGATGAAATCCGCCGCCAGTACGAGGAATACAACCAGTTCGCCTCGATTCCGTCCTACGAAGACGACCCCGACCACGGCGTCAGCATCTCGGAAGTAGGCGTTGAAGAGCAACTGGCACCCTTCTTCATGCTGTACTGCTACTTCACGAACCCCGACCACGAAGGTTATTATGCAGACTTCCAGCAGGACATGTACGAAGCTCTCCGCCAGAACGACTACGAGAACGGCTCAAGCATTGAACCCGACTACGAGAACGGCATCAAGAAAGCCAAGACAACGGTCGACAAGTACGAGCTGCTGGCCCGCGCCCAGAATAACAATAAGAACAACGCTTACACGGAGTTCACCCAGGCCTACCCCAATTCCTGCTGGACTACGCAGAAGTACATCACGGCCAGCTCCGGGCAGAACCAGAACAGCGTACCGTTCATCTTCAACTATGTGCGCAAGGCATCCAAGATCTGCGGTTACAACCTCTACAACTACTTTGAACGCTTCGGCTTCTTCCGCACTGTCATCCTGAGAATCGGCGACTATGGCAACAAGGACTATGTCATGATGAAGGACATGCAGGAAGAGTTCAAGGCCGACATGGAGGCGCTCGGACTGAAGGAAATGTCGGACGAGATGATTAACGCCATCGCCGACTCGCCCATACCGACGTTCCCGCGGCCCAACATCCCCAACACGCCGACGGTAAGATAACCCAGTGTTCACACCGGCGTACAAGCCTGAAAAAGAGAAGCGCCCGCTCCGTGCAGAGCGGGCGCTTCCTGCATACGTATCCCAGCATGCCGCGACCCGGGCCGCGCGACCGGCCGGCTGCCCGGGGGCAGATTGGCGCCTAGCCGCGCGGGTTCCGAAAGCGCTCTACAGGCCAGGCGCCCGTTCTCCGGACCTATACAGCAGGGCTTCACGCAAATTATATCCGGGAAAGTACGTGTAAAGAAAAAAAATTGTATCTTTGCACCCGATATGGCAAACTCTGTTCTACCGCGAATACCTCTGAAATCTATTTCCAATACGCCCGGGGAGTTTCGTTACTCCTTAACGGACGCATTTTTCAACGAACTGGACCAAGAGGATTTGGCGGGAGGAGAGATTGAAGTCAACGCGACCGTCACAAAGGACCGCGAGAATCAGGCCTACAGCTTAGACTTCTCCATAAAGGGCTTCGTAAAAGTGGCATGCGACCGTTGCCTCGACGAGTTGCAAATACCGATTGAGGCTCACGACCACGTAAAACTCGTCATGGACGAGGAGGAAACAAGCGACTCCGATTTCGTCCGCACCATAGACCGGAGAACGCAGGAGTACGACATGTCCGACGACATATTCCAACTGATCGAATTGTCCCTGCCCATACAGCGTGTACACGATGAAGGCTCATGCAACGAGGAAATGCTCAACGTGCTCCGTGAACATTCCCGCAAAGAAGAGTAAGGCGGCCTAAGTCTGGCACGGCGAACAGGCGGCGGTGGCGCGCACGAACGGCATCACAAATTCAACAATCATATAATCGTATAATAAAATGGCACATCCTAAAAGAAGACAATCCAAAACGAGAACGCTCAAGCGCAGAACTCATGATAAAGCCGTAGCCCCCACCTTGGCAGTTTGCCCGAACTGTGGCGCATGGCACATTTATCACACGGTTTGCCCAACCTGCGGATACTACAGAGGCAAGTTGGCAATCGTGAAAGAGGAAGTAGCGGAGTAATTAAGACTTCCAAGAGGAGGAGTGCCTAGCCTAAATAGGGATTTCTCCTCTTCTTTTTATAGAAAAATCCTGTCTTCTAAACTACATCTTATGGAAAAAATAAACGCCATCATCACGGGAATCGGCGGGTACGTGCCTGAGTACGTGCTGAACAACGACGAGCTTTCCCGGATGGTCGATACCAACGATGAGTGGATCATGACGCGCATCGGTATCAAGGAACGCCGGATTCTCAACGAGGAAGGTCTCGGCACCAGCTACATGGCCCGCAAGGCTATCAAGCAACTGCTGGAAAAGACGGGAACCGACCCATTGGACGTGGACTGCGTAATCGTCGCCACAACGACTCCGGACTACCACGTCCCGTCTACCTCCTCCATCGTCATAGGCCGGTTGGGCATGAAGAACGCCTACGCCATAGACATGCAGGCCGCCTGCTGCGGTTTCCTGTTTGCCATGGACACGGCCGCCTGCATGGTGCAGAGCGGACGCTATAAGAAAGTCGTCGTCTGCGGCGCAGACAAAATGTCCAGCATCGTCGACTACAGCGACCGCGCCACCTGCCCCATCTTCGGCGACGGCGCCGCCGCTGCAATGGTGGAGCCCTCCGAGGAAGATCTCGGTTGGAAGGACTCCTACCTCCGCACCGACGGCAAGGGACTCCCGTTCCTCTGCGTCAAGGCCGGCGGTTCCGTATGCAATCCCTCCTACTTCACCATTGACCACCGCATGCACTACCTGCACCAGGAAGGCCGCACGGTGTTCAAGTTTGCCGTCACGAACATGAGCGACGCCAGCGCCCTTATCGCGCAGCGCAACGGACTGAACAAGGACAACATCGCATGGATTATCCCTCACCAGGCCAACGTCCGCATTATCGAGGCTGTAGCCAACCGTCTTGAGGTGCCCATGGACAAGGTCATGCTCAACATCCAGCGTTACGGCAACACCTCCGCCGGTACGTTGCCCCTCGCCTTGTGGGACTACGAGAAACAGCTCAAGAAGGGCGACAACCTCATCCTCACCGCCTTTGGTGCAGGATTCACGTGGGGCGCCGCCTACCTCAAATGGGCTTACGACGGTAAAAAATAAAACCATACAGACATGTGGTAGCCCTCATGGAGTAATCCGGTCGCGGACTACGGCATGAGGCCTGCCACATGTCTGCTTTATACCATCTTCACATGCACAAAGCCGGATTCGTCAATATCGTGGGAAACCCTAACGTGGGCAAGTCCACGCTCATGAACCTGCTGGTCGGCGAACGCATCTCCATAGCCACCTTCAAGGCCCAGACTACCCGCCACCGCATCATGGGTATCATCAACACCGATGACGCTCAAATCGTATTCTCCGACACACCTGGCGTCCTGAAGCCCTGCTACAAACTGCAGGAATCCATGCGTGCCTATTCCGAGTCCGCCCTGCAGGACGCCGACGTCCTGCTCTACATCACCGACGTCATCGAGACGCCGGACAAGAACGAAGACTTCATCGAGGAAATCCGAAAGATGAAAGTCCCTGTTCTGGTGCTCATCAACAAGATAGACCTGTCCAACCAAGGACAGCTCGAGGTGCTGGTGGACCAATGGCACAAGCTCCTGCCGCAGGCTGAAATCATCCCCGTCTCAGCCAAGGCCCGCTTCAACGTCGATGCCGTGGTCAAGCGCATCAAGGAATTGCTGCCCGACTCGCCACCCTATTTCGACAAGGATCAACTGACGGACAAGCCGGCACGCTTCTTCGTCACAGAAATCATCCGCGAGAAGATACTGCTCTACTACGACAAAGAAATTCCCTACGCCGTAGAGGTCGCCGTGGAGCGCTTCAAGGAAAGCGAGAAGAGCATACACATTAATGCCATCATCTATGTGGAGCGCGAGAGCCAGAAGGGCATCATCATCGGACACAACGGCTACGCCCTGAAAAAGATTTCGACCGAAGCGCGCAAAGCACTGGAGAAGTTCTTTGCCAAGCACATCTATCTGGAAATCTTCGTAAAGGTTGACCGCAACTGGCGAAACTCCGCCCAACGCCTGGAAGCCTACGGCTACCGGCTTGACCCGTAACGCCGCGCCCGCTCTGCCAGAGATATGCGTCTGGCCCCCTTATATATAACACAGTTCCAACATCTCAAACAACCGACATGTCCAAATTAGTCGCCATCGTAGGACGTCCCAACGTAGGAAAATCAACCCTTTTCAACCGCCTGACCGGAACGCGGCAAGCCATTGTCAGCGATGAAGCCGGCACAACGCGTGACCGGCAATACGGCAAATGCGAATGGGGCGGGCAGGAATTTTCCATCGTCGACACCGGCGGTTGGGTCGTAAATTCCGACGACATCTTTGAAGAAGAAATCCGAAAGCAAGTACTCATAGCCACACAAGAGGCCGATGCCATCCTGTTTCTGGTTGACGTGAAGAACGGCTGCACCGACCTCGACGCACAAGTGGCCAAGATCTTGCGGCAGACCCATACGCCCGTCATCCTCTGCGCCAACAAGACCGACAACAACATTGAGCGCTACGAGGCCGCTGAGTTCTATTCGCTCGGTCTGGGCGAGCCCTACTGCATATCCGCAGCCACCGGCAGCGGCACGGGCGAACTATTGGATGTACTGACCGAAAAACTCGGCAAGCAGGGCGAGCAGGAACGAACCGACGACCTGCCGCGCTTTTCCGTGGTAGGCCGCCCGAACGTAGGAAAAAGCAGCCTCATCAACTCCTTCATTGGCGAGGACCGCCACATCGTCACCGACATAGCCGGCACCACGCGCGACAGCATCCTGACCCGCTACGACAAGTTCGGCTTCGACTTTTACCTGGTCGACACGGCCGGCATACGCAAGAAGAACAAAGTGACGGAAGACCTGGAGTTCTACTCCGTGATGCGCTCCATCCGCGCCATCGAGCACTCCGACGTGTGCATTCTCCTCATCGACGCCACGCGCGGCATAGAGGCACAGGACATGAACATCGTGCAAGTCATCCAGCGCAACCGGAAAAGCCTCGTCGTCGTGGTCAACAAATGGGACCTGATAGAGGACAAAAGCACGAAAGCCATCCAGTTCTTTGCCGACGCCATCCGCAAGCGCATGTCGCCATTCACGGATTTCGACATCATCTTTGCCTCGGCGCTCACCAAGCAGCGCATCTTCAAGGTGCTCGAGACGGCCAAGCAGGCCTATCTCAACCGGAAGCGGAACGTCGGCACGTCCAAGCTCAACGAAGAGATGCTGCCGCTCATCGAAGCCTACCCACCACCCTCGATCAAAGGCAAATACATCAAGATAAAATACTGCGCACAGCTGCCCAACACGGAGATACCTTCGTTCGTGTTCTACGCCAACTTGCCCCAGTACGTCAAAGAGCCGTACCGCCGTTTCCTGGAAAACAAAATCCGCGAGAAATGGGATTTCACCGGTACGCCGATCCGCATTTTCATACGCCAGAAATGAAAATACCCACACTCATATGCGCCAGTCTGCTGGCGCTATCCTGTAGCCAGAACAAGGAGGAAGAGCGCCAGCCGGCCGCTCTTTCTCCTCTTTCATCCCAAGAAGTACTCCAGACCTTCAATCTTTACATGAAGGGGGACTACGACGCCTACGTAGGACAAATGCTCTCCTGCGACCGGCAGCCGGAATCCTATCGCGAACAAATGGTCATTCTGTTCAGGCAGCACGCCGCCGACCAGCGAAAGGACAACGGCCCCGTCTGTTCGGCCAGCGTCACGTCCGTAACGACCGATACTGCCAGCCACACAGCCAGCGCGTTGCTCCGGATAAGCTACGAGAACGGAGACAGCGAAAACATACAGCTCCACTTCGTACACGACGGCAAGAGCTGGCGTCTCAGATAAAACACAGCAACTGCCCGCTGACCTCACGCCCACCGCGGCAGCAATGCGTCCGCCGCCCTTCCGCCTCTCCTGCTCTGCACAGCACACATGCGCCCTATCCCCGTGCCGACACGCCCTATCCCCGTGCCGACGCGCCCTATCCCCGTGCCGACGCGCCCTATCCCCGTGCCGACGCGCCCTATCCCCGTGCCGACGCGCCCTATCCCCGGCGCTTAGGACTCCAGCCTCGGCGGGAAGCGTAAAATCCCGACATTCCGGATATGTCGGGGAAAAGCCGCCGGGCGCCGTGCGCCTTGTCTGCACCGTTCACACGACACTGCGCGCAAAGGCCACGCAACAGCCCATGGCAATGTCCACAACCGCCGCACCTGCACAAAAAAACGAACAAGAGAGAGGGAAAGCCTAAGGTCCAGCAGCTATATAACTGCCCGGAACGTTGTTACTACGAAAAAAAAACGTAACTTTGCAGACAAAGTTTTCTTTAATCACAACATGGGAATATTTTCAAAAATACTAAAAAAGCAACCGTCCGAAAGCGAGAAAGGCTGGCGGGTCGGCGGCATAGAGGACTTCATGACTTTGATACGCGTTTACTATCAAGCCGTCATGGCGGCCAACTTGGGCATAAGCAACCTCGCCGTCCTGCCGGACCTGCGCGTATTCAAGCAAACGCTCCACGTCCCTACGCTCAACAACAAATTGGGCTTAGGCGAGAAGAAACATTGCAAGAAGATGCTCTCGGAGATCTATGGCCTGTCCGATTCATTCTTTCGGGAAATTGACGCCAGCATAAAGAAGAACTGCCGGAACGTAAACGAGATCCGCAACTATCTATTCCTCTTCCAGGGTTTCTCCCAGGACCTCATGATGCTCATGGGCAACCTGATGAAGTGGAAATTCCGCGTGCCCAATTTCATGAAGAAGGCGCTGCGCACCATGGCGGAGAAGACCGTGAACGACATTCTCACAAAGGACAACTGGAAAAAGGACGACGTGCGGAAAGCCTGCATGACCATCCGCCAATACCAGCACAAGCTGGGCTACAGCGGGGCATGGATGAGTGAATACGTTTACAACGTGGTCATCCTTGCCAAAAAAGAGCCGAAACCTCACGACACAGAGGAAAAGAAGTAAACGCACTAATGCGGAAGCATCGTCGCAATGACCAAGGAAGAAGAAAGCGCCGTACGGCATTTCGAAACCCGCGTAAGGCAGCTGATACTGCAATACCGGGATGCGCAACGGGAAAACGCGCAGCTACGCACTCAGTTGGAGGACCTTCAACTGAGGGCTGAACAGTTGCACGCTGAAAACGAACGTCTGCGCGACGACTATTCCAAACTGAAATTAGCCAAAATGATGAGCATCAGCGACAACGACATGAAGGACGCAAAACTGCGCATCAGCAGACTGATACGCGAGGTCGACCGTTGCATTGCTCTACTCAACGTTTAAGAGCGGGCAGAATATGAACGAGAGCCAGGACAAGTTCGTCATACAGTTGATGATCGGCAAGCAGGTGTTCCCCATCTCCATCCGTCGCGACCAGGAAGAAGTGTTCCGGAAGGCAGCCAAGCAGATTAACGAGAAACTGGCACGCTACCAGACGGCATATCCCAACCAAGGTTACGAGAACTACATGTCCGTAGCGCTGCTCGATTTTGCCGTAAACGTTCTGCAACTGGAACAGCTCAACGCAACCGAGCCCTATCGCCAGGCCATAGCGACCCTCACGGCCGAAGTGGAGGAAGCACTCAAGGGCCTGCCGCAAGGCAGCGACACCCCTGAGACGGGGCAGCTGCCCGACGCCAACGGCCGGGCGTAAGCCCCCCAACAACTAACGAAGAAACCACAAATACATATCAAGACAATGGATACTTTATGGATAATAGTAGCCTTTTTTATCGGCGGCGGATTAGGATTTGCCATTTTCCGGTACATCCTGAAAAGTAAGTACAACAAAACCCTTGACGAAGCAGCCAAAGAGGCAGAAGTGATAAAGGAGAAAAAACTCTTGGAGGTGAAGGAAAAATTCCTCAATAAGAAGTCTGAACTGGAAAAAGACGTGCAGCAGCGCAACCAGAAAATCCTCC
>CALUIN010000044.1 GCA_944320745.1 uncultured Alloprevotella sp. | reverse complement strand
TTGTAGACAAAATCCTTGTTGCCCGTGTTGTAAGGCGGATCGATGTAAATCACGTCGATGCGTCCGGCATGGGTGTAGGCCAGCGTGGTGAGGGCTTCGAGGTTGTCGCCCTCTATGAGGATATGGTTGGGCGCGTCCTTGTCGTCGCTGATGAGAGCACGCTCCGGCACCTCCTTCAGCACGGGCAGCTCCTCCTGCATCCGCTCCTCCACAGCCTCGGGCTTGTCCTCCCACACCAGTCCGTAGGTCTTGCTTTCGCGCAGCAAGCCTAAAAGGGCGCTGCGCTCGTGGTCGGTCAGCCCCTCCAGCTCGCTGATGCGGTGTATCAGGTTGATTCGGTCGTTGTGGTTCATATGCTTATTCCGTTTATCTTGGGATCTAAATCAATTCATATACTGTGCCATGCGTGCCTTGCAGTTTGCAGCCTAAACTCCAACCTTGTTTTCTGCCATCCGTCATGCTCAAGGCATTGATTGACAAAGGCTTTCTCCGCAGATGTTACAGAACGCTTGTATATATGCAAAGATATGATTTTTCTTCGTAAATCCATGACAATTACTCGAATATATTTGCTACCCTTGCATAGGGTAAAGATACATAGTTCACTGAGTATGGTGTATAGTTGCTTCTTTTGCAATACATACCGCGTGATGTCGTTTTCCAAGAATGTACCTTGCTCCCCTCGGGATTTCATATAGGCAATGACCTCGTTGGTCAGCTCTATGTTTTTTTGCAACATCTTGTTTTGGTTGTCCAGCAAGTAGAGGCTCAAGTAAATTGCCGAGTTAGGCCACCGGCAGCATAGGACTAATATGTTTATAGTGTGCGGGCCGTTGCTTTCTGCGGGGGCGGAGCGTGTGAAAAGTTTTTCGGTTGCGTTAATCTGCCGCCTACGTTCGGCTGTTTCACGGGTAAACCTTATTTTTGCAAGCAGGTTTTATAGTTTATCGGATATGATACGAGTGGTTTACGGTTGCCTTCTTGTTTTGGCTTTGTGTGGCTGCCAGCGGAGTTTTGATGAGCAACTTGCCGAAGAGGCCAGGGCATATACGGAGAAGCACTGCCCGCAAAGGCTGGATGATTACACTATGCTTGACAGTACGGTGTACGACTTGCAGAACCGTACGTATAGAAATTATCTGACGCTGGGCAGGGAAACGCCCCCTACCCTTTTGGACAATCTTCCGCTGGTTCGGCAATCGCTGATCAAGGATTTACAGGACAATCCGAACTGGAACAGCGCCCGGGAAAGGGGGGTGCGCTTTGAATATATTTATCGCATGGAGCGGGACGGCTCGCGGTTTTCCGTGCTGCTTGGTCCGGACGATTATGGAGCATAGTCCGGAAGGGCTGAAGGAATCATTCAAATAAAAGATTAGCCCGAGCCTGCAATTTCTGCCTGCTCGGGCTAATCCCTCTTGTGTCAATCTGGAAGCGTTAGGGAGACTTATCAGTCTTCGGCCGGCTTCATATTGGTATAGACGTTCTGTACGTCGTCGAACTCCTCGAGTTTCTCGATCATCTTGTCGATGCTTTCGCGCTGCTCGGGCGTGACGTCCTTCAGGTCGTTGGGTATATACGTGAACTCGGCACCTACGACCTCGAATCCATTTTCTTCCAGATGTTTCTGGATTTGGCTGAAGCTCTTGGGGTCACCGTAGATGGTGATGGAGCCTTCCTCTTCGTCTACGTCGTAGTCATCGTCCACGCCATAATCTATCAAGTCGAGGATGAGTTCCTCTACATCAAGGCCTTCCTTCATCTTGATGGAGAACACGCATTTGTGGTCGAACAGGTAGGCCAAGGAGCCCATTGTGCCTAAGTTGCCGTTGAATTTGTTGAAGACGGAACGCACATCGCCTACCGTGCGGGTGGGGTTGTCCGTTAGCGTGTCTACGAAGATCGCTACGCCGTGGGGGCCGTATCCTTCGTACGTCATGGACTTGTAGTCGCTCTGATCTTTGCCCATTGCGTTTTTAATGGCACGCTCGATGTTGTCCTTGGGCATGTTCTCACGCTTTGCGTTCGCAATGATGGCGCGCAGTGAGGGATTGTTTTCCGGCTCAGGGCCTCCCGCCTTTACGGCTATGGCAATTTGTTTACCAATTTTCGTAAAAGTGCGGGCCATGTGTCCCCAGCGTTTCAGTTTGGTCGCTTTTCTATATTCAAACGCTCTTCCCATATTAAATGATTATCTGATTCTCTCTCTGTGATGTGTTCGTTTATCTGAGCTTTGCTCCCAGTGTGCTCTCGAGTTTGGTCACAATCTTGTGCATGACGGCGTCGGTCTGCTTGTCGTTCATCGTCTTGCCTGCATCCTGCAGCACGAAGTTTACGGCGTAGCTCTTTTTGCCGGCCTCAAGGTTTGCCCCTTCGTAGACATCGAACAGTTCGACATGCTTCAGCAAGTGCTTTTCTGCCGCGTAGGCTGCTTCTTCTATTTGCTGGAATGTGACGGACTTGTCGACGAGCAAAGCCAAATCGCGACTGACGGCCGGATACTTGCTGATTTCCTCGAAATGTACTGAAGTCCGCATTGCTATGGGAAGCAATAATTTAAGGTCGAGTTCGGCGTAATAGACGTCTTGATTCAGGTCGAACTGTTTCAGAAGAGTCCGGCTTACGACGCCAAGTTTTACGCACGGCCTCCGCTGGTTGTCGATCAGATCCAAGGAATTGTCGAAGATGTCGGCATTGCCGCGAACCGTCTTAAGTTCCCGTCCAGAGATGCCCAGACGGCGAAGCAGGTTGTACACGTGAGCTTTCAACTCAAAGAAGTTGAATTTCTCGTCGGGGTGTACCCAAGTGCCACGGACGCGGCGGCCTGTGATCCAAAGGCCCATTTTGTCGCCTTCGGAATAGCCAGAGAGCACCTTGTCGTTTTTCTTTTCCTCGTCAAAATAGTAGCACCGCCCAAATTCAAAAAACATCAAATCGGCGTTTTGGCGATTTACGTTGCGGACGATGCTTTCCAATCCGCCGAACAATAGAGTCTCGCGCATGACATTCAAGTCGGTACTCAGCGGGTTGAGTATGCGGACCAAACGCTGGGATGGATAGGATTGCAGCTGGTTATAGTATGCCTCCTTGGTCAGCGAGTTGGACATAATTTCGCGGAACCCGGCGCTTGCCAACTGCTCGGAGAGCTGATTTACCAATTTGTAGGATTTATCTTCCTTTCCCTTGATGTTCAGACTGGATTTGACCAAGTCTGGAATGGCGATGTTGTTGTAGCCGTAGATTCTGAGAATGTCTTCCACAACGTCGCACGGACGGGTAACATCGACCCGGTAAGCGGGGACACGCAATCTGATGCCCGCTTCGGTCTCGTCGAGGATCTGCATTTCCAGCGAAGTTACAATGCGCTTGATGACATCGACAGGGATGGCTTCGCCTACGACCTGACGTACGTAGTCATATTTAAGGTCTACGTCGAAGTGCTTTTGCAGATTATCTGCCTCAACATCTTTTATGTCCATAGAAATCGTGCCGCCTGCCAACTCCTTGACCATAAGTGCAGCGCATTTTAGCGCATAGAGCTGGCCATCGGGGTCGATGCCGCGTTCGAAACGGAAAGAGGCATCGGTGGTCAGACCATGTCGGCGTGCACTCTTGCGAATCCATGTGGGATTGAAATATGCACTTTCGAGGAGCACGTTCCGTGTCGTTTCGTAGGTGCCCGAACCTTTTCCACCAAACACGCCAGCAATGCACATGGGCTCTTCAACGTTGCAGATGGCCAGGTCGTGCTCACTCAGCCGGTGGGTAGCACCGTCCAGCGTGACGAACTCGGTACCTTCGGGCATCGTTTTCACAACGACTTTCCGTCCTTTGATCATGTCGGCGTCGAAGCAGTGGAGTGGTTGCCCGTAGGCGAACATGATGTAGTTGGTAATATCAACGATATTGTTGATGGGGCGGAGGCCAATGGTTCTTAATTTGTCTTGCAACCACTGCGGGCTTTCCTTGACTTCGCAGTCTTTCAGAGTGACTGCACAATAACGGGGGCACGCCTCTGGATTTTCTACGGATATTTCAATATCCAAGTCGTTGTTGTCGACCTTAAAGCCGGAGACGTCTTTCTTGTGTAGTTGCGTAGGATGACCGTTTCGTACCAGCCATGCGTAGAAATCGCGCGCCACGCCGTAATGGGAGCAGGCATCGGCACGGTTGGGCGTAATGTCTACTTCTATGAGGTAATCGTCCTTGACTTGATAATAATCCTTTGCGGAAAGGCCAACGGGCGTTTCGTTCGGAAGCACTATTATGCCGGCGTGATCCGTTCCTACCCCGATTTCATCTTCGGCACAAATCATGCCGAAGCTCTCGATTCCGCGTATTTTGGATTTCTTGATAACGAAGCAATTGTCCCCGTTGTAAAGTTTTGTGCCGAGCGTGGCGACAATGACTTTCTGTCCGGCGTTTACGTTGGGGGCACCGCATACGATTTGCAGCGGTGCGTCCTCGCCTACTGCTACGGAGCACACATGCAGGTGGTCTGAATTGGGGTGCGGCTCACAGGTCAGAACTTCTCCAACCACCAAGCCGGCTAAGCCTCCCTTTATGGTTTGAACTTCTTCTACGCTGCCGACTTCCAGTCCGATAGAAGTAAGCGCGTCGGCTACTTCTTGAGCAGACATGTCAAAGTCGACATATTCCTTCAGCCAATTATAAGAAATATTCATCTTAGCAATGTTACTATATCACAAAAAGCAAGGGCAAAAGTAATGATTTTTCTGAAGACTGACAATAGCTTCAATTGAATTGTTTACGAATGCCGGTCACTCGTTGAAGGTCTACTTTCTGCTTACTTCCATTTGGTTACCTTCTCCATGCAGTTTGCCGCAAGCATATCGGCGGCTTGGAGTAAGGCGACCAGCGGCGTCTTCTCCATTGCAGCGCGAAAGGCGTGCCGCGTGCTACTGCCGACTTCGCTCATCTCGAACATTCCCATGTGCCAGCGAATTGCGAGAAGTTCTTCCTGCTTGAGCGGAATAAACCATCCGACGATGATGCACGATTTCTCGCCATGGCCGAAAGGGAAGTCGTCCTGAAACTCGTAACTTGGATATGAATACCAATGTCCGGAGACGTCCTTGGCCCATCGTTCGGACGGCTTATACATTTTGATTTTGCACAAGTCGTGGAACAGAGTGGCAATCGCGATGCTTTCTTGGGAAATGTTTTCACTGAAAGGCGTGGTTGGATTGGCCAAGGCAGGAGCTACAACGGACTCGTACAAACTGCATGCGGTCTCGAACACATTGAGCGAGTGCTTGCATAACCCTCCCGCTTCGTTGAGATGATACGAAGCTGACGATGGGGCAATGTAGAAGTCCGTCGTCTCTAAATAAGAGAGCAACCGTTCCAAGCCATCCCTGTGGATGTTCTGGCGGCACGTCTCTAAATAGCGCTGCTTGTTTGCTTGTATCTCCTGCTCGTTCATGTCTATCTGACTCTGGTTTAATGCACTTTGTGTAAGCCGGATTTCCCGAGGAAACGCCGGCACTCGCCAACCCAAAGCACGAGGGATGTGCCTAACACGATAATCAGCCAGTCAATCCCCTTCAGCGGGGTGACGTTGAACATTTTGCCTCCATAGGTGACGATCAGTACCTGCCCGATTAAAATGAAGCAGGCTATGAATATGAAGCCACGGCAGCCGGCAAAGTGGAATACTGAGCGATGGGTGTCAAAGGCTTTGGCATTGAACATGTTCCAAAACTGCAATAATACGAATATTGTGAAGAACAGGCTTAATTCGTATGGACTTAACGAAGAGATGTCGCTATGATGTGAGGCCAAATCGCAGATGTCCGTCAGGCAACCTATGTCATAGCGTTGGAATATGAGCATCAGGGCCAAAAGGATTACCGTGAACAGTAAAGCCGTGCCCATGATGCCCCAGCGCATATGGCGGTTGATGATGAAGGCCGTGCGAGGACGGGGCTTCTCTTCCATTACCGAGCTGGACGGGGGCAGGGACGCCAGTGCCATGGCGGCAAATGTATCCATTATCAGGTTGACCCATAACATCTGCGTCACGGTCAAGGGGGATTGTTCTCCTATGAACGCTCCTATTAATACAATCAGGCAGGCCACGACATTTACCGTCACTTGGAAAAGGACGAAGCGCTGGATATTTTTATACAAGGATCGCCCCCACATGACGGCTCTGGCTATGCTGGCAAAGGAGTTGTCGATAATGGTAATGTCGCTAGCCTCTTTGGCAACCGAAGTGCCGTCACCCATGGATAACCCTACGTGTGCAGCTTTCAGCGCAGGAGCATCATTTGTTCCGTCTCCTGTGACAGCGACAACTTCTCCTTTCTTCTGGAGGGTTTCGACCAAACGCTTCTTATCCATGGGCCGGGCACGGGCAATAATCTTGAGGTCTCCAATCCGTTGCTCCAATTCCTGATCCGATAATGCGGCGAACTCCGGGCCGGTAATAATAGACCGGGATTCCTCGTCACCTTCCTTCCACAAACCGATTTGTCGGCCTATCTCTCGGGCAGTCGTGGGCGTATCGCCGGTAACGATCTTGATATTTATGCCTGCGCTGATGCAGTCCTGTACTGCGGCAGGCACGTCATGGCGCACAGGGTCTGCGATTGCCACGAAACCTATAAAATTCAAGTCCTTGGCCACTACGGCATTGTCCTTGATCACGTCATCCGGTACATTTTCTACTATCTGGTAAGCAAAGCCCAACGTGCGGAGTGCCTGCTGCTGGCAGTTGACAAGCTGCCGCTCCAATTCTTCGTAGGCTAAGCCGTTGACAATTCTGTTGTTGCATAACTTGCATACAATTTCAGGAGCACCCTTTACGTAGAGGATTTTCTTCCCGGAAGCGGGGGAATATATTAGCGTGGCCATGTACTTGCGCTCCGTACTGAACGGTACTTCTGCCAGTATCTGGACCTGTGAGCGGATCTGGGCCGCATCTATTCCGGCTTGATTCAACCATAGGAGTAATGCCCCTTCGGTAGGATTACCTACGACTCTCGGCGTATCCGGATGTGTCATGTCGAGCGAGGCCGTTGAGTTCACTGCAATGCCCTCGATTATTCGTTGGGACATGTCGTCGTTGCCCAACTTCTGCTCTGCCAGCCCATAGAAGAACGTTTCCTGCACGCGCATTTGATTTTGGGTCAAAGTTCCGGTCTTGTCGGTACATATGACCGTCGTTGCGCCCATCGTTTCGCAGGCGTGCATTTTCCTGACAAGATTATTGGTCTTCAGCATCCGGCGCATACTGTAGGCGAGACTCAATGTTACGGCCATGGGCAAACCCTCAGGCACTGCCACGACAATCAGCGTGACCGCGATCATCAACGTTTGCAACAGGCTGGACAAAAGGTCGAGCCATGTGTAGTCCGTTACCGACAGGAAAAAATGGGCTGTGCGCCCTAAGACAATCAGGAACGCCAATGCGTAGCTGATTTTTGAAATTAAAGATGCCAAGCCTTCCAGTTGTTCGTTCAGCGGGGTCTTGACGCTATTGTCTATTTGAGCAGCCTCAAAGACTTTCCCGTTTTCGGTCTTGTCACCGACTGCGGTAACCCGATAAACGGCATGGCCCTCCATGACTTTGGTTCCTTTCAGCACATGGTTGGAAGGGAATGTGGCGTTCGGATCAAAGTCCTTCTCGGCAGTTGTCTTCGAGCAGGATGGTTCGCCTGTCAGCATAGATTCGTCTACCATCAGGCTGACAGCCTCCAGAAGTTCGCCGTCGGCAGGCACTTCGTTGCCGGTTGACAGGACAACAATATCTCCCACGACTACGTCTTTCTTGGGTATCTCCGTCACTAAACCGGCACGATACACCTGAACGGGAGTCTCATCGTTTACCTGATTCAACAAATTGAACTCCTTGTCGGCTTTTTGCTCAAAGTAGAATGCAAGTCCAGTAGCCAGAAAGATGGCTACAAATATGCCGACGGGCTCGAAGAATACGGTTGCGTCACCATGCGAGTGGCCTTCGCCAAGAAATTCATATAGAGAAATACCGACGGACAGTAAGCCTGCGACCAATAGGATGATGATAAGCGGATCGGTGAATTTTTCCAGGAATTTTTTCCAGACAGGTGTCCGTTCCGGTGCAGTAAACACATTTGTTCCGTGCGTAGCCCGGCTTTGGATGACTTCCTCCGATGTAAGCCCCTTATAAAGGTTGTGCTC
This sequence comes from uncultured Alloprevotella sp., assembly GCA_944320745.1. Lineage (GTDB taxonomy): Bacteria > Bacteroidota > Bacteroidia > Bacteroidales > Bacteroidaceae > Alloprevotella. The sequence goes on along the minus strand of CALUIN010000044.1, from coordinate 58,596 downwards.
TTGCATGCAATTCCGTTTTTAAGTTATGGTACTAAATACTTGTCGCCTGTTTCGTTCACTATGACCTCCTTATATTCGTCCGTAAATCCGGGACGTTCTGGCGGCGTTCCCAAGCCATCAGGCGTCAAGGTGAACCGGCCGTTCTTTTCTGGTTTTATGACTTGGTCGTTGTATTTCACGATTAAGTACTCGCCCAATTTCTGCCATTGGCTCATCATGAGCTGTGCGGCGCTGTTGGAGTAATCGGTCAGCCACTTGCGGGCCAATTCGGGTTGCTGACGATAAAGTCCGAGCGCAGTAGCTTCTACTTCCGGTTGGCGCGCGAGGAAGTCGGCCTCCAAGCTGTCGCGCACAGCCTCCAGACTGGGGAAAATTTGCGAGTAACGCGGGTAAACCATGTTGGCCACCCAGTTGCATAACCAGAATGCAGATTTCCATGAAAACGTCACGCCGTCCGCTGTCGGCTCATTATAACACTGTGGCGCTTCCTGTGCGCTGCAGTAGACGGGCGTATAGGCCACCATGTTGGGATCGTCATTTCCGAACCATAGGACCCCACCGATCTCGTCCGGCAAGTTGGAACGGACTTGCGCAATGACGGTAAAGGCAGTCTGTTGTGTCGAGATAGGGCGCTCGTTAAAGTACGTCTTTCCCTTGTATTCCCAAGTCAGGGGCGTGGGTCTGTACGGGGCTTCGTAGGGGCCGGCTCCCGCGTCATGGGTTATGTCGAAGGGGGTCCCTTCATAGTGATCGCGGTTGGAAACCATCAAGTCATGCACAGACAGTTTGCAGTCCGGCTTCACGTACAGCGGCATGGGGGCAGCAGTCCCGATATGTTTGCCGTCAGCATAGTCCAAATACTTATCCATGCCCTTTACCCATTTATTGAAAAAACTCCACACGCGGGTTTCGCAAAAGCGGATGGCAGAGAAGTCTGCCGGAGCATAGGCTTTAGAGAATGAAAAATCCTTATCCTCGCCTGAAAAGTATCCTTTCTTACGGGCGAAAGTTATCACGTCTGGCGCGTACAATACGTTTTCCTTGTCGTCCAGGGCGAATTGCTGGATGCGGCTTTGGTTGGCGTGCGCAGAAATGCAGTCATCCGGAATACGTACTGCTACCCATACCGCGCCGCGCTCACCGCTACCCTTACCGATCATCTCCATGATCCAGACCTCGTCCGGGTCTGCGATAGAAAAACTTTCTCCCGAGCTGGCGTAACCATATTGTTGGACCAATGAGGTCATGACGTGAATAGCCTCGCGTGCAGTCTTGGACCGCTGAAGGGCTATCGCCATCAGGCTGACGTAGTCGATAGTCCCAGCGGTGTCAACTAATTCAGCTCGTCCGCCGAATGTGGTTTCTGTAATGGCTACCTGATACTGATTGATGTTGCCCATTACGGCATAGGTTTCGGCAGCTTCAGGTATTTCGCCCAGGTTGTGGTTAGTGTCGCCGTCCACGATGCGGCGCATTGTTCCGGGCGCATGATGCGCGGCCGGGTAAAATATCAAGCGGCCGAAAGCCCCATAGTCGTCAGCGTTGTAGGTAATAAATGCGGAGCCGTCTGTTGAGGCTGCCTTCCCGACGAGGAAACTCGTGCAGGCGGCCGCATCTATTCCGTTCAAAACAAGCGCACTCAGGCCAAGGACCAGCAAACGCAAGGTTTTCATTCTCTTCATCCGATTCTTTATTATTAACAAGCTTTGAACGACAAGTCGAGACATTTCACAGAGTGGGTCAGCGCGCCTACGGATATGAAGTCCACTCCACATTCGGCATAATCGCGGATGGTATCATAGGTGATGCCGCCACTGGATTCAATTTCAATGCGGCCGCCGATCATTTCTACGGCTTTACGCGTATCTTCTACGGAGAAATTGTCTAACATAATGCGGTCAACGCCACCGTGCTCAAGGACTTGTTGTATCTCGTCAAACGTGCGCACCTCAATTTCCACTTTCAGCGAAAGGCCTTTCTCCTTTTGATAAGCTGCGCAACGGTCCAGCGCCTGGGCAATGCCGCCTGCGAAATCGACGTGGTTGTCCTTCAGAAGTATCATGTCGAAGAGGCCGATTCTATGGTTCACGCCACCGCCTATTCTCACGGCCTCTTTTTCCAGCATACGCATACCGGGCGTCGTCTTTCTGGTATCCAGTACCTTAGCCTTTGTACCTTTCAGTTTCTCTACATATCGGGCAGTTGTCGTGGCTATACCGCTCATGCGCTGTATGACGTTCAGCATAAGCCTTTCCGTTTGTAGCAGGCTACGGACTTTTCCGCTAACTACCATAATAATGTCACCGGGCTTAATATGTGCTCCGTCGTGAATCAGTTCTTCGATTTGTAACGTCGGGTCGAAACGGTGAAATATCTCGCGGGCTACGCGCAAACCGGCTACTATGCCCTCTTCCTTTGCGAGCAGGTGAGATTTCCCTTGTGCTGTTTCGGGAATGCAGCACAAGGTGGTGTGGTCGCCGTCACCTATATCTTCCGAGAAGGCCAAATCTATCAGACGGTCTTCCAATTCTTCTACGCTTAACATGTCTTTATCTGATTTTTAAGTAATTGAATCAATACACTAATCTCACATTGTCCACCCAGAAGGTATTGCCTACGCTACCGACGTAGGCTCCGCCGTGACTGGAGTCAAACTGTAGGACAATATGGGTCGGAGTGTCGTTGGCACTACCCCATCCGTCCTCAATGACTTTCACCATCTTGCCCTTACTGTTTTTGGCATATTTGATGTTGTCTCCGGACGTAAGTCCCATGTAGGAACGATAATAGGACTGCTGGGTAATGTTGCCATAGTGTATGGGGAAGCGTGCGTTGTTCACCCATCCGTTAGTTGTCTTGTTGAATCGATAAACCATGGTGCCGATTCGCTTGGCGTGGATATTGCCGCTGCTGTCCTCCCAGCGCTTCTGCAGATAGAGGATGACGTCCGGCATGTCTATCCCGTTGACTTTGCTTACACGGCTAAAGCCGGTCTGCTTGATGCGATTGGGCTGGCCCGAGAGTTTTACCTTATAATCGAACATCAATGCCTTGGGACGCTTGGTAAAGCGTAGCCCTGCGTCCAGCTTACTCATCGGGTTGGATGTGCCGGTAATCGGTTCCTGCGTCTGGCCGAGGTAAATAGAGCCGGCTGCCAGTACCTTGATATTGACGATACCCAAAACCTTGCACTCTTCAAGGTGTGTATATAGTTTGGCACAATACCCGTGGCCGGAACGGGCCTCGCGGTAGACGGAAACGTTAGTCTTCGTGATGCCGGAAACCTTGGCCAGGACGTTCGAGGTAGCCCACGGAGAACCGCCCGTACCAGTATAGGGGTTGTTGTTGTTCCATGTCCCGTTGGGAGCAATCGCATAAAGCGTCTTGGTCTTGCCGCCGATGATTTTGCTTTCGCGGATATTACGGACCAGCCATTGGTCGAAGTTTCCGAAATTAATGTACTCTACTTTTTCTTCGACCTCTTGTGTACCAGTGACTCCCGCAGCGACCTGTCCCGCGGGGCCGGACGCTTTCAGCGTGAAGGCCGGGCCAGTAATCAACAGGCAGGCCGTCAGCAAAGCCCGGCAAGGCATGCCTTGCATTAAAAACATTTTTCTGGATTTCATATCTACTTTTTTTGTAGCATTATCAAAACGCTTCGTTAATGTTGAACATAAATCCGCCTCCATTACGGGTAAATCCATAGTCCATGCGGACATTCACCCTGTTACGGAACTCCCAGCGGTAGCCTATGCCTGCGTTCAGCAGGACTTTCCGCCAACGCATTGCCTTCACTTCAGGGAATATTTGTGCCAAGCCTCCCCATACCACAATGCCGTTGCGTTTCCACACATGCTGGCGCAGTTCCAATTGAAATTCCATGATGTTTTTGTCCCGGTATCGACCTTCAAAATAGCCACGCATGCGGTTGGTCGACCCGACTTCGCTCAGCAGGCACCAAGCGGGGTTTCCATAGTTGAACTTGGAGTGCCATTCTCCGGCCAGGACACCGCCGCGCCATACCTTGCGGTAGGAACTGATGGTCAGGTCCGTAGTGGAGAAGCAATAGTCGTTTCCCAAGAAGCGCGGGGTGAAGGTCTGATCCAACTGTATGAACCAGCCCCGCTTAGCGTTCAGAATAAAGTCGCGCGTGTCGTATGTAAACGAAAATCCGGCTGTCAAGGTTCGGATGTTCAAGTCCTGCCCTTGGAACAAGTGAAGTCCTTCAGGGGCAATGCTGTTTGCCTTCACATACTGGAAATTCACGATTGGCCCGACGTATGTCTTAGGGGCGATGCGGACGAGAAAACGGGCCATGGCGTCGAAGCGCAAGCGGCGATAGCTTGTTTCGTTGGCATCGTTGTCTCCATTCTCATAGCCGATACCCCAGAAACTCGTCGGAAAAGTATAGATATAAAGGCGATAGTCCAAGCGGAAACGCTCCTTAGGGAAGAAATTATTTCCCTTAAGCCCGATCATCAGAAAGCCTTTGGTCGTCATGTCCCCATAAAGGGCGACATTCGATTTGGGCAACAGTGTGTCGCCTCGCTCCATAGAGTACAGACCGGTTGCTACGACACCAAGCCCCAGTCCGGCCGTAGAAGAAAAGTGAGGGCCGGGCAGGATTCCGAAGTCAAAACGCTTGTTCTGATTTGTTCCGTTGGAGTTCCGGAAATAATCCAGCACCCGCCCCAGGAAGTTCCGGCGCTTTGCCGTGTCTACGCTTGCGGAATCGCTAACTGTCGCTGTAACTGTTTCGTTGACTGATACGGGCTGTAGCGTATCCGCCGACAGTGCAACGCGGCGTTGCGGCTGCATTGCATAGGTTACCCCTGCCGCCAGTATCAGCGGCAGCAGCATTCCTCCGCGCAGCAGGGATAGTGAGGATTTTATATGACAAAACTGCAACCTCATTGCGTTGCAAAATTAGTGTATGCGGCGGGATATAACAAACTTTATCCTGGATAAATGCTTACCGGCAGGTACATTATGCATGCCGTTCCCCTCCTATTTATTCCTCCACTGTCGAATAGTAGCTACGGACTAACGGCCTACAGTTATACGTCGAGGCCATGGCTTCGCCGTAAGCACCAGCCGAACGCAAGGCCACAAAGTCCCCCCGGTGCGATAGGGGCAATCTGTAGTGTGTGGCAAAGACATCGCTGCTTTCACAGATCGGACCTACGATGTCATATTCCTCGCACGACTGAACGCCGGAGGATGAGAGGTTCTCGATTTTATGCAGTGCGCCGTACATTGCTGGACGGATTAGTTCGGTGAAGCCTGCGTCTAAAATCAGGAAATCGCGCGTGTCGCCTTTCTTGACGTAGAGGACGCGTGAAATCAGTGAGCCGCACTGCGCTACGACCGAGCGCCCCAGCTCAAAGTGCAACTCTTGGTGTGGCCGCAGGTGCAGGCAAGTTTTGAACACGTCGAAATAGCCCTTGAAGTCAGGAATTGGTTGTTCGTCTGGCGCTTCGTAGGAAATGCCGAGCCCTCCTCCGACATTCAGCGTGGGCAAGACGAAACCTTCCTGCTCCAGACGGTCCTGTAGCGTGTTGATATATTGACAAAGGCGCTTGAATACGTTGAGGTCCGTTATCTGGCTGCCTAAGTGGAAATGAAGTCCTTCAAATTGGATGTGCTGCATATTCTGGGCAGCTTGTAACAACTGAGCGACCTGTGTCGCAGGGATGCCGAATTTGTTTTCCGCCTTACCCGTAGTGATTTTTTCATGGGTGTGCGCATCAATGTTCGGATTCAGGCGGAAAGCCACGTGGGCAGTCCGATGCATCCCGGCCGCGATCTGTTGTATGATTTCCAGTTCTTCGATACTTTCTACGTTGAAGCGGGAAATGCCAATGCGCAGTGCCAGACTAATCTCGTCGTCACTCTTTCCCACACCGGCAAATACGATGTCCGAAGGATCGAACCCGCAAGCAACCGCGTGCCCCACCTCTCCGCCGCTCACGCAGTCTGCCCCGAGTCCAGCAGCTGCGATCTGCCGTAATATTACAGGATTGGCGTTGGCCTTGATGGCGTAATGCACGTGGTAATCCGGAGCATCGGACACCTGCTTTCTGATCTCATCAAGTGTTGCGCTCAGTAATTCTTCGTCGTAATAATAAAAAGGTGTGCGGATGTGTTGGAACCGCTCTATGGGGAAAACAGTCTTCATAATGTTTCGGAATAGAGCCTGACCGGTCTATCTTACCGGCCAGGCTGTATAGGTTTGGATCGTAATTGAGCGATTATTGGGCGGAGGTAAACAGTTTGTCGGATAAGGCCTGAAGCGCGCTCTGTTTGTCTATGCCGCGCACCAGAAAGGAAATGTTGTGGTTGCTGCCGCCGTAAGCAATCATTCGCACGGGGATATTGGCCAGCGCGTCGGTAGCCAGCGTTTCAAAGCCGACATTGTCCCATTTCAAATCGCCTACTACACAAATGATGCACATGTCTTTGTCCACTTCAACGGTTCCGTACTTTTTCAGTTCTTCTACAATCGGAACCAATCGGCTGTCATTGTCTATGCTCAGAGATATGCCGACCTCAGAGGTCGCCACCATGTCAATGCTCGTCTGGTATGATTCAAAAATCTCAAAAACCTTGCGAAGGAATCCGGTTGCCAGCAGCATACGGCTCGACACAATCTTGATGGCCGTAATATTGTCCTTTGCGGCAACAGCCTTGATGCGCCCGTGCACCATTTCGTTATTAATCAATGTGCCGGGAGCTGAGGGATCCATCGTGTTGAGCAATCGTACAGGTACGCCGGCATATCTTGCTGGCTGGATGCACGTCGGATGCAGGATTTTGGCTCCGAAGTATGCCAGTTCAGCGGCTTCTTCAAAATTCAGCTGCCGTACAGGAGACGTGCCATCGACAAAGCGCGGGTCGTTGTTGTGCATGCCGTCGATGTCTGTCCAGATCTGGATTTCTTCTGAGCGTAAGGCCGCGCCTATGAGGCAAGCCGTGTAATCGCTCCCGCCCCGTTGCAGATTGTCAACCTCGCCCATGCTGTTTTTGCAGATAAAACCTTGTGTGATGTAGATTTCCGTGTCTGCATTCTTCGCAAGATAATCCGTCAGGAATTTTTTAATGTTGTGCTGGTCCGGTTCGCCGTTTTCGGTGAGCTTCATGAAATCCAACGCAGGAATCAGCCTGACCTTGATGCCCAATTCCTCCAGGTAATTTGTCATCATGTTCGTGCTGATGATCTCTCCTTGAGCCAGGATGGCTTTTTCGCAAGCTGTAGTGAACTCGTTGTTGGAGAAGGAATGCAGATACATGAAAATATCCTCGAGGAAATCGCGGGTTTTGCCCAGTGCTTCCGGTGTGGAATACAGTTCCCGGATGTGCTGCATATATTTCGTACGCAAGCCGTTAATTACAGTGTTAGCGGCCTCGTTGTTCTTTTTCTTGAAATAGTCTGCTATTTCAACCAGTGTATTAGTTGTTCCGGCCATCGCGGAAAGGACAACTATACATTTTTCGCCTGTGGAAATCAGTTGGGCGACATTTTTCATACGTTGAGGAGTGCCTACTGAGGTGCCTCCAAATTTCAGGATCTTCATTTTCCCCATCGACTTAATTGTTATCTTCTATAGTAAGCGGTTGATTATATTCAGTTGTCACTTCGCAGATGTTTCCATTCTCACACCGGTAGACGACGCCGGGATATTGCCGTAGGAGGTTTAGATTGTGTGTCACCATGACGACTGCCGTCCCCTTTCCTGCCGCCTCGCGCAACAATTCTATCACCTGTTCCCCGGATTCCTTATCAAGATTGCCGGTCGGCTCGTCGGCCAGGATAATCTTCGGGGTATTGAGCAGGGCACGTGCGATAGAAATGCGTTGCTGCTCTCCACCGGATAATTGGTGCGGAAAATTGTCTGCCTTGTCTGCCAGTCCGACATCAGTCAGAACCTCTTCTATCCGCTGCCGCCGCATTTTCTTTTTGCGCCATCCTGTACTCCGTAATACGAAATCCAGATTTTCTCCGATGGTCCGGTCACTCAATAGTTGGAAATCCTGGAAGATGATGCCCAACTGCCGTCGAAGTGCAGGGATATTCTTACGCTTCAGACGGTACAAATCATAATCAAGTATGTGAGCCTCTCCGTTGCCGGTCAGAGGGAGTTCTCCGTAAAGTGTTTTCAGCAAGGAACTTTTGCCCGAACCGACGCGGCCGATGATGTAAACGAATTCATTCTCGTCAACTTCAAAATCTACATTCTGAAGTAACTGCATATTGTCAATCGCTACATTTGCGCCTTTAATATTTATGAGCATACGCGGTAGACCTATCTGTTCTATATGTTTACTAATCAAGTTTGAGCACTGCCAGAAACGCTTTCTGCGGGACTTGCACACTGCCGATTTCCTTCATCCTCTTTTTTCCCCGTTTCTGCTTTTCGAGCAATTTGCGTTTGCGGCTGATGTCGCCACCATAACATTTTGCAGTGACGTCTTTCCGGACTTGTTTTACGGTTTCGCGAGCTATGATTTTCGATCCGATGGCGGCCTGGATGGCAATATCGAATTGCTGTCTGGGCAACAGTTCCTTCAGGCGCTCGCACATTCGTCTGCCCAAGTATGCCGCATTATCAACGTGTGTTAACGTAGAAAGTGCGTCGACCGATTCGCCGTTTAACAGGATGTCGACTTTGACGAGTTTTGAAGGACGGAAATCGAGAGGATGATAATCGAACGAAGCATACCCCTTGGAGATGGATTTCAGTTTATCGTAAAAGTCTATCACGATTTCCGCCAAGGGCATATCATAATAGAGCTCTACGCGGTCGCCTGAGATGTATTCCTGTTTGACAAGCTCCCCTCGCTTTTTCAAGCATAGCGTCATGATATTGCCGATGAATTCCGTTCTCGTGATGATGGAGGCACGTATAAACGGTTCTTCGATAGAGGATATTTCCAACACATCCGGCATGCCCGCGGGATTGTGTACCTCCTTCATTACACCGTGCTTGTCATAAACGTGATAGCTAACGTTGGGCACAGTGGTGATAACGTTCATGTTGAACTCCCGGTCCAGTCGTTCTTGGATGATTTCCATGTGTAGCAACCCCAGGAATCCGCATCGGAAGCCAAAGCCCAAAGCGACAGACGATTCAGGCTGGAAGGTCAAGGACGCATCGTTCAATTGGAGTTTCTCCAAGCTGGAACGCAACTGCTCAAAATCTTCGGTTTCTATGGGATAGACCCCGGCGAAGACCATTGGCTTGACTTCCTCAAATCCGGCTATGGCATTGTCGCACGGGCGCTCAGTATGTGTTATCGTATCACCGACTTTAACCTCAACAGCTGTCTTTATGCCGCTGACAATATAGCCTACGTCTCCACTGTGCAGTTCATCTCTTGGAGACAAATCCATTTTCAGCACACCAATCTCATCGGCGACATATTTCTTTTTTGTATTGACGAACAAGACATTGTCGCCTGTCTTCAGTGTGCCGTTTTCTATTTTGAAGTAGGCAATGATTCCCCGGAACGGATTAAATACGGAGTCGAAAATCAATGCCTGTAAAGGCGCTTCGTCGTCGCCCTGCGGAGAGGGAATCCGTTCTACCACGGCCCTCAGAATTTCGTCAACTCCTTGTCCGGTTTTACCGGAAGCGTGTATGATCTCCTCTCTTTTGCATCCGAGCAATTCGATGATTTCATCTTCTACCTCTTCGGGCATAGAGTTAACCATATCGCATTTGTTCAGTACAGGGATAATCTCTAAGTTATGCTCTATGGCCATGTAGAGATTTGAAATCGTTTGTGCCTGTACTCCCTGCGTAGAGTCAACGACTAGGAGGCAGCCTTCACACGCCGCGATGCTGCGGGAAACCTCGTAAGCAAAATCCACGTGTCCCGGCGTGTCAATCAGATTCAGCTTATATGGTGTGCCCTCATAAGAATATTCCATTTGTATTGCATGACTTTTAATGGTAATCCCCCGCTCTTTCTCCAGGTCCATGTCGTCAAGCATTTGTCCTTCGGTCACCGTTAAGGTATGTGTCCGCTCGAGGAGCCTATCGGCGAGCGTACTTTTCCCGTGGTCTATGTGGGCAATGATACAAAAGTTGCGAATATTCTTCATGCTATTGTCGTCGTCCTTAAAATTTTTCAGCGTTTTCAAACGAAACGGAGCGGCTTAAATCCTTCTCAGAAAGAATGATTTTCTGCTCGTCCGTGACAGGCCATTGTATGGCCAGGCTAGAGTCGTTGTACCTGATGGAACATTCTGTGTCGGGAGCGTAGAAATTATCTACTTTATAAGTAAATATGGCCGTCTCGGACAACACCTGAAAGCCATGGGCGAAGCCTCTGGGGATATATAGCTGACGGTTATTCTTATCGCTAAGCTCTACCATGATGTGATTGCCGAACGTGGGTGAGTCCTGGCGCAAATCGACCGCAACATCTACGACGGTTCCTGCGAGCACCCTCACGAGTTTTGCTTGGGATGCGGCTCCCTTCTGATAGTGCAGGCCGCGGAGTACGCCGTAGGATGAACAGGACTGATTGTCCTGTATGAAATGAACGGGTTGCCCTATTCCTTTATTAAAGTCTTCTTCGTTCCACGTTTCCATGAAATATCCACGGGAGTCACGGAATATTCGAGGCTCGAGAATCCAGACGCCAGGAATTTCAGTTGCAATATATTTCATTATTTCTGAATTATAGATATCTGTTTCTGATTGTTCAGGGTAATAAGCACATTGCCGTGAGGGGGATTCTCCCCGACAAGAGCGTCGCAGAGTGCATCCTCCAAATACTTTTGTATGGTGCGTTTCAATGAACGTGCCCCGTAGCGTGCATCGTAACCTTTTTCTACGATGAATTTCAGGACCTCGGGGGCAACAGTAATATGCAAGCCGGCGTTCGCCACCCGCTTCTTCAACGCGTTTATTTCCAATGCTGCAATTTCCAGCGCGCTTTCTTTGTTCAGCGCGTGGAATACGATAATGTCATCCAGACGATTAAGAAATTCCGGGGCGAACTGACGGCGAAGCGCCTTCTGTATGATGCTTTCTACATTTGCTTCACTCGGCGCTCCGTCGGGTATGTCGAATCCTATCCCCTTGGCGAAGTCGCCGACTTGGCGGGAACCGCTGTTGGACGTCATTATTATAATGGTGTTCCGGAAGTCCACTGTCGTACCGTTTCCGTCGGTCATGCGCCCCTCATCCATTACTTGCAGCAGTGTGTTGAACACATCGGGGTGGGCTTTCTCTATTTCATCCAAAAGAATGACAGAATAAGGGTGACGACGTACTTTCTCTGTTAATTGTCCACCTTCGTCATAACCTACGTAACCCGGAGGGGCTCCGACCAGACGACTTGTACTGTATTTCTCGCCATATTCGCTCATGTCTATTCGGATCAAGGCATCAGGCCTGTCGAACATCCACTCTGCGAGGCATTTCACTAAATAAGTCTTACCGACACCGGTCGGTCCGACAAACATGAACGTGCCGATAGGACGGTCTGCCCCCTTTAGCCCCAGCCGATTTCTAATGATGGAACGGCACACTTTCTTGATGGCGTCGTCTTGTGCCACGATTTTCTCTTTAAGGGCATGTTCCATTTCCTTTAACCGGGACATTTCGTCCTTGGCCATTTTTCCGGCTGGTACGCCGCTCATCAAAGAGACCACTTCGGCTATATCCTTCACGTCCACCGTTCCGCGGTCGTCCTTCAGAGAGGCCAGCCACTCTTGGTTCAATTTTTCCAATTCTGTGGTCAGCTGGCTGATGGCATCACGTAGGTGAGCGGCCAATTCATAATCCTGGTTCTTGGCTGCTTCTGATTTCCGCTTTTTCAGTGCCTCAATTTCATTCTCTTTATCTACGACTGCTTTTGGCACGCTGACTCGCGAAAGCCGAACTCGGCTTCCGGCTTCGTCCATGGCGTCGATGGCCTTGTCTGGCAATGAGCGGTCTGTCACATAGCGCTCTGTCAGCCGCACGCAGGCTTCAAGGGCTTCATCCGTATAGTGTACGGAATGAAACTCTTCATATCTTTCTCGCAGATTTTTCAGTATCTGTAGCGTTTCTTCCGGAGAGGTTGCCTCCAGCATGACTTTTTGGAAACGGCGTTCCAACGCACCGTCCTTTTCAATCGTCTTGCGATATTCCGCAATAGTAGTGGCGCCTATACATTGTACATCGCCTCGCGCTAAGGAGGGTTTCAGAATATTCGCCGCGTCCAGCGTTCCGGCAGCTGATCCTGCCCCGATGATGGTGTGTATCTCGTCTATGAAGAGAATGATTTCCTTATGATTGCGCATTTCTTCAATCAGACGCCGGAGGCGTTCCTCGAATTGTCCTCTAAATTGTGTACCGGCAACGATGGCGGCCATATCTAGGGCTACAATTCTTTTTCCCAGCAGGGCGTGCGGCGCCTTACGGGTCACTATCATTTGGGCCAACCCCTCCACAACGGCGCTTTTCCCGACGCCGGGCTCTCCAATTAATAAGGGGTTGTTCTTTTTTCGTCTGGAAAGTATTTGTGCAATCCTAAGCGTTTCGCGTTCTCTCCCCACGACTGGATCCAGTACGCCTTCTTGGGCTCGTTGGGTCAGATCCGTGCCGAAAGTGTCCAGCACAGGAGTATCCGAACCTTCTTCATTGGCGGACTGATCGTGCGGTGTAGCAGATTTCTGCTTGTCTGCGTTGGGAGGCACACTGCCTTGATCGTCGTCGGCAAAGCCGAATCCATTCTTTATAGAAGGGCGAATGTTCAAGCTCTCTGCCACATTCCTGTAAGTAATACCTTCATGATTAAGAAATTCACAAGCAGGGTTACCGTCAGCACGCAATATCCCCAACAATAGATGCTCTGTTCGCGTCGTATCGTCCCTCATTTTCCTTGCCTCCAGGCTGGCTATCCTTACAATTCTTAGACAAGCGGAGTCCAAAACCGGAGCAGCCGGATTAGTGTTGTTAATATTTGAGATAGTCTCGTCCTTTCTTTTGTCCGATTGCTGCACCTGGGCAATCCATTCATCATATTTTGAATCAATATTCAGACCAAGATGCCTCAAGATTGCCGTAGCTCTGCAGTTAATCTTCATCATCCCGAGCAACAGACAACTTGCAGATATCTCTTGAACGCCGATCTTATCAGCGACTTCTTTTCCACAAGCTAAAACCTCGCGGAACTCTTCTGACCAAGCATTATCCGTGCACATACTTTTTACCTTTCTTTTAATTTAATCCCAGCCCATAAGCTGCTAGGATAATTCCAAATTGCAAAGATACAAAAATCTGTGCAACGGGTCACACACTTTTCTATTCCATATGAGAATTTTACGTTTTTCTTAGTAAAATCTACCATAGGGGCCGGTATTGACGAATCTTCGTGTCTAGCCGCTTCCGCATTGGTTAGTAGTGAATCTCTATCGCTGCCGGGAAAATCCTTTGCGGGTCATAGAAGGTCGCCAAACTTTGTATCAAGCTATTCCTATTGCATGTAACCTTCCCTCGAAAAACGCGCTTGCCATTCACTTTGACCGTGATCTTCTTTGACAAGTCAACCAGTTCTTCGTCAAGAAACAAGGTTAAGTCGCCGCCATGTGCCGGCACATATCTTTTAGCAAAATTCAATTCTATCCCCCAAGTGGGATCTTTCTGGGTTGTCTCGTAATGCACATTGCTGATGTTAAGATTTATCTCGTTGCCGATTATCTCCATTTCATAATAAATCCGAAGCGTGTCGCACGGCCTTTTGTTAATACGTAGATTATAGAACCCGGTCCTATTCCGACCGTCCATTTCAAAATCTTCCCACAAAAACATCTTCGGCTTTGGGTTGCGGCTAAAATTACACAGCCAAGGCGTCGTCGGCGTATAATCTATGCCGTGCCCGCGACCGGGAATCAGTTCGATTCTATGTTTGAACGCATGAGGGTAGACCGACTGTAAGCTGTCAAAGACAGTGGCGGCCAACTGCGACAATTCGTTACGGTAAAATCCATTGTCCTCAGCTCCTGTCAGCAAACTAAATCCGATGTTGGCACAATTCTCTGCCGGTGCGTTTCTTAGAGGTTCGCCGCCTGCCATAGGTCCTGCCGCGGCCCAATAATCCGCATAAAAAGAAGCCAGCCGCTGACTGCCATAACCGCCTTCAGATATGCCGAATACGTAGATTCGGTTGGCATTTACCGCAGGAGTCAAGAAGATTTGGCGCAAAAGCCATTCCCAAGCCCATTGTTTGGAGCGCTGCCACCATCTGTAGTAATTTTTCTCGTTGGGAATGCGCGGGATGAAATAAATGGAAGGGGCATCCTGGAACAGTTTTGCCAACTTTAATCCTGTACTCCATTCTGCATCGCGCGGACCGGATCCATGCAAATATATGAAGACCGGATATTGCTGATTGGGGGCAAGGCTGTCTTTATAGCCCCAATAATAATTCATCACGGCAGATGGCTCGAGCTTGGAAGGCAAGACAAGTTCGCCGGTTGTCTCGGAAGAGAGTGAAGTCAGCCGAGGTAATTTGGCCTCGTTGAACAGTCGGTTCGCTTCTACCCAGGCGTTCCAAACCTGCGACCTGGCTGCAGCAATGTTTTGCGGCGATATTGGGTCGTATTCTGCATGGTCTGCAACCGGCGGTGTGCCGCGCTGCAAGGACTGCAGGAAAATGTCAGTAAGGTGCTTGTCCGATTGTCCAAAGGCCGTGCCCGCCAAACAATAGAAAAGCAATAAAACAAGAACGGGATTAATTTTGATCTTCTTCATACACGCAAATGTAATACATTCTCGACACAAAAACGTCCCAAGCCTTAGAAAAAAACTTTTTTTCTAGTAACTTTGCATCGTTGTCACATAGTCTAACCAATCAACAAGTCAGCGTTCAAATAATTATGGAGAAGCAGCAAAGGTATATACTGCGTGGCGTCTCTGCCATGAAGGAGGATGTGCACAATGCCATCAAGCATATAGACAAGGGACTTTATCCACAGGCTTTTTGTAAAATCATTCCGGATATTCTATGCGGAGATCCGGACTATTGCAATATCATGCATGCCGACGGGGCCGGTACCAAATCGAGCCTGGCATACGTGTATTGGAAAGAGACAGGCGATCTGTCAATATGGAAGGGTATTGCCCAGGATGCGCTGATAATGAATGTAGACGATTTGTTGTGCGTGGGAGCTACTGATAATATTCTCGTAAGCTCTACGATTGGGCGCAACAAGATGTACATTCCCGGCGAGGTGATTTCTGAAATCATTAACGGCACTGAAGAATTGCTTCAGCAAATGCGCGATATGGGCATCGGTATATATGGTACAGGAGGAGAAACGGCCGACGTGGGCGACCTGGTGCGCACCATAATTGTAGACTCCACGGTTACCTGCCGGATGAAACGTTCCGACGTTATTGACAATGCCAACATCCGCCCGGGCGATGTTATCGTAGGAGTTGCCTCTTTCGGTCAAGCCACATACGAGAAAGAATATAACGGAGGCATGGGGAGCAATGGTTTAACCTCTGCCCGTCATGATGTCTTTGCGAAATATCTCGCAAAGAAATATCCGGAAAGTTTTGATCATAGCATACCTGAAGAACTGGTGTATAGCGGTTCCTATCAGTTGATGGACACGGTCAACGATGTCCCCGTCAATGTAGGCAAATTAGTTCTGTCTCCTACCCGGACCTATGCGCCGGTGGTCAAGCAACTGCTGGATGAGATGAGGCAGCAAGTACATGGCATGGTTCACTGCACGGGAGGCGCACAGACCAAAGTCCTGCACACTGTCAACAGCAATTGCCGCGTAGTCAAGGATAATATGTTCCCCATTCCGCCCCTGTTTAAGATTATTGCCAAAGAGAGTGGCACGGATTGGCAGGAAATGTATAAGGTGTTCAACATGGGACACCGATTGGAAATCTATGTAGCCCCCGAGAATGCGGATAAGGTTATCGACCTCTGCCATAAATTCCATATAGAGGCTCAGGTCGTCGGCCACATTGAAGAAGGGGAGAAATCACTCACCATTCATAGCGAGTACGGAACCTTTGAGTATAAATAATTCCAATTCCCAATGATGTTATGAGGAAGAAATGGCGGATTGTTGTCAGCTTGAATGGAAGCGCGACTCTCGTGGTCCTGATCGTATTGGTGGCCTTATGTCTAAATTCGATAGATTTTCTCGTAAGGGAATATTCGGCATTCCAAATAGGTGACACTACGGGGGCACGCATTATCTTTTCTACATTATCATCGTTGGGGTGGGTATGTGTCTTGGTCTGTTTTTTAAGATTAGTCTGGAATGAATGGCGAAGATAAAATTCTGAGCAGGCTTAATGAATTGAAGGATAGATACGACGAGGTGACCACTTTAATCGCTTCGCCGGAAGTCCTGTCCAACCAGCAACGTTATACCCGGCTTGCCAAAGAGTACAAGGAGCTGGAGAAGCTTATGCACGCCAGGGAAGAATACCTGCGTCTCAGCGAGGACTTGGCAGAATACAAGGAATACCTATCCGGAAAAGCCGATCCGGAATTTAAGGAACTGGCTAAAGAGGAAATTCCACGGTGTGAAGAGCGATTGGCAGACTTGGAGAAAGAAGTGAGACAATTGCTTGTTCACGAAGATCCGGAAGACAATAAAAACGCTATTCTGGAAATCCGCGCCGGTACAGGCGGAGATGAAGCCGCGCTGTTTGCCGGCGACTTGTTCCGGATGTATGTCAAGTATGCGGAGTTGAAAGGCTGGAACCTACAGGTCATGAGTTCCAACGAGGGCAGTGTGGGCGGATTTAAGGAGATCATCTGTTCGGTCACGGGGGAACATGTCTACGGTACGCTGAAATATGAGAGTGGAGTCCATCGCGTTCAACGCGTTCCGCAAACTGAAACGCAGGGTCGCATCCATACTTCAGCAGCTACGGTCGCTGTACTTCCCGAAGCTGAGGCGTTCGAGGTCGATATTAACGAGAGTGCGATTAAATGGGACACCTTCCGGTCGAGTGGGGCTGGCGGCCAGAATGTAAACAAAGTGGAGTCAGGTGTACGCCTGCGTTACAATTGGATAAACCCGGAAACCGGAAAATCAGAGGAAATACTTATCGAATGTACGGAGACGCGTGACCAGCCCAAAAACAAAGAACGTGCTTTGGTACGTCTGCGTTCGTACATTTATGACAGAGAGCATCAGACTTACATCAATAATATAGCATCTCGCCGCAAGACATTAGTATCCACCGGTGACAGGTCTGCAAAAATCAGAACATACAATTTTCCTCAAGGCCGTGTGACTGACCATCGCATTAACTTCACCGCCTACAACCTTTCTGCATTTCTGGACGGTGACATTCAGGAATGCATCGACCGGCTGACGGTTGCTGAAAATGCGGAGCGGCTCAAGGAAACTGAACTCTAATAATCTTAATACTTATACGTGATCTATGAACAGACAAGAACTCGCCGAGCAGATTCTGCGGAAAAAGACCTTCCTCTGCGTTGGACTCGACACCGACGTCCGGAAACTTCCCGGTTGCCTTCAAGGGCAGCCGGACGCAGTCTTCACTTTCAATAAAAGCATCATTGATGCCACAGCTCCATATTGCGTTGCCTATAAGCCCAATCTCGCTTTTTACGAAAGCCGTGGTCTTGAGGGGTGGCGCGATTTGGAACAGACCGTCCGTTATCTCAAGGAGGAATATCCATCGCATTTCATCATTGCCGACGCAAAGCGTGGTGACATCGGCAACACTTCAGCCATGTACGCCCGCACCTTTTTCGAATGGCTCGACGTAGATTCCCTCACGGTCTCCCCGTATATGGGCGAAGACAGCGTTACGCCGTTCCTGGGCTATAAAGGGAAGTGGATCATTCTGTTAGCCTTGACGAGCAATAAGGGTTCGGCCGACTTCCAGTTTACATCCGACAAGCAGGATGAGCTGCTTTTCGAAAAAGTGTTGCGAGTTTCTCAGAACTGGGCTGACGAGGAGCAGATGATGTATGTCGTCGGAGCAACGCAGGGCAAGGCTTTTCAGCAGGTGCGCAAGGTCGCTCCCCGGCACTTTCTCCTGGTACCCGGAGTGGGGGCGCAGGGTGGTTCTCTCGAAGATGTATGCGAATACGGCATACTGCCAGACTGCGGCCTGTTGGTAAACTCCTCCCGCGGCATTATTTATGCGGACAACACCGAGAAATATGCGGAGGCTGCGCTGGAGAAAGCGCACGACATGCAGCAGTCCATGGCCGAAATTCTTGCCCAACTATAAATTATCCAAGAAAATCTGCTGTCCCGAAATGGCGAACAGCATTTTTTACTACATTTGCAGAGTAAAATATCAGCACATACAAATTTCATTCCCCATGAAAAAAACAATTCTCGTTACGGGTGGCACCGGTTTTATCGGTTCGCACACGACGGTTGAACTGCAGAACGCCGGCTATGACGTAGTTGTCGTTGACAATCTGTCTAATTCCAAGGCGGATGTTCTCGATGGTATCGAACAGATCACCGGCATTCGCCCCAGTTTTGAAGAAGTTGACTGTTGTGACTTGCCCAAGATGGAAGCAGTATTCCAAAAGTACCCTGGCATCAGTGGCATTATTCATTTTGCAGCCTCCAAGGCCGTCGGCGAGAGCGTAGAGAAACCTTTGAAATACTATGAAAACAACATCATGAGCTTGATCAATGTGCTCAAACTCATGCCGAAGTACAATGTCAAAGGCCTTATTTTCTCTTCCTCCTGCACCGTATATGGCCAGCCGGCGCCTGAGAATCTTCCTGTAACAGAAGAGGCACCCATCCAGAAGGCAGAGAGCCCTTATGGTAATACAAAGCAGATTAACGAGGAAATCATCGAAGACTATGCCAAGAGCGGTGTATCCTTCAATGCAATTCTGCTGCGTTACTTCAACCCGATTGGTTCTCACCCCAGCGCCCTGATCGGCGAAATGCCCAATGGCGTACCGGCCAACCTCATTCCCTACATCACCCAGACGGCTATCGGCATCCGTCCATGTCTGTCTGTATTCGGCGATGATTACGACACGCCCGACGGTTCTTGCATCCGCGACTTTATCTATGTCGTAGACTTGGCTAAGGCGCACGTAGCCGCCATGGCCCGCATTCTTGAGGATAAGAACACGGAACCCGTCGAGATTTATAACGTCGGCACCGGTCATGGTGTGAGTGTGTTCGAACTGATCAACACGTTTGAGAAGTGCACGGGCGTCAAATTGAACTACAAGATAGCTCCTCGCCGTCCGGGCGACATCGAGAAGGTTTGGGGCAACGTAGACAAGGCCAATAAGGTGCTGGGCTGGAAGGCTGAGCATACGTTGGAAGAAGCCCTTTCCTCCGCTTGGAACTGGCAGAAGAAATTACGCGAAAGAGGCATCATGTAATCAGCTTCTGATGAATTTCAGGTCAAGACAGGCATCGACTTTCGCAAAAGGCCAATGCCTGTCTTTTTTTAACATCACAAATTCATGAACTTAGAACAGATCCTTGCTGCTTGCCACGCGCCTGTGCCGTCTTATGTCATCGAAGAAGAGAAATTGCGGCACAACCTTTCCCTGATTCGCAGGGTAGCCGAGGAAACCGGCGTGGAAATCATCCTGGCGCTCAAGGCATTTGCCAATTGGCGTACATTTCCCATTTTTCGGGAATACGTTTCCGGGACAACGGCCTCCTCGCCCTACGAAGCACGTCTGGCCTATGAGGAGTTTGGTGCAAGAACTAGCACTTATTCTCCTGCTTATGAGGACGATACTTTTGATGAAATATTAAAGTACAGCCGTCATATTATTTTCAACAGCCTGTTGCAGTTTGACCGGTTCCGTTCCCGGCTTGTTGCAGGGACCCACTCCGCCGGCTTGCGCATCAATCCGGAATACAGCGAGATACAGACTGAGCTTTATAATCCATGTGCACCGGGATCGCGTTTCGGCATACTGGCCGGGCAACTTCCAGACAAATTGCCCGAAGGCATAGAGGGGTTCCATTCCCACACGCACTGTGAAAGCTCATCCTATGCGCTTGCCCGGACACTGGAACATATTGAAACCAAATTCGGCCGCTGGCTCCCCCAATTGAAATGGCTCAATCTGGGAGGCGGCCATCTCATGACGCGCAAGGATTACGACGTATCCCACCTCATACAAACTCTCCGGGACTTCAAGTCGCGCCACCCCAATTTACACCTCATAATGGAACCGGGCTCAGCATTTGCCTGGCAGACTGGTCCTTTGGTCAGCCGGGTTGTCGACATCGTTGAAAATCATGGCATACAAACGGCTATTCTCAACGTCAGCTTCACCTGTCACATGCCGGATTGCCTGGAAATGCCCTATACGCCCGAAGTGCGCGGAGCAAGCATTATCCCTGCCGAGATGGCAGACGCCGAAAAGGCAGCTCCAGACGTCTATCGGCTGGGGGGAAACAGTTGTCTGAGCGGAGATTTCATGGGTTATTGGCAATTCCGCAAGACACTGCGGCCGGGTGATCTCGTCATCTTCGAGGACATGATACATTACACGACCGTCAAGACAAACATGTTCAATGGCGTTCACCACCCTGCCCTATCCCTTCTTCATTCCGACGGCCGGCTGGAAGTCCTCCGCGAATATGCGTACGAAGATTACAAGACACGAATGGATTAATTCAAATACTAAAGATAATGAAACAAAAGAACACGTCTCTCCCCGAAAATGCCTACCGCGAACTGCGTGACGGTGAGGAGTATGTTCCCTTGATGAAACCGTCACAGACTTACCGCGAGGTCACGCCGTGGTCGGTTTTCTGGGGCTTATTGATGACAATTATTTTCTCAGCCGCAACGGCCTATCTTGGCTTGAAAATCGGACAAGTGTTCGAAGCCGCTATTCCGATTACGATTATTGCCGTCGGCATTACCGGGGCCACGCGGCGTAAGAACGCGTTGGGTGAAAATGTGATCATCCAGAGCATTGGCGCCTGCAGCGGCATGATTGTAGCCGGTGCCATCTTCACTTTGCCGGCTTTGTACATCCTCCAGAATCTCCATCCGGAAATAACGATCGATTTCATACAGATCTTCCTTTCTTCAGCCCTGGGTGGCATCATCGGCATTCTGTTCCTTATCCCGTTCCGAAAGTATTTCGTGAAGGATATGCACGGGAAATTCCCCTTCCCGGAAGCCACTGCATCCACGCAAGTGCTGCTCTCGGGAGAGAAAAGCGGCGCGCAAACCAAGCCGCTACTGCTTGCGGGACTGATCGGCGGGCTTTACGACTTTGCCGTAGCGACGTTCGGCACTTGGAACGAGTGTTTCACCTCGCGCATGGTAGGTTTCGGACAGACGATAGCTGAGAAAGCCAAACTTGTTTTCAGTATTAACACCGGCGCGGCTCTGCTCGGCATGGGCTATATCGTAGGTTTGAAGTATGCCGCCATTATCTGCATCGGCTCTATCTCCGTCTGGTGGATCATAGTCCCGGGGCTCTCTTTGCTGTTTCCCGATCTCGTTGTCAGCGACGCCAGCAGTGCAGGAGCCACTCTGACTGCCAGTGCAGCCAGTCCCGAGGAACTGTTCAACTATGCCAAAAGCATAGGCATCGGTGCCATCGCAGCCGCAGGCATCATCGGCGTAATCAAGAGCTGGGGCGTCATCCGCAACGCTTTCGCCTTGATGGGCAAGGTGATGAAAGGTGGAAAGGAAGAGCGTCAGGTTCCCCGTACCCAGCGGGATTTGTCCATCAAGATTATAGGTATCGGCTCGCTCGTAGCCATCGCGCTTACCGCCGTGTTCTTTTTCTTTGATGTGATGGAAGGCAACCTTTTGTTCACCATCACCGGTGTGCTCATTGTCGCCATTATCGCGTTCCTTTTCACTACCGTGGCCGCCAACGCCATAGCTATTGTGGGTTCCAACCCTGTAAGCGGCATGACGCTGATGACACTGATTCTTTCCTCCATTATTATGGTGCTTGTAGGCTTAAAGGGGACAGGCGGCATGGTTGCAGCGCTTGTCATGGGCGGTGTCGTGTGCACGGCTCTTTCCTCCGCCGGCGCGTTCGTAACCGACCTGAAAATCGGCTATTGGCTGGGCAGTACGCCGCAAAAGCAAGAAACGCTGAAATTCCTGGGTATCATAGTCTCTGCGGCAACCGTAGCAGGCGTTATCATGATTCTGAACAAGGCCTACGGTTTCACGCCGAACAACTCCGACGTGATGGCGGCTCCTCAGGCACGCGCCATGGCAGCGGTCATCGAACCGCTGATGAGCGGCGGCAGCGCTCCTTGGGCACTTTACGGTATCGGCGTACTGATCGCTATTGTTTTGAATTTCTTCAAAGTCCCCGCATTGGCTTTTGCTCTCGGTATGTTCATACCCCTGCAACTCAATTTGCCGCTTCTGGTAGGTGGCATGATCAGCTGGTGGGTCGGATCACGCTCAAAGGATGCAGAGGTCAACGAGCAGCGCAAGGAAAAAGGTACTCTCCTCGCATCAGGCTTCATTGCCGGCGGTGCGCTGATGGGGGTAGTGAGCGCAGGATTGCAGTTCGGCGGATTAAACTTCGCCAGCAAGACCTGGTTGGCCAATCCTGCGAGCCAGGCCGTCTCCCTCCTGGCTTACGTGGTCCTCATCGTGCTCTTTGTCCGAATGGCCCTGCATATTGACCGTAAGAAGTAGGAGCCTGCATATTTTCCATTCCCAATGCGCGACAGAATAAAAAAAATATGTAATTTTGCAGCCGTCGCTACGAGTTAGCGACCCAGTAATAACTTAATCATATCCAAAATTAATGGCAACAAAAATCAGATTACAGCGTCACGGCCGTAAGGGCTATGCTTTTTACAGCATCGTGATCGCAGACGTAAGAGCTCCACGTGATGGTAAGTTTACCGAAAAAATCGGAACGTATAACCCGAACACCAATCCTGCTACGGTTGATCTTAACTTTGACCGTGCCCTCTATTGGGTAGAGACCGGTGCAGAGCCTACGGATACGGTTCGGAACATCCTTTCCGATGAAGGCGTAATGCTGATGAAGCACCTCCGTGTAGGTGTGCGCAAGGGGGCTTTCGACGAAGCTGCCGCGCAGGCCAAGTTCGAGGCGTGGAAGAAGGAAAAGGAAGCCAAGAAGGAAGCTATCGTAAACAAGACGGCTGAGGCCCGCAAGTCCGCAGCTGCCGCCCGCCTTGAGGCTGAAAAGAAAGTGAACGAACAGATCGCAGAGAAGGTGGCTGAAAAGAAAGCCGCACAGCTGGCTGCCAGCGAGGCAGCAGCTGCCGAAGTCAACGCTGAAAATGCGGAAGCTCCCGCTGAAGGAGAAGCTCCTGCTGAAGCTTGACACTTTCAACCAGAAAGATAAAAAGTCCGATACGGAAGTCCTTGACTCCGTGTCGGACTTTTTCTGTAGCTTCGGTGCGAACTGCCCCCTCGCTCCTAAGCCAGCAATACGCCTGCATGTTTTGAGGGGCGCGCCTTGCATGAGACGCGCAGTACGGGGCTTGGCCTCGTTTTTACCGGAATAGGCCCCGTCGCGACGAGCCTAGGCTGCGTATTCGGCGACATACGGCTCAGCTGTCCGCGCACAGTTCGGAACACGACATGTGCTGGCGCAGCATGCCGGCCTCTGGTGTTGAATGATGCCTGCAAGTGCGTCGCTGGCGGGCCGCCCGAACGTATATCTTTTTTAATGCCATCGGAGATGCGAAACCGATTTATTTCAGTAATTTTGCAAGGAAATCTATATATTAACTCAATGGAGCAACTGTATAAGATCAAGAAAGGATTGGACTTGAACCTGGAGGGCAAGGCCCAGCCCAATCTGAAGGTTATTGGAATTGCGGGAGAGTATGCCGTCCTGCCAGAGGATTATCACGGCATCACGCCCCGCTTGTGTACAAAAGAAGGTGAACATGTCAAGGTGGGCACCCCGTTGCTTGTAGACAAAGCCACGGAGCGCGTACATATTATCGCACCGGTCAGCGGCGTCGTGATGAAAATTGTGCGTGGTGAACGGCGTAAACTGGAACAAATCCGCATTCTTGCTGACAAGGAGCAGGAGTTTGAAGACTTCGGCTCGGTGGATGTCGCAAAAGTCACGGCAACAGAAGCGGTGGACTATTTGCTGAAATCTGGTTTGTTCGCTTTTATGCGACAGCGCCCCTACGACGTGATAGCTTCGCCGGAAATCAAGCCGGAAGCCATCTACATTTCCCTTTTCAGCAAAATGCCGCTGGCGGCCGACTTTAGCGTGGTCTGCAAGGGTCGAGAGGACGATTTTAAGGCGGGCATTCGGCTGCTTTCCAAAATCGCTCCCGTAAACATCGGCATTTGCCCGGAGCAGGAGTGTGAAGATTACCTGGCGAACGTCGAAGCCAAAGTGTACGGCTTTACTGGTCCGAACCCGTCGGGCAACGTGGGCGTGCAGATTAATCACATTTGCCCCATCAACAAGGGGGACGTAGTGTGGACTCTTCAAGCTGAGATAGCCATATTGATAGGACAGTTGGCGCGCACGGGAAGGGTTAATCTGACACGGCGCCTGGCCGTCGCAGGTTCGCGCATACAGTCACCACAATACGTGGAAACGCCGGTAGGTACAGCCATGCAGACCCTGCTGGCCGGTCTGCTGTACGGGGACGCTGCGCACACGCGCATCATCAACGGGAATCCGCTAGTGGGCCGCAAAAGCGGACTGGACGACTTCGTCGGCGCATTCTCTGCCGAAGTTTGTGCGATCCCGGAAGGCGATGACGTCCATGAGGTCTTGGGATGGATTGCTCCCCGTCTCAAGGACTTCTCGGTCAGCCGCAGCTACTTCTCTTGGATTTTTGGCAAGAAGAAGGAATATGACTTGGACTGCCGCATCAAAGGCGGTCAACGCCACATGATTATGAGCGCGGAGTACGAAAAGGTGTTCCCCATGGATATCTATCCCAGTTACCTCGTCAAAGCAATCATCACCGGAGACATTGACAAGCAGGAGGAATTGGGGATTTATGAAGTAGCACCGGAAGACTTTGCCGTAGCTGAGTTCATTGACTCTTCAAAGCTGGAGCTGCAACGCATTGTCCGCGAAGGACTGGACATCCTGAGAAAAGAAAACGCATAGTTCCCGCCACATCCATTATCCAATCAAGAAACAGATAATCATGATTAAAAAAATTCTAGACAAGATAAGGCCTAACTTCGAGGAAGGCGGAAAACTGAAGAACTTCCATTCCGTATTTGAGGGATTTGAGAGTTTTCTGCTCGTATCGAACAGAACATCGTCCGTAGGCGTAAGCATTCACGATGCCATCGACTCGAAGCGCATCATGTCCTTCGTCGTGATAGCACTCCTGCCCGCATTGCTGTTCGGTATGTACAACATCGGTTACCAGAACTACCATGCCGCAGGCGTTGAAGCCGGTTTCTGGGCTATGTTTTTCTATGGATTCTTGGCCTTGCTGCCGAAAATCCTCGTATCCTACATCGTCGGTTTAGGCATTGAGTTCATAGTGGCCCAGTGGAAGCATGAAGAAATTCAGGAAGGTTACCTCGTCACAGGACTGCTCATTCCGATGATCGTGCCCGTGAGCTGTCCGCTCTGGATGCTGGCTTTGGCTGTGGCATTCTCCGTCATCCTTGCCAAGGAAATATATGGCGGAACGGGTATGAACATTTTTAACCCGGCACTCGTTGCGCGTGCATTTTTGTTTTTCGCCTATCCGTCGGCAATGACGGGCGACTCTATCTGGGTCAGCCAGAACGCGATTTGCGGACTGGGCTGTGACCTGCCTGATGCTTTCACCATGGCCACGCCCCTGAGCTTGGTGGGTGCCGGCCAGGAAATCACGATGCCCGTACAAGACATGATTACTGGCCTGATGCCGGGTTCGGTCGGTGAAACGAGCGTCATCGCAATTGCTATCGGAGCCGTAATTTTGCTCTGGACGCGTATCGCCTCGTGGCGTACCATGCTGAGCGTATTTGTCGGCGGAGCCGTAGTCGGCTGGCTGTTCAACATCTCTGGCATGGACTCTGCAGCAGCACAAGTGCCCTGGTATGAACATCTTATTTTGGGCGGATTCTGCTTTGGCGCTGTATTTATGGCTACGGATCCCGTAACCAGCGCGCGTACGGAAACCGGAAAATTCTACTATGGCTTCTTAATAGGTGCGTTGACCATCTCTATCCGCGTACTGAATCCCGGCTATCCTGAGGGCATGATGCTCGCTATCCTTTTCATGAACATGTTCGCTCCTCTTATTGACTATTGCGTAGTGCAACGCAACATCAGCCGCCGCGTTCGCCGTTCCCATAAAGCTTAAATGTAAAAGACCATGAAACTGAATACGAACAGCAATATCTATACAATAATTTACGCCTGTGTGGTTGTAGTCATCGTGGCGTTCCTGCTGGCATTTGTGTCATCAGCACTGAAGGCCCCATCAGAGGCAAACGAACGGATAGACCAGCAGAAACAGATACTGGCCTCCTTGAATCTTAAGCCTGAGAAGGCCCAGGTGGAATCTCAGTATAAGCAAGTGGTCGTGGCCGACCCCATTGTGGACACATTGGGCAATGTGGTCAGCGAATCCGGGGGCTTCAAGGTGAAGCGCAAGGACATCGGTAAACCGCAGTTGCCGGTCTATGTATGTCAGATTAACGGCGAAACCAAGTACGTCCTTCCGATGGTTGGAAAAGGCTTGTGGGGAACCATTTGGGGGTATCTGGCGCTCAACGACGATTGCGAGACGGTCTACGGCGCTTATTTCAGCCACGAAAGTGAGACTGCCGGTTTGGGCGCACTCATCGCGGAAGCGGATTTCCAGAGTGAGTTCAAAGGCAAAAAGATACATGATGCAGAGGGCAACTACCTCTCCGTTGTCAAGTTCGGCTCGAAACAGGAACATCCCGAGGTGCAGTGCGACGGCATTTCTGGAGCTACGCTTACGACCAACGGAGTGAACGCCATGATTTCGGATTATTTGAAAATGTATAAGAATTTCCTGAACAAGAAAAAGCAGAATCTATGAGCCAGTTATTTTCAAAAGACAATAGACAAATTCTCACAGCACCGCTGAATGGGGATAACCCGATTATGATACAGATCCTGGGCATCTGCTCGGCGCTGGCCGTTACTGCCCAGCTGGAACCTGCAATAGTCATGGGATTGTCCGTCACTGTGATCACGGCGTTTAGCAACGTGATAATCTCCATTATCCGAAAAACCATCCCCAACCGCATCCGTATTATTATTCAACTTGTCGTTGTAGCCGCGCTGGTTACCGTGGTCAGCATGGTGCTGAAGGCTTTCGCATACGACGTGAGCGTAAAGTTAAGCGTGTACGTCGGCCTTATCATTACCAACTGTATTCTCATGGGCCGTCTCGAAGCCTTTGCCATGATGAACAAGCCTTGGGAGAGTTTTCTGGACGGTATCGGCAATGGCTTGGGCTACGCTTGGATTCTGGTGGTTATCGGTGCGGTCCGCGAACTGCTGGGTTCGGGGACGCTCTTGGGATATACAATTATCCCGCAGGGGGCATATGATGCCGGTTATGTGAATAACGGCATGATGACTATGCCGGCAATGGCGCTCATCCTGCTGGGTATTGTGATTGGCGTACATCGTGCCGTCAACAAAGATATTAAGTCCTAATTGCACATTTGATTTTCATTATCACACACTATTAATATGGAACATGCGTTGAGTTTATTTGTCCGCTCCATTTTCGTGGACAACATGATATTCGCTTCATTCTTGGGAATGTGTTCATACCTGGCTGTGAGCAAGAATGTGAAGACGTCTTTGGGATTGGGCATAGCCGTGACGTTCGTACTGCTGGTTACGGTTCCTGTGGACTACCTGTTACAGACAAAAATCCTGGCGGAGGACGGCCTGTTCGGAACGGATCTTACGTATTTGTCTTTCATCCTGTTTATAGCCGTGATCGCCGGCATTACGCAGTTGGTTGAAATGGTCGTGGAGCGCTTCTCTCCTACTCTATATAATGCCTTGGGAATTTTCCTCCCGCTGATTGCCGTGAACTGCGCCATCATGGGGGCCAGCCTCTTTATGCAGCAAAGAATACAGATGGACCCGGCCACAAGTTCGCAGGCCATAAGCAGCCTGGGGGACACCTTTGTCTACGCCTTAGGTGCCGGCATTGGCTGGACCTTGGCAATCGTTGCGTTGGCGGCTATCCGGGAAAAAATGGCTTATGCCGATGTTCCGAAACCTCTGCAAGGCCTTGGCATCATTTTCATCACAGTCGGTTTGATGGCAATGGCCTTCATGTGCTTCTCCGGACTCAGCATCTAAAACAAATTCGCACCTATACTAAATCTTAGAAGAATGGACATCAACTTTATACTGGCCAGCATCGGCGTATTCTTAGGTACCATCATTATATTGGTGGCCATACTACTTCTGGCAAAACGTTACCTTACTCCGAGCGGAAAGGTCACTATAACAATTAACGACAAGGAGAAAGTCAGCGTAAACCAAGGTTCAAGTCTGCTGACTACTCTTTCGGAAAATGGCATTTATCTCTCGTCAGCCTGTGGTGGCAAGGGTTCCTGCGGTCAATGTAAGTGCCAAGTAACGTCGGGCGGCGGAGAGATTCTCGATGTGGAAAAGGGGCATTTCACCCGCAAACAAATCAAGGAACACTATCGGCTGGGCTGCCAATGCAAAGTCAAGGGAGACCTTTCGATAAGAGTGCCCGAATCAGTACTTGGCGTAAAAGAATGGGAATGCGAGGTAATTTCCAACAAGAATGTAGCCACGTTCATCAAGGAATTTATCGTTGCTCTGCCTCCTGGTGAACACATGGATTTCATCCCCGGATCCTACGCCCAGATTAAGATTCCGACCTATACGATGGACTATGATAAGGACATTGACAAGGAATTAATCGGCAAGGAATACCTTCCCTCGTGGGAACGCTTTGGACTTTTCTCGCTGAAATGCCAGAATACCGAACCGACAATCCGTGCATATTCTATGGCCAATTACCCGGCGGAAGGCGACCGTATTATGCTGACCGTGAGAATTGCCACCCCACCCTTTAAGCCAAAAGACCAAGGCGGTGGCTTCCAAGACGTCATGCCGGGTATAGCGTCGTCCTATATCTTTACGTTGAAACCAGGCGACAAGGTTATTATGAGTGGTCCCTATGGTGACTTCCATCCCATATTTAATTCCAAGAAGGAAATGATGTGGATAGGCGGCGGTGCAGGTATGGCTCCACTCCGTGCGCAGATCATGCACATGACAAAGACGTTACACACAACTGACAGAAAAATGTCTTACTTTTACGGAGCCAGAGCCTTGAATGAAGTTTTCTATCTTCAGGACTTCCTGGATTTGGAGAAGGAGTTTCCCAACTTCTCCTTCCATTTGGCTTTGGACCGTCCAGACCCGGCTGCCGATGCAGCAGGCGTAAAATATACGCCTGGCTTCGTACACAAGGTAATCTATGAGACTTACCTTAAGGACCATGAGACCCCTGAAGATATAGAGTATTACATGTGTGGTCCTGGCCCCATGTCGAAGGCAGTTCTCGATATGCTTTACAACTTGGGCGTTGATCCCGAGAGTGTGATG
The DNA here is from genome assembly GCA_944320745.1 of uncultured Alloprevotella sp. Lineage (GTDB taxonomy): Bacteria > Bacteroidota > Bacteroidia > Bacteroidales > Bacteroidaceae > Alloprevotella. The sequence goes on along the minus strand of CALUIN010000044.1, from coordinate 29,028 downwards.
TACGATAATTTCGGAGGATAAAACCGACGTATCTCCATCATCCTAATGCCCTCTCCGTTTATGTATTTGAACGAAGAGGGCATATTGCTTTTTCTTCTCTACTAGGTATAGGACTTAATCCTATTAAAACGACATATTTGAAAGAAATTCCCCACAAGATTTGGGTAATAAAAAAACAATTACTACTTTTGCAGGCACAAACGGGTAAGTGCTGCACGGCCAGCTCCCTTCGAATCCTCCAGGGCTTGACCGCAGCAAAGGTAGTTGGTTGTAGCGGCGCGATGCAGAGAGCTTACCCACCCGCCTCTTTAGCTCAGTTGGCCAGAGCACGTGATTTGTAATCTCGGGGTCGTTGGTTCGAATCCGACAAGAGGCTCAACGGAGAGTGAATTTATCCTGAAATCGTCAAAATAAGAGATTTACGGGATAATCAGAACTTACAAATAGTGCAAAGCTACAGCTTAAACAAAAGCTGAGTTTTGCGCTATTTTTGTGTGCCCAGCATTTTAGCCCGCGTCCTGCACGGCTGTCTTCCATCCCTTTCGTTTGTCGAATGGCGGCCTCTGTGCGTGGCATCAATACCCCATGTGAGTTAATTATAACTACATAATACGAGGCTGTGCCGTAAGTATATAAATTACGGCACAGCCTCCTATAGTATTCAAATTAGAAGTTCGCTCTTCTGCCTTTAGCAGACATTTCTCGCGGACTAAGATCAATATTCTTGCCAACTCTTAATGTCCAGGTCGTCCAGCGAAAGGGTGCAGAAGGCGTAGATGAACGCTGAAGCCAGACGTGCATTGGTGATCAGAGGTATGTTGAGGTCTATGGCGGCTCGGCGGATCTTATATCCGTTTGTGAGTTCTCCGGTCGAAAGGTTCTTGGGGACGTTTACCACCATGTCTATTTCTCTGCGGTGCAGCATCTCGAGTGCCTGGGGCTGCTGTCCCATTTCGCTGGGCCAATATACCAGCGTGTTTTCGATACCGTTTTCGGTCAGATACCTGCTTGTACCTCCCGTCGCGTAGAGTTTGTATCCATGTTCTACGAGCATGCGCGATGCTGCCAGCATCTCGGCTTTTTGTTTGCCGTCGCCCGTTGAAAGCAAGATATTCTTCTTCGGTATGCGATGTCCTACGGACAACATGCTCTTCAGCAAGGCTGCACGCGAGTCTTCTCCCAGGCATCCAACCTCGCCGGTTGATGCCATATCCACACCCAGTACGGGGTCAGCCTTCTGCAAGCGGTTAAAGGAAAACTGCGAGGCTTTCACTCCGACATAATCAAGGTCGAACAAGCTCTTCGCCGGTTTCTCAACTGGCAGCCCCAGCATGATGCGCGTGGCCAATTCGATAAGGTTTATCTTCAGAACCTTGCTGACAAACGGGAAGGAACGGGAGGCGCGCAGGTTGCATTCTATCACCTTGATTTCGTTCTCACGCGCCAAGAATTGGATGTTGAATGGCCCGCTGATGTGCAGTTCATGCGCAATTTTCTTGGAGATTTTCTTGATACGACGCGCCGTCTCTACATAGAGTTTCTGCGGAGGGAACTGTATTGTGGCATCTCCGGAGTGTACGCCGGCAAATTCGATATGTTCAGAAATTGCATACGCAATAATTTCCCCGTCGCGGGCTACAGCGTCCATTTCTACCTCTTTGGCGTGTTGCAGGAATCGGCTAACGACTACAGGATGCTTTTTCGACACATTGGCTGCCAACTTTAGGAAGCGTTCCAACTCGTCTCGATTTGAACATACGTTCATGGCAGCCCCCGACAAAACGTAAGAAGGACGAACCAATACGGGGAACCCTACCCGGTCGATGAATTTGTTGATTTCATCCATAGACGTGAGCGCGCTCCATTCGGGCTGATCCACGCCGATGCGGCCCAACATTTCGGAAAATTTCTCGCGGTCTTCCGCATTGTCGATATATTGCGCTTGTGTTCCCAATAGTGGAACGTGCTGCTCGTCCAAGCGCAAGGCCAGGTTGTTAGGAATTTGACCGCCGGTAGATACGATAACGCCATAGGGACGCTCGTAGTCCAGGATATCCATGACCCGCTCGAACGTTAACTCGTCGAAATAGAGCCGGTCGCACATATCGTAGTCCGTCGACACGGTTTCCGGATTGTAATTAATCATGACGCTCCGGTATCCTTCGCGGCGAATCGTATTCAAGGCCTGCACCCCGCACCAGTCAAATTCAACAGAGGAACCGATACGATAGGCTCCCGAGCCCAAGACTACGACCGAATGGCCATCTTGCTCGAACGAGATGTCGTTTGCCACTCCGCTATATGTGAGGTAAAGGTAATTCGTTTGCGCGGGATATTCTGCTGCCAGCGTATCAATTTGTTTGACACAAGGAATGATGCCCAAGCTTTTACGGTAACTACGTATCTGCATGATGGCTTGTTCCATTTCCATGTCCTGCTCCATACCCAGCGCACGGGCAATCTGGAAATCGGTAAAGCCGAGGATTTTGGCTTGAAGCAACAAATCCTTTCCTATTTGCTTCACGTCGTTGAATTTGTGAAGCTGTTGGTCCATGTCGTGAATGTTCTTCAGCCGGTACAGGAACCAATTATCAATCTTCGTCAGCTCATGGATCTGCTCAACGGTATATCCAGCGGCTAATGCCTTTTCAATAACGAATATACGTTTATCTGTCGGTTCGCGCAGCGCTTCGTCGACGTTCTCTATCTTGATTTCCTTGTTATCAACAAAGCCGTGCATCCCCTGGCCGATCATGCGAAGTCCTTTCTGTATGACTTCCTCGAACGTCCGGCCGATAGCCATTACTTCGCCGACAGACTTCATGCTGGATCCCAATTCCCGGTCCACGCCGCGGAATTTGCCCAAGTCCCAGCGCGGAATCTTGCATACTACGTAATCCAGGGCAGGCTCGAAGAATGCGCTTGTCGTTTTCGTTACCGAGTTCTTCAAGTCAAACAAGCCATAACCTAAGCCCAGCTTTGCAGCTACGAAGGCTAAGGGATAGCCGGTCGCCTTGGAGGCCAAAGCGGACGAGCGGCTCAGGCGGGCGTTGACTTCGATGACGCGATAATCCTCAGAGTTCGGATCAAAGGCATACTGCACATTGCATTCTCCCACAATCCCGATATGGCGGACTATGCGGATGGACAATTCGCGCAACTTATGATACTCGTGGTTCGTCAGCGTCTGGGAGGGAGCGATGACAATGCTCTCGCCGGTATGTATGCCAAGAGGGTCGAAGTTTTCCATATTGCATACCGTAATGCAATTGTCAAAACTATCGCGTACTACCTCGTATTCTATCTCTTTCCATCCCTTCAGACTTTTCTCAACCAAGACTTGAGGTGAGAAAGAGAACGCCTTCTCCGCCAGTTTGCGCAATTCATCGTCATTGTCACAAAAACCGGATCCCAATCCGCCCAAGGCGTATGCGGCACGCAGGATGACCGGATAGCCCAGGTCGTTGGCCGCCTTCAGCGATTCCTCTATGTTCTGGCAGGCCTCGCTCTTAATGGTCTTTACATTAATTTCATCGAGCCGCTCCACAAACAATTCCCTGTCTTCAGTATCCATGATGGCCTGCACCGGCGTGCCCAGCACGCGTATGCCATATTTCTCCAAGATACCTTTCTTGAACAGTTCCACACCGCAGTTCAATGCTGTCTGACCACCGAAAGCCAGCATAATCCCTTGCGGTTTCTCTTTCTGAATGACCTTTTCTACGAAAAATGGGGTCACCGGAAGGAAATAGATATGGTCAGCAACGCCCTCGCTTGTCTGTACGGTGGCGATGTTTGGATTTATCAATACGGTCTCAATCCCTTCTTCGCGCAAAGCTTTCAGCGCCTGCGAACCGGAATAGTCAAATTCGCCTGCTTCGCCGATCTTCAGAGCGCCGGAACCTAACAACAAAACTTTCTGTATCTTTTCCATGGTGTTTGCGTTCAGTTAGAAATTCAACAATTTTACGAAGTCGTCGAATAGGAACTCGGTATCGACGGGCCCGCTGCAAGCCTCAGGATGGAACTGTGCCGAAAACCATGGCTTGGATTTATGGCGGACTCCTTCGTTAGAACCGTCGTTCATGTTGATAAAATAGGGTTCCCAGTCAGCGGGGAGCGATTTGCTGTCCACCGCGTAGCCGTGATTCTGGCTCGTTATAAAACATTTATTCGTCCCGACCATGCGCACAGGCTGGTTATGCGAACGATGCCCGTATTTCAATTTGTATATCGTAGCACCGGCAGCTTTTGAAAGCAGCTGATTTCCCATGCAGATACCCATACAAGGCTTATCTGAACTGGTGATGAAGCGCCGGATATTGTCCACTGCGGCGCTACAGGTGTCGGGATCGCCCGGCCCGTTTGCCAAGAACAATCCGTCAAACTCCAGCTCGTTGAAGTTGTAGTCCCAGGGAACACGTATTACCTCAACGCCCCTCCGCAGCAGGCAACGAATAATATTATGCTTTACGCCACAGTCAACCAGCACGACCTTTTTGCCGACCCCGTCATTGTAACGTATGATTTCCTTACACGAAACCTGAGCCACGTAGTTCACGCCTTCATATTGAGCTGCCGGGATGTTGTCCGGCTCGTCGTCGAAAAGGATTTTTCCCATCATTACGCCGTGCTCGCGCAGGACCTTTGTGAGTTCACGGGTGTCAATGCCCGTGATACCCGGAACGCGCTCGCGGCGCAGCCAGTCGGCCAGGCTCTCCGCTGCGTTCCAATGGCTGTAGCTGTTGATGTAGTCGCTCACGATAATGGCTGAAGCGTAAATGCGGTCGCTTTCCATAAATGTGGCCAACCTATTTTCCTCAACAGTAAAGGGAGGGACACCATAATTGCCGACCAAGGGGTAGGTCAGCGTCATCAACTGTCCTGCATACGAGGGGTCCGTCAGGCTCTCCGGGTACCCTGTCATCGCAGTATTAAATACCACCTCACCTGCAACAGGTTTTTCATAGCCGAACGATTTTCCGTAGAATTTCGTTCCGTCATCTAAAACAAGCGTTACGTTTCGCATGAATTATATATAATAAGCGGCATGTAAGCGAACTACCTGCCTTTGTTACTATTAGGTCGATCTTCTTTAGCTGGCCTGTCCGTTCCGTTGCTCATAGAAATCTATGAAAGCCTTGTTCAAGCGCTTCACGCCGCCGGGCGTAGGATAGTTTCCACTGAAGTACCAGTCTCCCGGACTGTTCGGACAAGCTTTGTGCAGTCCTTCCAGACTTTGGTAAACAATGTGTATTTCCGTTTTCATGTTGTCCGGTCGGAGCATATCCGCCATTTTCTTCGAGATTTCCTCGGCAGTAAATGGCTCGTAAATTCTCCGGACATAATTCTTCACCTCTTCCTTGGGCAGATTCTCCTGCTGTTTGCAAAGGCGATACACTTCGTCCAAGAGCTTGTTTTGCCCGCTTTCCTCCAGCAATGCTATGGCGACACGGAATGCGATGAATTCGTCCATCTGGGCCATATCTATCCCGTAATAATCCGGGTAGCGCACCTGTGGTGACGAACTTACCACTACGATACGGCGGGGATGAAGCCGGTCAAGGATGCGAATAATGCTTTCTTTGAGCGTTGTTCCGCGGACGATACTATCATCTATCACCACCAGATTGTCAATCTTAGGCCTCAGACTTCCGTAAGTAATGTCGTAAACATGGGCCGCCAAGTCCTTGCGGCTATTACCTTCGGCAATGAATGTACGCATTTTGATATCCTTCCACGCCACCTTTTCCGCCCTAATCCGGCGAGACAGGATGCGCTTCAGGACTTCCGGCGTGAGCTGGTCGCCCAAATGTGAGATTTCCTCTATTTTCTTTTGGTTCAGATACTCGTTGAACCCCGCCAGCAGACCATAGTAAGCGGCCTCCGCAGTGTTGGGTATGTAGGAAAAAACCGTATTCTCCAGCTCATAATTGATGGCTTTCAGAATAGGCTCTACCAAGGTCCGGCCCAATTCCTTGCGCTCTTGGTATATGTCCTTGTCGGAGCCTCTGCTGAAATAGACGCGCTCGAACGAACAGGCAGAATACTGCTTTACAGGCAGGATCTGCTCCGTGCGGACTGCACCGCACTTGTTGACAAACAAGCCCTGTCCGGGCTTCAATTCCACAATGTCGTCAGCCTCCACGTCCAGGGAAGTTTGTATGACAGGCCGTTCGGATGCCACGACAAGGATCTCATTGTCCTGATACCAGAAAGCCGGGCGTATGCCCCACGGGTCGCGCATGGAAAACATCTCACCGCTTCCGGTTACACCGCAAAGCACGTAGCCTCCGTCCCATACGGGGGCAGAAAGTTTCAGCACATTGGCCAGGTTGATGTGTTCCTCTATATATTCTGTAATCTCTTTATTTTGCAATCCCAACTTCAGGGCGTCTTGGAAGCAGCGTTCGCTTTCTCGGTCCAGGCGGTGACCCAGTTGTTCCAATAGAATATACGTGTCCGAAACCATTCTGGGATGCTGCCCTTTTACGGCAATGTCGTTGAAAATCTCTTCCACATTGGTCATGTTGAAATTAGCGCAGATACAGAGATTCTTAGCACGCCAATTGTTTCGCCGCATGAAAGGATGCACATACGACAGGCCACGCCGGCCTGTCGTGCTGTAGCGGAGATGCCCCATATAGATTTCGCCAGAATAAGGTATATGGCGGCTGGCAAATTCCGCATCGGCCAGCTGTTCCGCCCGAAATTCGGCAAGTTTCTTGTGCACATTGCCAAATATTTCCTGGATGGCGTTTGTCCCTTCGGCACGTTCACGGAAAAAGAATTCTTCGCCAGGTTCGACGTTCATCTTCACACATGCCAACCCGGCTCCTTCCTGTCCGCGATTGTGCTGCTTTTCCATCATGAGGTACAGTTTGTTCAAGCCGTACATCCATGTCCCATACTTTTCCTGATAGTACTCCAAAGGCTTGAGCAGCCTCACCATGGCCACCCCACACTCGTGTTTTAGCGGTTCCATTCCTTTTTCTGTAGTTTCGTGCAAAGTTAAGAATTTATTTTCACATGGTCTCAAATCCTGTGAATTTCGTAATTTTGCACGCGTTTTTACGGAACAGTCCCCCGCCGGTGCCCACTTCCAGAAAATAGACTTAATTAATAAGAAAAAATCAGACATACATGATTGCAGCACTCTTTGACTTGGACGGCGTTGTCGTAGATACGGAGCCGCAATACACAGTGTTTTGGAATGAAATCGGGAAAGAACATTTTCCTCAGGAACAGAATTTTTCCGGCTTAATCAAAGGGCAGACTCTGACGCACATTCTGACCAAATACTTTCCGGACGCGAAACTGCAGGAGGAACTCAGGAAACGTTTGTCCGCCTTCGAGCAATCAATGTGTTATCCGTACGTTGCCGGCGTGACGGATTACGTAAAATCCTTGCACGAACGCCATATCGCCACGGCCATAGTCACCAGTTCCGACCGGGCCAAAATGGCTTTTCTTTATGCGGCGCATCCCGAAATCGAACAGTTGTTCGGGCTTGTCGTGACCGCCGAGAGTGTAAAAAATTCCAAGCCTGCACCGGACTGCTATCTCCACGCTGCGGCGATGCTGCAAGTTCCGGTTTCGGGCTGCGTCGTGTTCGAGGACAGTCTCAACGGACTGGCCTCTGGACGAGCTGCCGGCGCAAAGGTTGTCGGGCTTGCCACGACACTGCCGGCCGACACAATCCGCCCCCTGTGTGATTACTGCATCGCAGACTTTTCGCAAGCAGAATTGCTGCCCGCGGATTTATAATAAATAGTACAAGTCTTACAAACATCATACCCGTTATGTTATGTCAAAGTATTTAGTAGAGGACACCAGAAAAATATCTGTCCAACGTCTGAAGGAGATGAAAGCCAACGGCGAAAAAATCTCCATGCTGACGGCATACGATTACGGCACGGCAAAAATTGTGGATGAGGCCGGTATCGACGTCATTCTTGTCGGCGATTCTGCTTCGAATGTCATGGCCGGAAATGCTACAACCCTGCCGATTACCGTAGAGGAAATGATCTATCACGCCCGTTCCGTGGTGCGCGGCACGAAGCGCGCCCTCGTAGTCTGCGATATGCCTTTCGGCAGCTATCAGGTGTGCCCGGCAGACAGTGTCCGTAATGCAATTCACATGGTCCAGGCGAGCGGTTGCGACGCGCTCAAACTGGAGGGCGGCGTGGAAATCATAGAATCTGTGAAGAAAATCATTGATGCCGGCATTCCCGTAGTCGGTCACCTGGGCCTGACGCCGCAAAGCATCCACAAGTTCGGCGGCTACGGTGTGCGCGCCAAGGAGAAGGCCGAAGCCGACAAACTGCTGACTGACGCCGTAGCACTGGAAGAAATCGGGTGCGCCGCTCTGGTGCTGGAAAAAATTCCGGCCAATCTGTCGCAAGAGGTTTGCCGCAGGCTGAGCATTCCTGTCATTGGCATCGGCGCAGGTCCGGCTGACGGACAAGTGCTGGTAATTGACGACATGCTGGGTAAGAATAAAGGATTTCACCCCAAATTCCTGCGTCAATATGCCGATCTTTACTCCATTATGACCGATGCTATCGGCTCATACATTACGGACGTGAAATCAGGTGCATTCCCTAACGAGGACGAGCGGTACTAAGAAGAGGGCTGCCTCAATGAGATCTCCCCTACCCCACGCCGGATCGGATGAAGTCGGGCTGACGGTCGGAAGTTTTTCCACCATTAAAAATCTCAGTTGGCAAAGCAATGCATAATATCATTTATAGCGTTCTTTTTCGCGCTGATTCCAAGTGGGTTTACGCAGGTTGACTTCATCTTTTCTGTAAAAGGATTTATGAGCTAATTGTCCGCACGCTTCAAGTGCCCCGTAGTCACCGGCTGCAAATAAGCGCCGTGGTCTTTTGTCGCGGTTCCACCGGAAGCAAGGAGCGGGTTCCCTTCGATGAAATCGCCCGAAAGCTGCTATCGGGCCGTATCGGGGGCTGCGTTTCGTCTTCAGCGGACACGGCCAGAGCGAGGAGGAGCTTCAAGAGATGACCGCACTCAACGAGGTGCAGGACGCTATTCCTGATATTGCCCGGGCAGGCAGTCAGCCCTATGGGGCCGGCGTATCTTTGCCGGGCCATTCACAAGGCGTCATCGCAGCGGGCATGACGGCCGGCTTAATGTGGGGCCGGCATTGATTGTGCATGGGATGGACGACCGCCTTGTGCCCTACACTTATAGTAATCGTTTACATCAGTCGTGGCACAGACACCAGTTGGTACTGCTGCCGGGCGAAAATCACAATTTCACCCAGGAAGCTGATAATGTGGCAGAAACAATAGCGCAATGGTTTAAGTGCATATTGAAAAGGGGAGACAGTAGAAGGCAAACTCTTCCGACATGCTAAACGGGGACTATCCCCGTAAGCACGGGACTAAGGACAGAAAAAACGGTCCTTAGCCCCGTGCTTTGTTTCTGTAGGTCCGTAATCTCCTGCCGCCTGCGCCCGGACATGGGGTGAACGTGACAATCAAGATAACGAAGCCGATGGTGCAACGCGGCAGACCGTGACAAAATCTGCAGTGCAGCACTTTTCCCATAACGATATTTTATCTACCTTTGCCGTATAACAAAACTTACAGGCAACATGTTTAAGCATCTCTTCAAAACCTTGTTAGCGACAGTACTTGTAGCCATGACGCTGCCGGCTACCGCTGAAAACAAGGAAATGACCGTCCTGCAATGGAACATCTGGCAGGAAGGCACACAAGTCCAAGGCGGTTACGACGCTATTGTCAGCGAGATTGTCCGGCTTAAGCCGGACTTCGTCACGTTCAGCGAAGTCAGGAATTATCACAATGTTGATTTCATCAAGAAACTTTGCGGCTCACTCGAGCAAAAAGGCTTAATATATTATGGATTTTATAGTTACGACTCCGGACTATTAAGTTCCGTTCCCATTACAGACTCGCTGGTAGTATTCCCGGAAAAGAATGACCACGGCAGCATATACGGGTTGCACTGTGAGTGGAATGGTATAAAACTTGCCGTTTACACAGCCCATCTCGACTACTTGAACGACGCCTACTACGATGTGCGCGGCTATGACGGCTCGACGTGGCGCGAAATACCGATTCCGACAGATGCGAAGGATGTGCTGCGCCGTAACGCCTTGTCGCAGCGTGACGAAGCTATGGCCGCGTTTTTGCAACAGGCAGAGCGCGACAAGGCGGAAGGCAGAATCGTCATTCTTGGCGGGGACTTCAATGAACCTTCGCATTTGGATTGGACAGATGCTACCCGCTACATGTATGACCATCATGGCTTGGTGATAGAGTGGCCACAGACCAAATCGCTCGAAAACGCCGGTTTCATCGATGCTTATCGTGAAAAATGGCCGGACCCGGTTGCCCATCCCGGATTCACATTCCCGGCGGACAACCCTGCGGTGGACACCAAACGACTCTCGTGGACTCCGCTCGCCGATGAACGGGAACGCATAGACTACCTGTTCTACAGAGGCGAAAACGTAAGTCTGACGGATTGCCGAATTTTCGGCCCGGAAGGCTGTGTCGCCTACGGGCGGCGCGTGCCCGGTGTCGGAAAGGAGAAAATCATCCTGCCGGCCGGAGTTTGGCCAACGGACCACAAGGGACTTTGGATGAAATTATCAGTCCGCTAATCCGCATTCAATATGAGTGGCATTCCTACTGTCGGAGCCGATCGCACTGCCGTCCCCGCAAATTACAAGTCCGGCAACGCGTGTTTCCCCGCTTGCTATGTGGAGCTATACGATGACGGCCGCGGGCGCGGCGCGGCATACTACCTTGCTGCGGAGGAATATGTGGCCGCACATTTCCCACGGAACAACTATCTGTTCACCTGGATCGTGGAGCCGACAGTGGTTATCGGGCGCAACCAGTCACTGACGGACGAGCTGGACTGGCCATACTGTCGCTCGCACGGGATCGATGTTGTCCGGCGGAAAAGCGGCGGCGGGTGCATTTATGCCGACGAGGGAAACATCATGACCAGCTGGATCACAGGGCCGGGAAATGTAACTCCGCTGTTTGCGGAATATTCCGAGCACATCGCCCGTAGCTTGGAAGCGGCAGGAGCTCGTGTAGAAATATCCGGGCGCAACGATATCCTGCTGGACGGCCAGAGGAAAATCTGCGGAAATGCTTTCTACCATTTACCGGAACGGAATATCGTACACGGAACCATGTTGTACGATACGAACTTTGAGCACATGAGCCGGGCACTGACACCGGACAAGTCCAAACTGCTGCACAGCGGGGTGAAGAGCGTACGAAGCCGGATAGGCCTGCTCAAGGATGCCCTCGGCATGAATATCGCGGAACTGCGGGCTCATTTGCGAGCCACACTTAGCGACAGGACATTGAAGATTTCTGCAACCGACAATGAATGCATTCGGAGGCTGGAAGCCCGTTACCGCAGGCCGGACTACCTTTTCGGAAAATCGTCGCCCCTATCAATAAAATGTTCCGATTATTTGCCTCAATGTGGAAGTTTAGTCGTACATTTGGGGCTGCAAGCTGACGGACGAATCGATACCGTCCGGCTGACAGGCGATTTCTTCGAAGAAGGAGATGCACAAGCTGCCTTTTCACAGGCTTTGCGAGGCCGCCGGCTTACTGAAGAAAGCGTAACGAAAGCGGTAATGTCAACCCACCCGGAACGAAGCATAAAGGGGCTGAGTGCCGCGGCGCTAATCCGCCTGCTGATGCAGCAAACCGACAGACCAACCTCATAAGACACAATACCATGAATGAAAAACGGACATGCCTCTATGAAAGGCATTTGAAACAGGGAGCCCAGATGGTTTCCTTCGGCGGATTTGAAATGCCGCTCCAGTATGTAGACATCACGACAGAGCACAACGCAGTCCGTAAAGCCTGCGGCGTGTTTGACGTGAGCCACATGGGAGAAATTTTCGTAAAAGGCGCTGATGCAGAGAAGTTCGTACAATACATCTTTACGAATGACGTTGCCGGCGCCCCGGCGGGCAAGATATTTTACGGCATGGCGCTCTACGACGATGGCGGAACGGTGGACGACCTTCTGGTCTACAAACTCGGCGAGCAGAATTATCTGCTCGTAGTCAATGCGGCGAATATTGATAAGGACTATGACTGGTTCAAGCAGCATGCTTCGACGTTCGCTGTCGAAGTAACAAACGAGAGTGACGTCTATGGCCAATTGGCCATACAGGGACCGCAGGCCGAGCATGTAATGGAAACGGTGCTACAATTGCCCTGCAAGGAATTGTCCTTCTATACTTTCAAGACATTGCAGGTCGGCGGCGAAGAAATCATCGTCAGCCGCACGGGCTATACCGGAGAGGACGGATTTGAAATATACGGCAGCCACAAGTTCATCCAGGACAGTTGGGACAAACTCATGGAAAGCCATCAGGCTCAGCCTTGCGGCTTAGGCTGTCGCGACACTTTACGCTTCGAAGTAGGCCTGCCGTTGTACGGTGACGAACTTTCGAATAAAATCTCCCCCATCATGGCGGGGCTGGGCATGTTCGTGAAGCTGACAAAAGAGAACTTCGTGGGTAAGGCAGCAGTTGCCCGGCAGAAAGAAGAAGGCGTACGGCAGAAAATCGTGGGAATAGAATTGGCCGACCGGGCTATCCCCCGCCACGGTTACGAAGTCTTGACCGATGACAAAGTCGTGGGCGTAGTCACCACGGGATACAATTCCATCTCGACCGGCAAAAGCGTCTGCATGGCGCTGGTAGATATTGCCTACGCAAAACTGGGTACGCCGGTACAGGTCCGTATTCACCGCAAGCTGCATGACGGCACGGTCACTAAGAAACGCTTCTACGAGAAGAACTATAAGAAATAACCGAAAATACCTAAATCACAAACTGTTATGGCAAAGATTATAGAAGGACTTTATTACAGCGAGAGCCACGAGTTCGTAAAAGTCGAAGGCGAATACGGCTACGTGGGCATTACGGACTACGCGCAAGAGCAGCTGGGCAATGTCGTATATGTGGACATGCCGGAAGTAGGCGACGAAGTGACTGCCGGAACCGAGTTCGGAGCTGTTGAAAGCGTTAAGGCAGCGAGCGACCTGGTTTCGCCCGTGAGCGGCAGCGTCGAGGAAATCAACGAGACTCTGGAGGATGCTCCAGAACTGATCAACAAAGATGCCTTTGCCAATTGGATTATCAAGGTAAAGCTTTCTGCCCCCGATGAGCTGAAGTCCTTGATGGATGCAGAAGCCTACAAAGCGCATTGCTGCGAATAATCAAACTCTAAAGGCTGGGACATGTAAGGGATTTCCTATTTCCCTCGGCCCAGCCTTTTCTTTTTCCAGCAAGAAAATATAAATACCATGAGATACTTTCCCCATACCGCCGAAGACATTCAAGAAATGTTGAAGGTTATCGGCGTCAATTCTTTGGACGAGCTATACGCAGAAGTTCCGGAGGAACTGAAATGCAAGGCGGATTTGCAAATACCTTCGGCAAGGTCCGAATTGGAAATCCGCCAAATCGTAGAGCGTCTGGCCGCCCAGAACAAAGTGCTTATCCCGTTTGCGGGAGGCGGAGCCTATGACCATTACACCCCAAGTGTAATTCCCTATATCGCGTCGCGCTCGGAGTTTCTGACGTCCTACACGCCTTACCAGCCGGAAATTTCGCAAGGCACGCTGCAATACATTTTTGAATACCAGTCGTTGATGGCTGAACTAACGGGAATGGAGGTGTCCAACGCATCCATGTATGACGGTGCGACGGCGACAGCCGAAGCGATGATGATGTGTGTGGCCCATGCCAAGAAGCGCAACCGCGTGTTAATTTCAGAAACCTTCAATCCCGCCGTGCTGCGCGTAGTCCAGACTTATGCCAAGTACCACGGAGTCGATCTTGTTGTCGTGCCGGCCAAAGATGGAGCCACGGATTTTGAAGCAATCCACCGCTTGCTGGAGGCGGACACCGTAGCCGGAGTCATCGTACCGCAGCCCAACTATTATGGCATAGTAGAAGATTTCACCGGTTATGCCGAGACATGCCACGCCCACAAGGCTTTGTTTGTAGTCAACGCTATTGCGTCCACGCTCGGCGTGCTCAGAACACCCGGTGAATGGGGGGCAGACATTGCCTGCGGCGACGCGCAAAGTCTGGGTCTGCCGCTCAACTTCGGCGGTCCGTACATTGGCTACCTCTGCACGCGCAAATCCTTAGTCCGCAAAATGCCGGGACGTCTTGTCGGCGCTACAACCGATGCGGAGGGTAACCGATGCTTTGTGCTGACTCTGCAGGCAAGAGAACAGCATATCCGTCGCGAGAAGGCCACCTCCAATATTTGTACCGCGCAGGGAATCATGTGCTTGTACGTAGCAATCTATCTGACCTTGATGGGCGAGAAAGGGTTGCGAGAGGTAAACCAGCAGTCGTACAGTGCTGCGCATCAATTGCACGACGCGCTGCTGCAAACCGGATGTTTTGAGGAGGTTTATCCAGATAAGCCCTATTTCAACGAATTTGTTTTGCGATACGTCGGCGCAGGCGATCTCCTGGCCATGCGGCACGCGATGGGAGAATGCGGCTTCCTTGCCGGTATTCCGGTTGAAGGCTCCGCAGACGAAGTCCTATTTGCAGCAACGGAACAGCGCACGCCGGAAGAAATCACTGAGTTTGTCCGACTGGTGGCAGAAATCTCAGCCCAAGGTAAGCATTAATAACCGTAGATCCAGACTATCATGAACAAATCATATTACGGAAAACTGATATTCGAGCAATCCAAGCCAGGACGTACCGGTTACGCCCTGCCACACCGTGAGGCCGATACGCATACGCTCGATGAATTACCCGAGAGTTTGCGGCGGCAGAACAAGGCGCAGCTCCCTGAAGTGGACGAACCGACGACCGTGCGCCATTATACGAATATGTCCAATAATAATTTCGGTGTGGATACGGGCTTCTATCCGTTGGGTAGCTGTACCATGAAGTACAATCCCAAAATAAACGAGGAAATGGCCGCGCTACCGCAATTCTCCCGGTTACACCCCCAACAGGATGCAGAATTTGTTCAGGGTGCTTTGGCATTATACTACGACGTCCAAAGCATTCTCTCTCAAATTGCCGGGTTGAGCGAATTTACCTTGAATCCTTTTGCCGGAGCTCATGGCGAACTGACAGGGTTGATGGTGATACGCGCTTACCACATGAAGAACGGCCAACACCAACGGACCAAAATCATCGTGCCCGACTCCGCACACGGAACCAATCCCGCGTCGGCTGCAGTCTGCGGACTCCATATTGTTGAGGTCAAAAGCAAACCGGACGGAACTATCGACGTCGAAGACCTCAAGCCGCTGTTAGACGATGAAGTCGCGGGCATGATGATGACCAATCCCAACACGCTGGGCATCTTCGAGCATGAAATCCCAGAGATTTCACGCCTTGTTCACGAGTGCGGCGGACTAATGTATTACGATGGTGCGAACCTGAACCCCATGCTCGGCATTTGCCGGCCGGGCGATATGGGCTTCGATGTCATGCACATCAATTTGCACAAGACGTTCTCCACGCCTCATGGCGGTGGCGGGCCCGGGAGCGGCCCTGTCGGGGTGCGCCGCGGACTGGAAGAGTTCTTGCCCAATCCCCGCGTCGTTAAGACGGCTGAGGGCCGCTACACCCTCGAACACAGTGATAAAGCTTTGGGCTCCGTCTCCACTTTCCTTGGCAATTTCGCCATTATCGTGCGAGCTTATGCCTACCTCTTGTCCTTAGGTAAGGAACATCTCGAGATGGCCGGAAAACTATCCGTACTCAATGCGAATTATATCAAAGAGCGGTTGAAGGATTATTACAAGCTTCCCATCGGCGGGCTCTGTAAGCACGAGTTCGTGTTTGACGGGCTCAAGGATGAATATGCGGGAGAGCACGGTTCGCCGCAGCATGTCAGTACGCTGGACGTAGCCAAGCGTCTGCTCGACTACGGATTTCATGCGCCGACCATCTACTTCCCCCTCCTTTTCCATGAGGCCATGATGATAGAACCTACTGAGACTGAAAGCAAGGAAACCCTCGACGCATTTATCGAAACGATGAAGAAGATAGCTCAAGAGGCAAAGGAACAGCCCGAGTTGCTCCATACAGCTCCTCACCAGACTCCCATTCGTCGCCCCGATGACGTGCGTGCAGTGAAGGACGCCAACTTTACGTACAAAGATCTCACAGCTTCTAAGTAAAACGCAGGCGGGCGGATAGGGCAATTTCCTTTCCGACCGCCTTTTACACACAACACCTACAATGGAATCCGCTGACCTTATCATCATTGGAGCCGGCCCCGGCGGTTATGAGTGTGCCGCCAAAGCTGCCCAAGCCGGCCTCAAAGTCATTATCATAGAAAAAAAAGAAGTGGGCGGCACATGCCTTAACGAGGGCTGCATCCCGACAAAGTGTCTCTGCAGGAGCGCGGAAGTTATGGAAGTAGCCAGACAGGCGAAGACGTTCGGCATACTGACCGGTGAAGTAAAAGCCGATTGGGCACAAATTATCGCCCGCAAGGACGCCGTTGTCTCTCAGTTAGTCTCTGGCATCCACATGCTGCTGAAGTCGCCGCAGATTCATTTGGTCCAAGGCGAGGCGCGCTTTGTCGACGCGCACACGCTCGCCGTGGGCGACGCATTATATACTGCGCCGAAAATCATTATCGCCACAGGCTCCGTCACCAAATTCCTTCCGATTGAAGGAGCACATGCCGCGGGGGTACTCACCTCGACAGATTTGCTCCAGGCCGCCAGCCAGCCGGCCAGCCTGTGTGTCATCGGAGGCGGGGTCATAGGGCTCGAGTTCGCTTCCATTTTCCAAACCTTGGGTACGCAGGTCTCGGTCGTCGAATACTGCAAGGAAATACTTCCCAACTTCGACTCCGAACTTGCCAAGCGCCTTCGCATGAGCCTCAAGAAGAAAGGTATTGTTTTCAAGACCGGCGCGGCAGTGCGTTCCATCGTTTCCACGCCCGACGGATTAACCGTTGGCTACGAAGAAAAAGGGAAAACGGACAGTTTAAGTGCCGAGCGCGTGCTGATGGCCGTAGGCCGTGCGGCAAACGTCGGCGCGCTCAATCTGGACGATGTGGGCATAGCCTATACCCCGCGGGGCATCAACGTGGACGAGCACATGCAAACCAATGTGCCCGGCATATATGCCGTGGGCGACGTGAACGGACTTTGCCAGTTGGCCCATGCGGCTACCTTCCAAAGCTATAAAGTGCTGAACCATATTCTCGGGAAAACGGACGGCATTCGCCTTGACATCGTGCCGGCAGCGGTATTCACCACTCCCGAACTGGCGTCAGTCGGACTGACCGAGGATCAGTGCAAAGCTAATGGACTGTCCTGCAAAGTCCATAAAGTTTTCTACCGCGCAAACGGGAAGGCGCTCGCCATGGGCGAGGACGAAGGTCTGGTCAAGGCCATCACGGACGAGAGCGGCCTCCTGCTCGGCATGCACATCATGGGAGCACATGCCGCCGACCTCATCCATGAAGCCGCAGCCTTCATGCAGACAGGCGCATCGCTCCGCCAAATGCAGGAAATGATTCATGCCCACCCTACGCTGAGCGAGCTCCTTGCCTCCCTCTGATTTCTCCCTCCCACTCGATTGGAAGACAAATAAAGCCGCCACGGTCATGCCGTGGCGGCTTTATTTGTCTGTCGCGGATACGGACTTACCGCACGACGAGCGTACGGTCGATCGTGTCCAACAAGGACTTCACGTGAGCCTGCGACTCGGAGTCGGCCAAGCGGGCTGCACGCAGACGGCGTTGCAGGTCTTGCAGCGTTTCCAGTACGGCGGCCTTCGCCGTCGACGTAACCCGTGCGCTGGAAAAGTAAGACGTTAAGGACTGTACGAACGTAGCCTGCAAGGCCTGGCGATACGGCGTCACCACCGCGCGCGAGGAGAGTTCGCTGAAAAGCAGCCGCGTCACATCCTGGAGATACTGCCGGGCGCTATAAAGCGGGTTCATATTCTCCAACAGATAGGAGGCCACCATATTGCGGACCACGTTTGTTCCGATGTGGATGGTCCTCTCCTGCGGGTCGGGGAACAGGCGCATCACATAGTCCTCGGCAATCAGCCACCTGGGCTCATGAAGGATGTGGCGGTCCAGATAGTCCAGAGCGGCTTTCTGCTTGTCCAGCGGCACGTAGCTGTAGATGTCGCCCGGCTGGTCCACGGTCTTATAATCATTATAGACGCCGCCGATGTTTTCCAGGACGTGAAAAGCATAGCGCAGGAACTGGCTGCAAATCTGGCCATGAATGCCGCGCGAGTTCTGGTGATAGATGTCATTGCTTTCGTAGGTCCACTGCGGCAGAGCCTTGATCTCACGCTTCAGGTTGAGGATGCCGTAGTCGCTGGCCTTTACTGCATCGTCGCCCAGGTCCTCCGTCTGGCAACGTGAATCGCGGGTTGTGTTCGTCTCGCCGTCGCCGAACCAAAGTCTGCGGTTCGAGGCCAGTTTCTCCGTCGTCAGCTTCTCCAGTTCCCAGTGGTCGCTCTCGTCGTCGTAGGCGTTCCACATCGGCGTGTATCCCCACTGAATGGCCCACATGTCGTAGTCGCCTATGCGGGGGAAGATGCCGGCGCGGGAGACGCTGTCCTCCGGCTGGGCCACGTAGTTAAAGCGCGCGTAGTCCATGATGCTGGGCGTATGGCCGTGGGCCTCAACCCATTCTTTGTCGCGAAGGCTGTCCACCGGAACCGTGCTGGACGAACCGAAATTGTGGCGCAGGCCGAGCGTATGGCCCACTTCGTGAGAAGATACGAAGCGAATCAGTTCTCCCATGAGTTCCGGGTCGTACTTCATTTTCTGCGCCGCCTCGTCCAGCGTACCGGCCTGAATCATGTACCAGTCGTGTACGAGGGTCATGACGTTGTGATACCAACAGATGTGGCTCTCAAGGATTTCGCCTGAACGCGGATCGTGCACCTGCGGGCCATAGGCGTTGGCTATGGGAGAGGCCAGGTAGCGGATCACCGAGTAGCGGGCATCTTCCATGCTCATGGTCGAGTCGTTCTCAGGCCATTCCTTGGCCATGATGGCGTTCTTGAAGCCGGCCTTCTCGAAAGCCTTCTGCCAGTCGTTCACGCCGGCAATGAGATACGGGCGCCACTGCTTCGGCGTGGCCGGATCTATATAGTAGACTATCGGCTTCTTGGGTTCCACCAGTTCGCCGCGCTTCATTTTCTCTGCGTCCGCGCTGTCCTTGGGCTCGAGCCGCCATCGCGTGATGAAGCGCTTATTAGTGACACGCTGCTGGTTGTCTGCATAGTAATTGAAGTCGTCCGTAAAGTATCCGACGCGGGGATCGAACAGTCTGCGGCGCATCGGCTCCTTCGGCAGAAGTACGAACGACACGTTCAGCCCTATCGTCACCTTGCCGGTGAAAGCCGCGGCATATGTGTTGTACGTCTGCGACGTCCAGGTCTTGACTGTGCGCACTTCGGTATTCAGCGGAAAGGTCTTGATGCTTTCTATGTAGGACGCTGAGGGCAGATAACCCTGCAAGCCCCAACTGTTTTTCTGATAGCGCGGCATGCCCAGCGCGGCGTTGTCCTCATTGAAGAATGAGGTGACCTTTATACGGTAAACGTTGTTCTTATGGCTTTCTATCTTGAAGCTGCCGATGATCGGGTTCTCGTTGCTGATCAGGATAGCCTTGTTGATAGCGTCCACGGAGTCCGCCGTATTGACCAACAGGTAGGAGCGTAGCAGCAGCTGGTCTCCGGGTGCCTCCTGCCAGTAGACGGTCTGCTGGTTCACCTGTTCGCCGCCAAATTTTCCGCTATTGGCCGGTGTGGAAGTGTAACGGACTGTGGCCAGGATCTGGCGGCCCACGATGGAGTCCGGGATCTCAAAGAACCAGTCATTGCCGCTTTTCACAGTTGTGAACAGGCCAGAGCGACGCTCTTCCTTCGCCGCCTGTTGCTCGTTGGGAGCCTGATTTTTCTTTTTCCGCGAAGCAGCCGGCAGAGGCACAGCCAGGCTGCAGGCCAGTAGCAAGGTCAGCGCGCTTGTCCGGCTGCGGAAGATTCGGGGGATGGGTAATGTAAGAAACATGTTTACAGAATTTTGTTTGGACAACTTATTTCGCTATTGTTGGATGATGTCAAGGAAACTTTCGAACGACTTGTCCAGGCGGTTGAGCTGGTACGGCTCCATGCGGAGCGAGAAAACGCCCGGAACGTCCTTGAGGTCAAAATAATGACAGACTATGCTGGCCAGATTGAATGATCGTGCGTCGCCTTTCAGCATCAGTGTCCGGCAGCAGTCCCGCAGGAACCCCTCGTCCTCTATCACCTTCAGCGTTTTGAACAGCAGGTAATAGCACACCGCGCTCCCGCCATGCAGCAAGTACGCGGCCGTGCGCTTGTCCTGGCGCATTCCGAAGGCTTGCAGCACGCCTTGCGCCTCGTGCGGCGTGCGGAGTATGGGCAGGCAGGCCTTCAGGAATTTCTCGCGGTCTACGGGCGAACAATGTGCGGAAAATTCCGTCAGACAAAGGGAGGAGAAAGCGATTCGTCCGCAGCCATAGAGTGTCACCGCGGCCTTCAGGAAAGTCCCGAGGTAGGCTTTCGGCTGTGCCGGCACAAGGTGCAGAAAGAGGGCCCAGAAGCGCTTCCCCTCCGCATATTGAGGCAACAGGACTTCCCCCAGCAGGTAGCCGGCCGTGCGTGCGTCTTTGTTGGACAGACCCTGCAGCGCGGCCTGCAGCCCCTTGGCGTCGCCTGCGACAATCAGGTTCGTCAGTCGTTGTTGCAGAATGTCATTATGTCGGCAGACTGTAGTCATGCTTTTCTTAATCCGCTTTGCGCCGCTTCAGGCAGACCACGTTTTCCACGTGGTGTGTCTGCGGAAACATGTCGACGGGCTGGACCGCCGTCACGATATAATCCGCGTCCAGCAAGGCCAGGTCGCGCGCCTGTGTCGCAGGGTTGCAGCTGATATAGACAATGCGCTGCGGCGCGGCGAAGCGTATGGCCTCGACGACGTCGGGATGCATTCCGGCGCGCGGCGGGTCTGTGATGATCACGTCCGGACGTCCGTTTTCTTCGATGAACTGCGCGGTGAGTATGTCTTTCATGTCGCCGGCGTAGAAGGACGTGTTCTCCAGTCCGTTCAGCCGTGCATTTTCCTTGGCGTCCGCTATGGCCTCCGGGACATATTCGATGCCGACCACGTGGCTGGCCTGCCGGGCCACGAAGTTGGCAATGGTGCCGGTGCCGGTATAAAGGTCGTAGACCCTCTCGCTGCCCGTCAGGTCCGCAAAGCGCCGCGCCACCTTGTATAGCTCGTAGGCCTGCTCCGAGTTTGTCTGGTAGAAACTTTTCGGGCCTACCTTAAACCGCAGGCCTTCCATCTCTTCCCATATATAGTCCGTCCCGTAATAGGTCCGGACTTCAAGGTCGCCAAAGGTATCGTTCGCCTTCAGGTTGTTGACGTAAAGCAGCGACGTGATTTGCGGGAACTGTCTGTGCAGGTATTCCAGTAGCCCCGCAGCCTGCGCCTCGTCCGCGGCTGTCCGCATGGAGAATTGCAGCAGGACCATGAGCTCGCCGGTTGAGGAGAGGCGCAGCATCATTCCCCTGAGCAGTCCCGTCTGCTGGCGGATGTCGAAGAAGGACAGCCCGTTTGCTATCGCGTAGCGGCGTATTTCGTTACGGA
Organism: uncultured Alloprevotella sp.; assembly: GCA_944320745.1. Taxonomy (GTDB): domain Bacteria; phylum Bacteroidota; class Bacteroidia; order Bacteroidales; family Bacteroidaceae; genus Alloprevotella. The sequence continues at coordinate 7,330 of CALUIN010000044.1, read as the reverse complement.
TTTCGTTGTTCACGTCCGCCATCAGATGGCATTCCGCTATGTCCAGCACTTTGTCAAAGGCGCCGGGGATGTGGAATCCCACAGCGTTCATATCCTCAAACTGCGTATCGGACTGGATTTCTTCCTGGGTGAGCCACCGTTTGTTCGAGAAAGCGAACTCCAGTTTGTTCCGGTATTCCCGCGTCCGCTGGTTACCCAGGATGGGGCTGACCGGCGGAAAGTCGATCTTGGCTATCCGTGTCAAGGCGTCGTTCACCTGTTGCCACTTGGCCTGCAGCTGGTCTTCATAGGGAAGGCATTGCCATTTGCAGCCGCCACAAACGCCGAAGTGTGGGCAGAACGGTTCGGCCCGACGGGGCGAACGCTCGTGGAAATGCACGGCGACTGCCTCGGCATACGATTTCTTTTTGCGCGTCGCCTGGAGATCTACGACATCGCCCGGAACGACAAACGGTACAAATACTGTCAGTCCATCCACTTTGGCTATGGCTTTGCCCTCGGATGCAATATCTACGATAGGAACATGCTCCCAACGGGGCAGAGGCTTGTTCTTCCTTCCCATACTCAATTTTCGCTAACATTGGTTTGGCTGTGCCGCCAAGCGGTCACACGCTGCAAAGTTACAAGAAAACAATGAGACGGCCGCGCAGTCAGCACCATTAACTTGCCCACACTCGGCGATGCCCGCCCGGGCAGGGTGATGCACGCTGTTGTTGCGCGCCCTATCGCGGCGCCGACTCGCCTAAGCGCAGAATTTACGGGGATAGGCGCCGCGGGAACGGGGCTTAGGGCCGTTCCTGCCGCCACAGTCGTTCCAATGTGACCGTCTTCCGGCGGCTACTCTGGCGGCACAGCAATCGCGCTAATGTCCGGTCCGCCCTGTACGGAAGGATGGGGCACTCCCCTGCCCTACGCCGACCCCATGCCGCACCCACCGGCACAAAGACAGCCTTGTGCGGCGACTTATCGCGGATAATTTTGTAATATTGCATCTCTAATCGACAAGAACTATATGATGAATCATACTCTACACTTTGAAAAATCAGTGAACCATACGGACACCATCTGCGCTGCCGCCACGCCGCCGGGAGGCGCCATCGGCGTAGTCCGGCTGTCCGGCCCCGACACATTCCTCATAGCAGACGACATTTTCCAGTCTGCCAAGGTCTGCAGAAAGGCGCTTGCAGCACAGGACGGCTATACGCTCACGCTGGGCAAGGCTCTGCGGAAGGACGGCAGCTGCCTGGACGAAGTCGTGGCCGCCGTGTACCGCGCTCCCCACTCCTACACCGGCGAGGACGCGGTAGAATTTTTTTGTCATGGTTCAGCCTACATCATGCGCGAACTGACCGCGCGGTTGATTGAGGCCGGAGCCAGGATGGCGCACCCGGGAGAATTTACGCAGCGCGCATTCCTGAACGGGAAAATGGATTTGAGCCAGGCGGAGGCGGTTGCCGACCTGATTGCCGCCGATTCGAGGGCGGCCCACCGGGTAGCCATCCAGCAGTTGCGCGGCGGATTCAGCCGCGAGCTGGCGGGCCTGCGCGAGAAGCTGCTTCACTTTGTTTCCTTGATGGAACTGGAACTGGACTTCTCCGATCACGAAGACCTCGTCTTTGCCGACCGGTCCGAACTCCTGACTTTAGCGCAGGGCATAGATCGGAAGTTGGGCGAACTGGCGGCGACGTTCCGCACAGGCAATGCGATTAAAAACGGCATCCCCGTGGCCATTGTCGGAGAGACCAATGCGGGAAAATCCACCCTGCTCAATGTGCTGCTCGGAGAAGAAAAAGCAATTGTCAGCGACATTCACGGGACAACGCGCGATGTCATCGAAGACACGGTGGTCATCGACGGACTGACCTTCCGGTTTATCGACACAGCGGGACTTCGCAAAACGGCGGACCAGATAGAGTCCATCGGCATAAGCCGCGCGTATGCCAAGATGGACCAGGCCGACATGGTCCTCTGGATGATAGACAGCATGGACATATCCAAGGCGGACACACTGAAAACCGAAATCCGCCGAAGGACTGCGGACAAGGAGTTGATTTTGCTCTTCAACAAAAGCGAATCCTTGACAGGTCCACAGCGCAAGGCCGTCACCGCCGCTTTTAGCGACTTTGCCTGCCCGCAGTTGTTCATCTCCGCCCGCAGCGGGCAAGGCCTCGACGCTCTGCGCGCGCTCCTGGTCCGCGAATCCCGCATCCCCGACGCGACCGCCAACCCCGTCATCATCACTAATGTCCGCCACTATGACTGCCTGCTCCGCGCCCGCGAGGCGATACAGCGCGTTGTCCCGGCGTTGCAGTCCGGCGTCAGCGGTGACCTCGTCAGCCAGGACATCCGCGAGTGCCTTTACCACCTGAGCGACATCGCCGGCGAGGTCACCACCGACGACGTGCTCAGCACGATTTTCCGCAACTTTTGCATCGGAAAGTGAAAGAACGCAACAGACTGCAACGAATTAGAACCAACTATAATGAAGCCGCTGATTTCCAGCGGCTTTTTTATTTGTCCAAAATCCAGCTGATAGCAGTCGGAGGCAGTTGTCCGCCATATTTTTCTACCGTATTTCTACCACGGAACATTTTCGGGATTTGCCCCGATGTCACACTGACGCAGTAGTTGACGTGTGTTGACAATGGTTTACGTGAGTGGACAAAAAGGGAAATTAAATGTAAGCCCCCAAGTAGGGTTTAACGAAAATATGGAGGACAAACGACATGGAAGTAAAAAGAATCTGCCAGTGGTGCGGCAAGCCTTTTATAGCGCAAAAGACCACCACAAATTATTGCAGTCCGCAATGCTCCAAGAGAGGTTACAAACACCGCATGAAAGAGCGGAGAATGGAACTTCGGCAAATACAGGAAATGGTTGAAGTGAAGAAAAAGTTGGAGAGTCAGGAATACTTCACCTTTTCCCAAACGGCCAAACTGATGGGAGTTTCCCGGCAGTATGTTTACAAGTTGGTGAAAGAGGACAAACTCCGTGCTTCCCGGCTGAGCTCGAGAATGTCTCTTATCCGCAGAAGCGACATCGAGTTAATGCTGAAAACCAAACCTTACGAGAGCATCAAGCCCAAAGATGATGTCGATATTACGGAATATTATACCGCAGAGCAGATAGCGGAAAAATATAAGGTAAACACCAAATGGGTCTGGACTTACACCAGAGAGCAAGATGTCCCAAAGGTCAAGATTCGCCAGTTCAACTACTACAGCAAGAAACACATAGATGCGGCATTTGCCAAGTACAAGACAGACGATGCCTTGACCGAATGGTACACGCCCGAAGAAATCGAGAAGAAGTATGGTATGACCCGTGTCGCCATCCGCTCGCAAGTCTATCGCAACAACATACCCTCAAAGAAGGAACACGGACAGATATTCTACTCTAAACTTCATTTCGACCTGTCCAAGCAGACCGCCGAAGAGGATTCATCGGAATACTACACCGTGCAGGAAGCCATGAAGAAATATAACCTCACACGGGATTCGGTTTACGGCATCCTACAATTTCACGAAATCAAACGGGAGAAGAAAGGCCGCTTCGTGCGGTTCCTGAAAGTAGAATTTGACCACATCATGGGAGCCCGTTAGCGGCTAAATGTAACCGACTGTAATTATCAGGAAATTATTCCCTGCTGATTACGGTCTGCACAACATCATTAAAGACTTTCGCAGCAAAAATCAGCTATAACCATTTAATATTCATCATTATGTCAGAATGCAAAACAGTTACACTTAGGACACGCCCATTGAAGAAAGGTATGCTGTCTTTCTACCTTGATTACTATCCGGGTTACCGTGACCAAGAAACGATGAAGACCATCCGTCATGAGGGATTGAACATTTATATCTATGCCAATCCGAAGAACCAGCGTGAACGTGATTTCAACGCCGCCATGTCGGAAAAGGCGGAAGTCATCCGGTGCCGGAGGTTCGAAGCTATCGTAAATGAACGGTATGATTTCTTTGACAAGCGTAAGTTCAAATCCGATTTTTGGAATATTACCGCAAGCAGCTACGCAAACACGACCAAAAATGGGCGTTTGTGTACCAGCACTTCTACAACTTCGTTCATGGCAAATGCACTTTCGAAGAGATTGATGTCGACCTCTGCAACAAGTTCCGTGAATATCTGCTTAATGCAAGACAGCTAAAGCGAAACAGGCCGGTCTCAAGAAATTCTGCTGCAGGTTATTGGTCCACTTTCAGAGGATTCCTGAAAATCCTCTATCGTAACAGGATGATCAAGACCAATGTCAATGACTTTCTGGACAAGATTGAAACGGAAGATGTGGCAAAGGACTATCTGTCGGTTGAAGAACTGTACAGACTGGCCGAGACTCCTTGCAAGATAGCAGTCCTAAAGACTGCTTCCCTCTTTTCGTGCCTGACCAGCCTGCGGCTCAGCGATGTGCTTTCCCTTTGTTGGGAAGAAATCGTTGACTTTGCTGCCGGTGGGAAATGCGTCCACACCATTACGCAAAAGACCAAGACAGAGGACATCATTCCGATAAGCGATGAAGCGTTGAAACTGATAGGCTACAGCCCGGAAAAGACTGGACTGGTTTTCAAAGGGTTGAAACGAAGTTGGACACAGCACCCGATGAAGGAATGGATTCGTTCTGCCGGAATCACGAAGGATATCACTTTCCACTCATACCGCAGAACATTCGCTACCCTGCAAGCTGCCGCAGGGACAGATATCCGCACCATCCAGAGCATGATGGCACATAAGTGCATTACTACCACACAACGCTACAATTGTGCGTTAAAGGTGTAACTTTAACTTTCATTTATATCTACTCTTATTTACAGACTCAAGTCTTGCATGGACATAGTTCTGAAAGAGTGACGCAAATCTATCTTGGCAGTTTTACAATGGCAAATAGATGAAGCATGAAATGCTTGCTTCGATTATCAAGAAATCCCACTTGCAACAATCATAAATTGAATATTCTTGTTAATTTTGCATTATTCAATTATGAACATAAGGATTATGACAGATAAATTGAAGTGGAACGAGGGTGCTGTGGAGCTAATGGAATATATCGGTCTTGTAGAAGCAATCCTATTACCTGATTTTGATGATTACAAATATCCTTTTAATGTTTCTTTTGTAGAAGCCACAAAAGAGGAAGCAGAACAGGCAAACGCATCATGTGTTCCTTTGACAGCCACACTTTGCATGAGAATCTTTAAGGACAGATATGATTCCAACAAGATAGCTCCAAAGTCCCTTTATAAAGAATACCTCAATAACAGAACCATTCAAAAACTACTAAATGATTTGGAGTTGGATGCAGATAAATTTTGGCTACTCATTCTCTTTACATACGATTATTGCGAGAACCTTTTTTATAATGGTGTAACCATGAAACTGACCCCTGTTGAGCAACTGACAGAACTTTGTGAGGCAATCAACAAGTCAGGAGATGTACCCATGACCCTTACTTTCAAGGCTGGAAAACAGAAAATCGTAGTGGATAGTTCCTTAGCCATTAAAGCCATAGCAGACATGATAACCAACTACCAAAAAGAAGTGGATGAGGATTATTACAAGAAGCTACATAAAAGAGAACAGGCTGATGAATCCATCATGCTAAAAGAATCCCCCTTTATAGCTTTCTTTGCAAGGATATTGCTTAGTTTCTTCAATACCCAACCACAGGTAAGAGCTAAGAGGAAGAAAGGAGCCAACTATTCCATTAAAGAAACAGACTTGGTGTGTCAGCTAATTTACTTCACCAAAATATCCCAAAACAAATGTTGGACTGTGCTTGAAAATGAAACGCTCAAATCCTATCTCAAACAGTACAGGAACTACGAATACCCTAATAACGTAAGCAGCATTTATCCAGACTTCTCTATCTAAACAGATATAATACAACTCTTTAATAGTCCTATTATTCCATTCTCTGTAAAGGGGAATAGGAATAGTGGGATTTTTTATTACTGATAGCCTGTTACTATTCTTTTCATCTTTGCAGTATCAAAGGACAAGAGGTCTAAGCAAGAGTTAGGGGAATAAAAAACACACCAATTTTATTCCTGATAACTACACTGAAAGCCGCCGTACCTTTGCATCGTAATCAGAAAGCCAAGTGCGCATAGGTTAGTGGTTACAAGCAAACTGAATTATTAACAATAAATCTTTAAGGAGATGGATAAAATGAAATTTATAGTAGAAAATCAAGTGGCTAACATTGTAATGGGTGCAAACATTACAGAGTTGAAAAGAGCAAAGAAGCAAGCAGAAGAATTGCTGCAATCACTCAAAAACAGGGGTGCAGATGAAGCCGTAATCAAAGCACAGCAGGAAGTCGTCGATGCGAAAAACAAGCAGTATGATGATTCTGTGGAAGCTGAAAGACAGGCACAAGAGAACTTGGGCAATTCACCTGTGACCTTTGAAGTTGTGGATGAAGCAACAGGTGAGAAGATAGAAGTGTCTAAGAAGATTGCCTATGTGGTAAACAACCGTCCGATAGACAACTTAAAGGTGGACAAGTTTATCGCCCTGATAAGCAACGGCAAGTACGAGAATGCCTATCCTACAATCGTTGCTGACGCAAAGACACTGACAGAAGCAGGATATGAGCTGCATGATATTAGAGGCAACAAGGTTGCTGTGGAAGAAGCCGATGATTATTTCGTCATACTTGACGGACAACACAGGGGCATGGCATTTGCCAAACTTGTTGCAGCAGGCAAGGACTACAAGATACCCAACACTCATGTAAGAAGTGTGGAGAATGTAGGTGAGTACCTTGTGGACATAAACGGCACAGGTACAAGCTGGAGCAACAAGGACAGGCTTGTAGTTGCCGCTTTGACAGCAGGAAATCACAAGGACTTGTTCGCAAGCATGGCAGACCTGATAAACGAGGGATTCAACCCGTCCACTTCATCCATCATCTTCACAGGCAAGAAACTCTCCAACAACCTGATTAAAAAGGCTCTCAAAGGAGATGACGTTACCCTGCCGAAAGATGCAAAGGTGGATATTGAAAGAGGACATAAGTTTGTCACTCTCTGCAAGGCAGCCAACATTTCAGTGATGTTTGCCACGAAGCGTTACTTTATAGACGGATTCAATTCCTATGCGACACTGACAAGTGACGAGGACGCATTCAAGGCTTTGGATGCCATGAAGAATTTGAAGCTGAAAGAAAGCAGACTGAAAGAGGTAAAGGACAACGACTGTTTCATTACCTTGCTGAAAGAGGCGGCTGCAACTGCCTAAGCCAAAATGCAGCAATAGGGCTTGTGTGACAGGCAAGTCCTATTCTGCCCTTGTCTGTCGCTTAAAACATCCGACT
>CALUIN010000043.1 GCA_944320745.1 uncultured Alloprevotella sp. | reverse complement strand
CTATGAGGGGTATTCCCCTGACAAAAGATAAGGTTCCAAGATATTCATTAGAATTACAGAAAACAAAAAACGTATGAACAACAACGAACGCATAAACCTGATACACCGCATCGGCGAAATAGAGGGGCTGACCGACCGCGAGCGCAGTGCCCTGCTGGGATTGCTCCGCGAAAGCAAGGCCTACGGACTGGTGTGGGAAGACAAGCCCGAAAAGGTGGAGGAGAAGATGCAAGAAGAGCTGCCCGTATTGCGGGAAGTGCCGGAGCGCGCCCTCATCAGCGACGCCCCCGACGCGCCCAACCATATCCTTATAGAGGGCGACAACCTCGAAGCCTTGACCACGCTGGCCTATACCCATGCCGGACGGATTGACGTGATTTACATCGATCCGCCTTACAACACGGGCAACAAGGATTTTGTCTACAACGATTCGTTTGTGGACCGCGAGGACACGTACCGCCACTCCAAATGGCTCTCGTTCATGAGCCGGCGGCTGAAGATTGCCAAACAGCTGCTCGCAAAAAACGGAGTACTCTTTATCTCTATCGGTGATGATGAAATAGCCCAACTAAAAATGCTGGGTGAAGAATATTTTGAGACAATCGCATTGGTGCCGCGCATTGCCAAAAAAGGTTCCAATCAGGGAACGCACTTTCGTCCGACAAAAGATTATATTTTAGTTTTTGCAAACTTCAAGGATATGGTTGAGCCCTTCCGCCAACCGACAGCTTATATCAACAAGAAAACATTCAAACTGTCAGAACCAAATACAGGAAAGAAATTTAGGAAAGGGCACTCCCTATATCAAGCCTCGCTTGATCCTTTGCGCGGATGCGTCAATCAACGATATTATATTAAAGCGCCAGATGGAACTTTGATAATACCTCCGGGACATACGTTTCCCACCATTGCTTCTGACGGAGAGCGTATTCCTCCACGAACAAAAGAAGACAAAGTCTGGAGATGGAGCCAATCCTCTTACTTGGCCAAGAAGCATCTGCTCCTTTTCTGCAAATCCAAACGTTCTCCCCTTGTTGACAATAACAACGTACACACGGACTGGAACGTCTACGAAAAAAAATACGAAACAGAAGAAGTGGGTGACGTTGCAAACTCCCTCCCCAACGATTTTATTTCAGACTACACGAACTCCTTAGGAACAAGTCTTCTGAACGATATGCAAATATCCTTCCCATTTAGCAAACCTATAGAACTCATTGAGTACCTAATTTCCATTACAAACAAGCATAAGAGTATCCGCATCCTCGACTTCTTCGCAGGCTCTGGCACCACCCTCCACGCCACGATGCAGCTCAACGCCGAGGACGGAGGCCACAGGCAGTGCATACTCGTGACCAACAACGAGAACGGCATTTGCGAGAACGTGACTTACGAAAGGAACAAGCGCGTCATCTGCGGATACACAACCCCGAAAGGCGAGCAAGTGGCAGGACTGACGGGCAACACGCTACGCTACTATAAGACAGACTTCGTGCCCCGCGAACCAAACAACCGCAACAAACGTGCTCTTGTAGCCGCCGCTACCGATTTACTTTGCATTAAAAACGACGTGTACCGGGAGCTGTCCTCTTTCGGTGGACGGCGGCTGAAACCCGCTGCCGCCCGCTACTTTGACGACGGACGGACGCAGATGCTCATCATCTACAACGAACTGGCAGTAGATGCCTTCGTGAGAGTCATAGCGGGGATGGAAGCGGGCGGGCGCATCAAGGTGTACGTATTCTCGAACAACCGCTATGCCTACGCCGACAACTTCGAGCCTGTGGCCGACAAAGTAGAGGTGTGCGCCCTGCCCGCAGCCATCTACGACGCTTACCAGAAAGTATTGAAACCACGCAAACGCAACGGCAATCCCCCTGCAGCCGACACGCCTTTTGCGGAAGAAACAACAGAGACAACACAAGGGACGCTTAATCTCAAAGAAGAAGAAGGAGGAGAAGCATGATTAAAGAAATATCCTATCAGACAGATGCCGTGGGCGAACTGGTGGAAAAGACCATCAGCCTGCTGGGCGCAAGCGGCAACAGGAAAAAGTTAGTGTTCAAAGCCCCAACCGGCTCCGGCAAAACCGTTATGGCCAGCAAGATGCTGGACGAACTGACCACCCAACTGGCAGACGAAGGCCGCGAAGTGGCCCTTATCTGGATTGCACCCAACAAGCTGCACCAGCAGAGCTACCTGAAGATGAAAAATTACTTCACCGAAACCCGCGTGCTCCGCCCCGTGACATACGATGAGCTGGACCACTCGGCAGGCGGCTACATCCATCCCGGCGAAGTGTTCTTCGTGAACTGGGAGAGCATCAACAAGGACAAGAACATCATGGTGCGCGAAACGGAAAGTTCCGCCTCGCTGTACGACCTCACGCGCCGCACCCAAGAAGAATACGGCCTGCCCATCATTGTCATCATAGACGAGGAGCACATGTTTGGCGGACGTGCGGCCAAGCAGTCGGAAAAAGTATTGAAAAACATCAACCCTAAAGTCGAGATACGCATCTCCGCCACACCGATAACCATGCCCGACGCGATGGTGACCGTTTCGCGGGAGCAGGTCATCAAGGAGGAGATGATAAAGGACGGCATCACCATCAATCCGTTGGTGAGCGACCCGAAAAGCGGGCTGAGCGAGAACGAATACCTGTTGGAACAAGCCCTGGCCAAACGCGAAGAAATAAAGGCTGCATACGAACGGCTCGACAGACGCATCAATCCCCTACTGCTAATCCAGCTTCCAAACGATAACAGCGAAACATTGGACGAAGAGGAACGGAGCATCATCGAAATGGTAAAAGCCCGGCTGGAAACCGTACACGACATCTCTACGAATAACGGACGACTGGCCATCTGGCTCTCTAACGACAAACAGAACTTAGAGGGACTGGAAAATGATCACAACATGACCGAAGTATTGCTGTTCAAACAGGCCATTGCCCTGGGCTGGGACTGTCCGCGCGCCGCCGTATTGCTGATATTCCGCGAGATACAGAGCACCAGCTTCGGTGTTCAGACCGTAGGACGTATCATGCGTATGCCCGAACAAAAATATTATCCCGACCCGCTGCTGAACCACGGCTGGGTATATACCAACCTGAGCCGCGACCGCATTGAAATCGTGGCGGAAGATATGAACTATATCTCCAAATCGCTTGTGGCCTGTCGCCGCCAGGATTTGACGAACGTATCCTTGCCTTCAGTGTATAGCGAGCGCTTGAGCGCTGACCGCAACCGACTGGGACCCGACTTCTGGCCGGTGCTGGTGGAGACGTTCAACAACCGCTGGTTCAAATGTCCCTTCCAACAAGCATTTGACTTTTCCCCATTTGAAGATGAGGAGGATGGTACTGAAGGGAACAAACCGGAAACACACAATTCCGGATTCTTGAATGACATTGCCCGCAACCGCGAACAGGCAGAACGTGCAGACCATATCGATTTCAACAACCATGGCGTGCAGGTGCAGATAGTCAGTGACGTGGAGGTTACAGGCGAAGCCGGAACCACCCTTATTGATGAAAACAAGATAAAGAAATTCGCCCGCAATCAAGAAGAGCTGAATAAGATGATGACGGATTTCTGTGAGAAACTTCTGACAGGATTTGAGCAAATAAGCGTAACCACCCTGCGTGGATATCTCTATCAATTGATGGAAGAATATTTGGGATTCTTCGAAACAGAGGCTCCCAGGGTGATTCTTTATTACCGCAATCGACCCAAATTTGAAGACATTCTCTGCCGGGCCATAGCCAAGTATATTGAACGAATCAACAAACGAAGGGAAGACGCCAAGAAACGTGCACTGAAGACCTACCAATGGGAAGTGCCGGAATCAAGAGAGTATAACGAGGCCGCCAATCAAGCCGTACCGGAAGCAATGAATCACGCGCTGACGCCATTTATCCAACAAAAGAAAGCATCAACACCTGAGCAACATTTTGAGGCGTTTTTGGAGAATTATACTGAAAGCATCGACTGGTGGTATAAAAATGGAGATGAAGGCAAGCAACATTACGCCATCCCCTATACAACCATGGGCGGCACACAAGGCCTGTTTTATGTAGATTTCATAATCCGAATGAAAAACGGGCAGGTCTTCCTGTTCGACACGAAAAGCGTAGGCAGCGACATGGAAGCCCCCAACAAGCACAATGCGCTGATAGACTACATGAACAGTGAAGCCAACGCTCAGCTGCATTTGAAAGGCGGAGTCATTATCGAAGACAAAGGGTTGTGGAAATACGCTCCCATGAAAATAGAGAATACGAATGATTTGACCAACTGGGAAACCTTCTTCCCTGATAACTATAAAAACTAAGGCATCATGGCAAAAGGGTTGGACTACAAGTCCTGCACTACGATACGATAAGGAACGTCAAACATTCTTGTTGAAACAATAAAGGAGCATTTTCCCCGTATGCCCTTATGTGGATTTTGTTTTGTACTTTTGTGCGTGAATATGCCGGCCAAGCCGGCGCTGCTTTGCCGGCATTCGCCCCACGGGCGGCGGCATAGCGGCTTCCCGGGGAGCGGAACGGGGTTCCCGGCTCTGCCCTTCACGGGACGTTCCCCGCGGCTATATTATACGAAAAAAGATCGACACATCTATGTACGAAGACAGAGTTCAAAAAGCCAAGGATTTATTCTATTCGGGCTTCAACTGCTCACAGTCCGTGGTCGCAGCCTTTGCGGACCTGTACGGCTTCACGCCGGAGCAGGCGCTGCGCATGTCGGCCTCGTTCGGCGGCGGAATAGGGCGGATGCGCCAAACCTGCGGCGCCGCTTGCGGCCTGTTTATGCTGATCGGACTCGAAACCGGATCGGTCGTAGGCCCGGACCGCGCACAAAAGGTTTACAACTATAAAATGGTCCAGGAGGCTGCCCGCAAGTTCCGCGAAAAGACCGGTTCGCTGATATGTGCGGAACTCCTGCAATTGCGCAAGTCCGCACCCCTTACGCCTCAGGCCGAAGAGCGTACGCCGGAATATTACCGCACACGCCCCTGCGCACGGATGATTGAAACGGCAGCCCGCCTGTTTGCCGACTACCTGCAAGAAAAGGAAGGAAATGAGAATCCTGCTGCTGGGCGAGTACAGTAACGTCCACTGTACGCTGGCCTTGGGGCTGCGTGCCCTGGGGCATAGCGTCACTGTCCTTTCCGACGGCGACGGATGGAAGAATTATCCCCGCGACATCGACGTCGCCCGCCGCGATTTCAGTCCGCTCGGCTCTGCGGCTTATTGGTGGAGTCTGCGGCGCACGGTCCGCAGTCTGCGCGGCTACGACGTGGTGCAACTCATTAACCCGGTGTTTCTTCCGTTGAAGGCGGAACGCATCTGGCCACTTTATGCCGGCCTGCGCCGCAGGAATGGAAAGATGTTCTTAGGAGCATACGGCATGGACTATTATTATGCATGTGCCGGAGAGGACTGCCGCACATTCCGCTACAGCGATTTCAACATCGGCCCGCAATTGCGCACCAGTGCGGACATATCTGCATGGGAACGCGAATGGATTCATGGAGAGAAGGGCCGGCTCAACCGCTACATCGCCGCCGACTGTGACGGCATTATAGCCGGCTTGTACGAATATCACGCCGCATATTTCCCTCACTTCCCGGACAAACTCACGTTTCTGCCGTTCCCCATTCTCCTAGACCAGTCGAAGCCTTTCCGCCCCCGCACGGTACGGGACGGACGTCTGCGCCTGTTCCTCGGCGAACAACGCGGCCGTACCCAGTACAAAGGCACGGACATCATGCGCCGCGCCATGGAACGCGCTGTCAGCCGCTATCCGGAGCGGAGCGAAATGGTACACGTGGAGTCCGTACCCTTTGCCCGTTACTGCGAACTGATGGAAGGCAGCCAGGTGCTACTGGACCAGCTCTACTCCTATACGCCCGGCATGAACGCACTCGAAGCCATGGCGCGCGGCCTGGTCGTGGTCGGCGGGGGCGAGCCTGAGAACTATGCCATACTGGAGGAAACACAATTGCGCCCCATCGTAAACGTCCAACCCACGGAAGAGGATGTTTACGAAAAACTTTGTGACCTTATTACCCATCCGGAGGCTATTCCCCGACTTTCGGCCGACAGCCGCCGCTACATAGAGCGCCATCACGACTATATCACAGTGGCACGCCGCTACCTGAATTTCTGGAGCAGCAAATAGGATTTTGCGTCTTTTCCTTACTCCGCCAGGTTCGGCACGTATTTTGCCTCATCCGCCCCTTAGCCCCGTCCGCACGGGGCTAAGCCCAGTTTTTCCTGCCCCTATTCCCGTAACCGGAGCGTATGGCTGTGATGTCCTCCCGGCAGGCCTCATCATGCACTCCGCCGGGCGCGGCACGGCTCCGCGCGCTTCAAAAATTCCGCTCCGCACAGATTCTGATGCCGCAAACGCGGCGGATTACGCTAATTGTTGTACCTTTGCGTGGAAGTCATTATCCCGCTTCTCCCATTAATACGTAAAATCATGCCTGACGTTTCCATTCGCGCCGGCGCCATTCCGGCTTCGCCCATCCGCAAACTTTCCGCTGTCGCTGAAGCGGCCGCACAACGGGGCGTGAAAGTCTATCATCTCAACATAGGACAGCCAGACATTGCCTCGCCCGAGGCAGGGCTGGACGCGCTGCACCATGTGGACCGCACAGTCCTGGAGTACAGCCCGAGCAACGGATTTGCCAGCCTGCGAAAGGCGTGGGCGGAATATTATTCATCGTTTGGCGCGACGCTCGATGCGGACGATTTCATCGTAACCGCCGGAGCTTCCGAAGCCGCGCTGTTCGCGCTGCTGTGCTGCCTGGACCCGGGGGACGAGATCATAGCTCCCGAGCCGCTCTATGCCAACTATACGTCGTTTGCCGTAGCGTCCGGTGTCCGGCTCGTACCGGTCAGCGCTTATATGGAAGACGGATTCCGCCTGCCGTCGGCCGAACAGTTGGCAGCGCTCATCGGCCCACGCACGCGAGGCATCCTGATATGCAACCCCAATAACCCTACGGGCTACGTCTACTCCGGTGAAGAGCTGCAGGCCATCGGCGCATTGGCACGGGAACACAACCTGTTTCTGTTTGTAGACGAAGTGTATCGCGAGTTTGTCTATGGCGACACGCCCTTCCTGTCGGCCTTGACTTTGGAAGGGGCGGAGAATAACGTAGTCGTATTTGACTCGTTTTCAAAGCGCTTCAGCGAATGCGGCATTCGCGTCGGAGCCGTTGTGACCCGCAACACTTCGCTCCGCTCGGCCATCATGAGACTTTGTCAGGCGCGTCTGAGCCCTCCCTTGCTCGGGCAGATCGTAGCGGAGGCATCGCTGGCTGCGCCGGAATCCTATGGCGCACAGGTCTGTGCAGAATATAAGGAACGCCGCGACTGCCTCATGGAACGCCTTGCCGGGATGGCTGGCGTGACGTCGTCGGTCCCGATGGGCGCCTTCTATACCATGGCGCGGCTGCCGGTCGACGACGCGGAACGTTTCTGCGCCTGGTGCCTCTCCGACTTCGCATACGAGGGCAAGACGGTGATGCTGGCGCCAGGAGCCGGTTTCTACCTGACGCCCGGCATGGGGCACGACGAAGTGCGCATAGCCTATGTGTTGAAAAAAGAAAACCTGATGACTGCATTGACGGTTCTGGAAGAAGCGCTAAAAGCTTACCCGGGGCGTCTTGACCAGATAGATGAGCGTGATACTAAGAGGTAAAATGTCGTTAGCATGGTTCTTGGCCCTGCGTTTCTATAAGCATGCAGGGCGCGACAGTGACCGCAAAGCGTCGCTGCTTGCCATTCGTATTGCCACGGCGGGCGTGGCGCTCGGTTTGGCTGTGATGATCATTTCCGTTTGTGTCGTCAAGGGATTCCAGACCGAAATCCGCGCCAAGCTGGCCGGCTTTGCCGCACATCTGGAAGTCTTGGACGAGCGCTCTTTCTCGTCGCCGGAAAGCTATCCCATAGTGACCGACCAAACTCTGATGTCCAAGATCAAGACAATACCCGGCATTACGCGCGTGCAGCGGGTTTCGGAGAAGATGGGCATCCTGAAAACGAACGATGCCTTTCAGACCATACTGTTAAAAGGAGTAGGAGCGGACTTTGACACCACATTCCTGCGGCAGTGCGTCGTAGAAGGCCGGCTCCCCCGCTTCGCGAAAGAAGGCGGCGCGGATGAAGTGATGATATCGCAACAAGTGGCCCGGACCTTGGGGTTGAAACGCGGCGACCGGGTTTATGCGTATTTCGTTTCCGACGCTATCCGGTTGCGTCGCTTCACGATAGTGGGCATCTATGCGACCAACCTTTCCCAGTTTGACGAACGTATGATATGGACGGACCGTCATACGGTAAACAAGCTGAACGATTGGGATCAGGAACAGAGCAGCGCATTGGAAATATTCCTGACAGAACCGGAAAAGACCGATGTGGTGCAAGCCGACATCAACCGGCTTGTCGGAGGGATGGACGACGGACGCGGCGGGGTGTACGGCACCATGTCGCTTTCCGAGAATCCCACGACCGCCGCCGTCATGCAATGGCTTAGCCTGCTGGATTTCAACGTTCTGGTAATCCTGGCTCTGATGCTGGGCGTGGCTGGATTCACGACAATCAGCGGTCTGCTTATCCTGGTTTTGGAACGCACCCGCACTATCGGCATATTGAAATCATTGGGCGCCAGCAATACGCGCATCCGCCGCGTGTTCTTGACATACGCCACTCTCATCGTAGCGAAGGGCCTGCTGTGGGGAAACATATTGGGCGTGGGTATCGTCCTGCTGCAACGCTATTTCGGATGGGTCAAACTGGATCCGGCAACGTATTATGTTTCGGAGGTTCCGGTAGAAATAAATTTCTGGTGGATTGTGGGACTGAACGTCGCAACGCTGGTCATCTCCGTACTGGCGCTGATTGTTCCCAGTTTCATGATTTCGCGAATCCAGCCGGCCAAGGCCATCCGCTATGAATGAGCGCCGGAATATCAGACGACATCCAGGGAAAGATTTATGCTGACGGACACAGACTACAAGGCGATGCTGCAACGGGTGGGCATAGAGGAACTGTCCTCCATGCAGCATGCTGCGCTGGAAGCCGGTCGGAGCGGGAAAGACGTCGTACTGCTATCGCCGACAGGCAGCGGCAAGACGTTGGCCTGCCTGTTGCCGATGGCCGAAGGACTTTCTCCCGTAGCGGCAAGCCTGCAGGCCGTTGTGCTCCAGCCGTCACGCGAACTGGCGGAACAGAGCGAAGGGCTCTTCCGCCAGCTGAAAACGGGGCTGCGCTCCATGTGCGTCTGCGGTGGACACAGTGTGCGCAACGAAGTCGCACGCTTCCGGGATTATCTGCCTCAGGTCATATTCGCCACACCAGGCCGCCTGTGCGACCACATGCTCCGCGGAAATGTGGAACTAAGCGAAGTGCGGTGGCTCGTAATGGACGAGTTCGACAAATGCTTGGAGTTGGGCTTTGAAACGGACATCCGGACCCTACTGCGACACATCCCCGCGGCCGCCCGTAAATGGCTGTCGTCGGCCACGCGCTCCGAGCGTATTGCCGACTATTTTTCCGAAGACAGCGCACTCGTCCTGGAATACGGAAAAGAGGCGCAGGACGCGCTTTCCAACATCCGCCAGTTCCTGTTACAGGTGGCGGACGACGCAGACAAATTACAGGCGTTGGAGCGGTTACTGAGGAACGTCGGCAGGACGCCCACCATCGTTTTTGCAGCCACTCGGGAGCGAGCCGCACTGGTTTACAACCGGCTCCACACAAAGATTCCGGCCATGGAAATTTACCACGGAGGCATGGAGCAACAGCAACGCGAAAAAGCGCTATTCAAGTTTCGCAGCGGATGCAGCCGGATTTTAGTCTCGACCGACCTGGCAGCGCGAGGCTTAGACATAACGTCTGTGCAGACTATCGTGCACTACGATTTCCCGCAGGACGAAACGGCCTACCTGCACCGTTGCGGCCGGGCAGCACGCTGGAATCAGACCGGAACGTCCTACCTGCTCACTACGCCCGAGGATGAAGACCGCTGGCCATTTCGGAATGTCCGTCTGTTACCGGCTGCTACTCTTGACCTTGCCGTCCCGCCTCTCCCGCCCACCGTCTGGGAGGCCGTCTATATCGGCAAGGGAAAAAAGAATAAGATTTCAAAGGCGGACGTCCTGGGCTTTCTGTGCCGGAAGGGAGCCCTGCAACCGCAGGAAGTAGGGGAGATACAAATTGCAGCGCATTGTGTCTACGTGGCCGTCAGCCAGCCGGCTGTGCACGACATGCTGGCGCGCGTCCGGGAAGAGAAAATCAAAGGAATGAGGACTATCGTGGCGCTGATGCGTTAAGAAAGAACTGCGGAATCGCCATGCGAAATTATAACAGACAGGAATGGAAAATAATATAAGTCACGGAGATTGGCAGAAATTAGCCTCAGAAGATGCGGATACGCTGCTGGAACAGGTTGTGCGGTACATCGTGGATAAAGCCGGCGGGAGCCTGACGGCAGAAAGTATGGCCCGCTTGTCGGCCGAACAGCTGACGTTGTGGGGATATTACATCCTGCGGGACGAGCTTATGGATGGTGGCTTCATCCAGTTGATTCACAACGGCTACGGCCCGTTCTTTTTCAAGAATCCCTTTGCTAAGATGATGAAAACTTGGAATCTGGCAGATCTGGGCAAACTTATTAACAGGGCAAATAAGCTGGATGCCGTTTACGGGCAGGAGATAGTGAAAGAATGCACGGACGAGGAATTCATGGCACTGTTCGAACGCTTCCCCGACTTTGACAACTTGGACGACGAATTTGTGGAAAATGAAGAAATGTTCACGAACCGGATTGCCGACTACGTCCGGGAACATTGGGAACTTTTCGTCACATCCTCTGAAACAGACAAACCGACAGACTAACATATTGGAATACTTATATGGCAGCGAACAAGAAACTCAACAAGCAGGCCAAGATAAATATAAAAAATAAAAGGGCAGAGTTTGATTATACCGTCATTGACAGATATACTGCCGGCATCGTGCTCTGCGGAACTGAAATCAAAAGCATCAGAGCGGGTAAAGCCGGACTGGTGGACACATTCTGCTACATCCATAACGGTGAGATCTGGGTGAAGAACATGTATATCGCCGAGTATGCCTTAGGCTCATACAACAATCACCGCGAACGCCGGGACAGGAAATTACTGCTCAACAAAAAGGAAATACGGAATCTGCAACAGGAAACACAATCGCCCGGTTACACAATCGTCCCCCTGCGACTGTTCATCGACGAAAACGGGCGGGCCAAGCTAATCATCGGCCTGTGCAAGGGTAAAAAGGAGTACGACAAACGAGCTTCGCTACGGGAGAAATCAGACCGGCGCGAGATGGAGCGTTTTATTAAAAGATTCTGATGATGAGAGACATAAAGAAAGAAATCCGTAACCGCGTGCTCTTGCTTGACGGAGCTATGGGCACCATGATCCAGCAAATGGGGCTTACTGAGGAGGATTTCCGAGGTAACGGCTATGCCAAACTTCCCGGACAGCAACTGGGAAATAATGATTTGCTGACCTTGACCCGGCCGGATGTCATCCGGGATATTCACCGCCGTTACCTGGATGCTGGAGCCGATATTATAGAGACAAACACTTTCAACGCGCAACGCATCTCGATGGCCGATTATTATTGTGAGCCTCTCTGTTATGAGATGAACCTCCAGGCGGCCCGGTTGGCACGAGGCATAGCCGACGAATATACTGCGCTCAATCCCATGAAACCGCGCTTCGTCGCCGGCTCAATCGGACCGACAAATAAGACCTGCTCCATCGGACCGGACATTAACGACCCTGCCGCGCGAGCCGTTACCTTCGATGAGCTCGCCGCCGCGTACCGCGAACAAATCGAGGCCTTGATTGAGGGCGGAGTAGACCTGCTCCTGATGGAAACGATATTCGACACGCTGAACGTCAAAGCTGCGCTTTACGCAGCAGGACAAGTCATGGCCGGCCGGTGCGAACTGCCCATCATGCTCTCCGCTACGATTGCGGACAAAAGCGGCCGGACACTTGCGGGGCAGACTGTCGATGCGTTTCTGGCCTCCATCTCCTCCTATCCCGTGTTCTCGGTCGGACTGAATTGCTCATTCGGCGCAAGCGAGATGCTGCCGTTCCTGGAGCACTTGTCCCGTGAGACGAGCTGCTACGTTTCGGCCTATCCCAACGCCGGCCTGCCCAACGACCTTGGGAGTTACGACCAGACTCCGGAGAATATGGCCCAGGCGATGGAGCCCTTCGTCACAAGGAAGCTGGTCAATATCGTGGGAGGCTGCTGCGGGACTACGGACGCCTACATCCGCGAAGTCGCCCATATGGTCCGCAGCATTACGGAGACGGAGGGCTATACGCCGCGCGTTCCCCAGACGTCCAAGCAGATTCTCCGCCTGTCAGGTCTGGACGCCCTGGATGTCGTACCAGAGCGCAACTTCGTAAACATCGGTGAGCGTTGCAACGTGGCCGGTTCCCGCAGATTCCTGCGCTGCATCCGGGAACGGAATTACGCGGAAGCCGTAGCCATTGCCCGCAAGCAGGTGGAGGACGGTGCCCAGATTATTGATATAAACATGGACGACGGCTTACTCGATGCAAAGGCTGAGATGGTCCATTTCCTAAACCTCTTAGCGGCCGAACCGGAAGTAGCCCGCGTTCCTTTTATGATAGACTCCTCCGATTGGGACGTCATTTCAGCCGCGCTGAAGTGCGTACAAGGAAAATGCATCGTCAATTCTATTTCCTTGAAAGAAGGGGAGGAAACGTTCCTGACCCATGCCAAGGAACTCCGCCGGCTGGGTGCGGCGACCGTCGTCATGGCATTCGATGAACAGGGCCAAGCCGACACGTTCGAACGCAAGATTGAGGTATGTCAGCGCGCCTACCGGCTGCTGACGGAAAAAGCCGGCTTCCCGCCTCAGGATATTATCTTCGACCCCAACATACTGGCCATCTGCACCGGCATTCCCGAACACAACGCCTACGCCTTGGATTTCCTTCGTGCCACGACATGGATCAAAGCGAATTTGCCGGGAGCGCACGTCAGCGGCGGCGTAAGCAACCTTTCTTTCTCCTTCCGCGGAAATAACTATCTGCGCGAGGCCATGCACGCCGTATTCCTCTACCATGCCGTGAAGAGCGGGATGGACATGGGAATAGTAAACCCTTCAAGCAGTGTTACCTACACAGATTTGCCCAAGCAATTGTTGAATGCGTTGGACGATGTCCTGCTCAACCGCCGCGACGCCACAGAAGAACTGCTTGAGATGGCTCACACGCTTGCCCCGAAAGCCGGGAAATCCACACAGTCCCTCCCCGGTTCATGCCAGCCGTTGCCGACAGCTGCAGAGCGCCTGCACCACGCCCTCCTCACCGGCAACGACGAGACGTTGACGGACGATCTGAATGAAGCCCTTACGCACTTCCCCCATGCCATTCAGATTATCGAAGGCCCGCTGATGGGGGCGATGAACCGCGTGGGAGAACTCTTTGGAGACGGGAAAATGTTCCTGCCACAAGTGGTAAAGGCTGCCCGCACGATGAAGAAAGCCGTGGGCTACCTGGAGCCGTACCTGCTGCAAGAGAAAGGGCAGCAGAAGAAAGCCGGCAAGGCACTTCTCGCCACGGTCAAAGGTGACGTCCACGACATCGGGAAAAACATCGTATCCGTCGTGCTTTCCTGCAACAATTTTGAAATCGTCGATTTGGGCATCATGTGTCCGGCCGAGGACATCCGCGCGGCGGCACTGCGCGAAAAGCCCGATTTCATCGGACTCAGCGGCCTCATTACTCCCAGTCTGAACGAGATGATCCAGACGGTCAACGTGCTGGACGAAGCCGGGATAAGCGTCCCGGTACTGATCGGTGGCGCCGCCACGAGCCCGCTACACACGGCCTTGAAAATCGCACCTGCCTATTCAGGCCCCGTGATATGGGTGAAGGACGCTTCACAAATGGTGCTTGTCAGCGCGCACCTGACGCAAGAACGGGGTAGGGGGGACTACTTGCGGCAGGTCGCAGCCGAGCAGGACCGCTTGCGCCAAGCCCATGCTGCCCACGAGGCAGAACTGCTCACCCTGGACGAGGCCCGAAACCGCAAACTAAATCTATTTTGACTATGAACCGAAAGCTCTTTGTTTCCCTATTCTTACTTGTCTCGGCCCTCTTCGGCTGGGCGGCATCTCCCGGACGATTTGTGACCGTCAAAGGCGGTCAGTTATTCAGAAATGGCGCACCGTATTACTTCGTGGGAACCAATATGTGGTATGCTCCGATATTGGGAAGCACAGGCGAGGGCGGAAACCGCGACCGGTTGCTCCGCGAACTTGACTCCCTAAAATCCATCGGTGTGGACAACCTCCGCGTTCTGGTCGGACCGGATGCCGGGGGCAAGAATGCCCGAAGCGTTTACCCTTACTTGCAGCAGTCGGACGGAGCGCTCAATGATACGCTCCTGGACGGTCTGGACTTCCTGTTGAAGGAGCTGGAACAGCGCAACATGTTGGCCGTCCTCTATCTAAACAATTCCTGGGACTGGAGTGGAGGATATACGTATTACCTGAAACGTACCGGAATGGGCGATGCGCCGGATGCCACGCAAGCGTACCAGGCCTATACGGATTTCGCGGCCAACTTCCTGAGACAACCCAAGGCACAGGAGGCCTTTGCCGACTTCGTCCGTAAGATCGTGACGCGTACCAACCGCTACACGCAGCGCCCCTACGCCGACTCGCCGGCCATCATGTCGTGGCAAATCTGCAATGAGCCGCGCCCGTTCGCTCAGGATACTAAGGAGGCCTTCGCTGCCTGGATTTCGCAGACCGCCAAGCTGATCAAGCAGCTGGACCCGAACCACCTGGTCTCCACCGGGAGTGAAGGTCTGTATGGTTGCGAGTCGGACGAACGGCTTTTGGAAAAGGTGTGCAATGATTTGAACATTGACTACTTGACCATACACATCTGGCCGGTCAACTGGCAATGGGCATCGGCTGGCTCGCTCTATACTGCCCTCCCCAACGTTTACGTCAAAGCGGGACAATACATCGGACTCCATCTCCGTTTGGCAAAAAAAATCCAGAAGCCCCTTGTCATCGAAGAGTTTGGCTATCCGCGCAACCAGAACTTCCGCTTAGCCGGCACGCCGACTTCTTACCGGGACGCGTTCTATAATTTTATTTTTGATAAAGTGCTGGAGAGTAAGCGGCAAGGTGACTACATTGCAGGCTGCAATTTCTGGGGCTGGGGTGGGGCAGGCCGCCCGGCCGACAAGACTTGGCAGCGCGGCAACGACTATCTCTGTGACCCGCCCCACGAGCCACAGGGCTGGTATTCCGTTTACAATTCCGACTCCACGACAATTCAGCTGATACAAAAGTATGCAGAAGCACTCCGCTGACGCGGACTCCAGTCCGACATCGTGTTCAGTAGAGGCAGCCCTGCTTTCATAAGGAAAGAGGGTTACTTCCCGTTTTCAGGGGGCTAAGGCCAGTTTTTCTTGGCCTTAGCCCCCTGAAAACGTTCCTTACTTCAAGTTGCACACACAGTAGGCGCACCGACCGTAACGCCTATGTCAGCCTCACGGCGGCATAGCGCCGCAGTCCTTCAATCTGCTTCGGCATCCGCATATCCTGAGCGCTATTATTTGTAAATTAGTACAGGATTTCCAGCAGTCACCGTTAATTTATCTTCCATACGGCTTTTATCCGCCAGCCTATTTGCAGAAAAGTTGCTTAATGGTGAAAAAAAAGTTACCTTTGCATGTGTCTTGCGAAACACTGCGGCAGGCTGTGGCCTGCCTGTTTCCCCAAGGAGCTTGGCAGTGCTATGCGCATAAATTGTAATAATTGCAACAAGAACAATGGATAAACTCATCATCAACTCCTACGAAGAGTTCGCCCAGCATGTGGGCGAGGTAATAGGAACCTCCGACTGGCTCGAGATTCCGCAGGAACGCATCAACCAGTTTGCAGACGCGACATTGGATCACCAGTGGATTCACGTAGATACAGAGCGCGCCAAGAACGGGCCTTTCGGGCAGACCATTGTCCACGGCTACTTGACGCTGTCGCTTCTTCCCTATCTGTGGGAACAAATCATCGACGTGCGCAACTTGAAAATGATGGTCAACTACGGCATGGACAAAATGAAATTCGGACAGGCCGTTCTGAGCGGGCAAAGTATCCGTCTGGTCGCAACCTTACAGTCCATCGCCAATCTGCGCGGCATCTGCAAAGCTGAGATCAAGTTCACGATTGAGATAAAAGGGGAGCGCAAACCGGCTCTTAACGGCGTGGCCACGTTCCTTTACCACTTCAATGCCGAATAAAGGGAAATATCTCCCATAATTTCCATCAATACTAACCTTCTGCCGCATGCAGCCGTTGCTCGTCACTTTCGCCCTTCAGGATGAATATGTGGAATTGCCGCCTCTGGATTTCCCCACGAAAGTCGTCTTCACAGGCGTGGGGAAAACCATGGCTGCCATGGCTGTGACAAAGGCAATACTTACCTACCACCCGTTTGGCGTATTGAACATCGGGACGGCAGGAACTTCCATTCACCGCACTGGAGACATCATAGTGAGCCGCCATTTTGTGGACCGCGACTTGGAACCGCTCAGCCTGGAAGGCGTCATTTCAGAAATTCATACAGCCGGTGGACTTATCCCGAATTTACGTTCGATCGGCGGACCGGAACTGACAGACTGCGAGGACCCTATTGTCAATACGGGAGATGATTTCGTAAGTGGCGATGCCGTGGTGCGCGGGGATGCCGTAGACATGGAGGCATTTGCCGAGGCAGTTGTCTGTGCTCACTTTTCACTTCCGTTTCTTGCAGTCAAATACATCACGGACATCGTGGGGCAAAATTCGGTACAAAGCTGGGCGGAAAAACTCGAGGACGCGAAAAAAGGACTGGCAGCCTACTTCCTACAAATCAGGAATGCCGCCAATAGCTAATAAGACCATTCACTCCATATCAATATGAAAAATCCTTTTCACGGTTTGGGCGTAGCCCTCATCACTCCGTTTACAGCGGAACAAGCGGTCGACTACGACGCCCTTGAGGAGCTCGTAGACTCGCTGCTGAAGGGTGGGGCAGATTTTCTCTGCATACTGGGCACCACAGCCGAAACACCTTGTCTCGAAAACGATGAGAAGCAGGAAATCATCCGTCGCATCGTGGAACAGAACAACGGTCGAGTGCCACTCCTCTTGGGATGCGGCAGCAACAACACGGCCTCGGTAGTGCAGTACCTCAAGGAAACGGACTTAAACGGAATCGACGGTGTCCTTATAGTTACTCCTTACTATAACAAACCCAGCCAGGAAGGTCTGTATCAGCACTTTTCCGCAGTGGCAGCCGCAACGGACAAACCGGTGGTACTCTACAACGTCCCCGGGCGCACGGGCGTAAACCTCCAGGCGTCGACCACGCTACGCATAGCCGGAGATTGTCCGAACGTCGTGGCAATTAAGGAGGCCTCGGGCAAACTGGACCAAATAGAAACCATAATCCAAAATGCGCCGGACGGGTTTGAAGTACTGAGCGGCGACGATGCAGTCACGTTTGAGCTGCTGTCCCTGGGCGCTGTCGGAGTGATTTCAGTAATAGGAAATGCCTATCCCGAAGCGTTTGGGACGATGGTACACGCAGTGTTGAAAGAAAACATGCCCGAAGCACTCGCGCTACACAGAAAGTTGCATCCGCTATACAGCCTGATGACTGCAGACGGAAATCCAGCCGGCATAAAATCGCTGCTTACAGCGCAGGGGAAAATCAAAAATGTCCTGCGTCTGCCACTTGTTCCCGCAACCACTGCGACCCTAGACGCGATAAAGGAATACGCAGCCGCCTTCAAAGAAGAATAGACAGGAAAGAAGGCTCTGTCAGGTGTACTTTCGCAAGATACGATTAGCATCCGGCCAAAGTAAAGGTGAAAAAATACAAATATCCGTATAAAAATCGGGTAGGAACTTGTCTAATATCATGCAAATCCATACTTTTGCATCGTTTTTCATGGTATTAGATTTAAGGTTAGTGAAGATTGGTTGTCGGGAGACAATCAATTTTTTTATTATCAGTATTTAAGACTCTGACTTTCTCCGTGTCATGAATAATATTTATCTTTGCCGGAAATACCTTGGGAATATGCTGAAATATATACTTTTTGCTTGTCTCGTAGCATGTAGCTTCGTCGGAACTCCTGTCTACGGCATGCCCGAAGCTGAAGAGAATGCCGAAATGGCATCTGCGACGATGTCGAACACGCCCAAAATCAAGCTCACGATTAGGAATAAAACCGTCCGTGTTCAAAATGCGGAGGGCCTTACTATGGATATTTACAGTCTGACGGGAGCAAAAGTCACCAGCCTTAGGATTGACAGTTCCGACAAGTCGCTCACGCTGAACGTCCCACAAGGCATATATATAATTAAGGTGGGCAACGTTGTCCGCAAAGCCTCAATCGCCTAACCTAATTGGATTTCTGAGTATCGTGATTATGTTTAATTGTGACACACGGTTTTGAGAAGCGTGCCAGAGAACGTGGACTGCCCGTCTTCTATTGAAAGCAGCGAGCCAACGTCAATAGTGGTAGCGCTCCTTGGAGCCACGCTATTCTTCGCAATAAAATGAGCAAGCGGCTGTTGCGAACATGTCTCCTAACTGGTCGTAGAAAAAAATAGTCCAAATTCGTTAACAACTATTTGGTCCCTACACAGAAAGTTATTATTTTTGCATTGTGAAATTCGATACGAATATCGGCTTTCACTCTTCATAGTAAGAATTTACCAGATAAAATTAAACTTACCAACATCGTTGGACAAATTTCCAACTCATTTATGGCACTTTATACTAAAGACTTGCTTACGAGAAAAAGCGTAGAGGAACTGCAAGCTATTGCCGACAGTATGGGTACGGCAAAGAAGGACAGTCAAAATAAGGAAGAACTGATTTACGATATTCTTGATGCTCAGGCTGAAAGAAGTGCGGAGCAGGACAGCGCCCCTGTGACCAAACGTCGTTCGCGCATAGTCAAGAAAGATGTAGACCATATATATTCTTCTACGGAAAATCCAAAAGAAGATAAAGAAATTCCGGACGTGCCGGAGAGCAAAGGCTCTGCATCCGTGGCACCGGCGAAAAGAAGAAGGACGCGCACGTTGGCAAAAGTTGCCGATCCGGAAGAGGCAGCCATGCCAGTTCCTACATCGGCAAGCGTGTATGAAGAAAGCAAGCCTGCAGGTCCCGATGGAGCCATTGAGTCCACGATTCCTGTAGATACAAAAGTGCCGGGCAATGTTGTAGACGAGGATATGCCCGACTTCCTGTCTGAGCAGCTTAAGCAACAAGCTCAGACGGACAGCCTTCATCCCGTAGACCTGGACGAAGTCCGTGATTCTCTATACGAGAGTATCAAGACACAAAACGATGAGCGTAATGAAAATTCCGATCCCATCCTGCAACAGTTGCAGAGCCTGCCTGAGGACCAGGATTTTCTGATAGCGGAAGACCTTCCGGTCGTGACAACAACTCCTGCCGCTGACCTCGGCTATGGTGCTTACGAGAACGAGCCTGAAGCCTGGCGCAATAAATATTACAACAACAATAGTTATATTGAGCCTACTCCCCCCACCCCGCCGTCTTCCGTAGCTACACTGCCGGACGACTTCCAGTTGTTGGATGGACGGGGCGTTTTGGAACTGATGAACGACGGTTACGGTTTCCTGCGCTCTTCCGACTATAACTATCTGACTTCCCCCGACGACATCTACGTCACGGCCAACCAGATATACCAATACGGCCTCAAGTCCGGAGATGTCATTGAAGGAAAAGTCCGCATTCCCAGAGAAGGTGAAAAATTCTTTACTTTGGCCAGCGTTGAGCATATCAACGGCCGAGAGCTCCAGGAGGTAAGGGACCGCATTGCCTTTGAGCACCTTACGCCCCTGTTCCCTAACGAAAAATTCAACTTGTGCAGTGGTCACAACGACAGCCTGTCCTGCCGAATCGTAGACCTTTTCACGCCTATCGGCAAAGGTCAGCGCGCTCTGATCGTCGCCCAGCCCAAAACGGGTAAGACCATGCTGATGAAGGACATCGCCAACGCCATAGCCCGCAATCACCCGGACACATACCTCATGATGCTGCTTATTGACGAGCGTCCGGAAGAGGTGACAGACATGGCCCGCACAGTCAATGCAGAAGTCATCGCCTCTACGTTCGATGAACCAGCCGCACGCCATGTCAAAATAGCCAACATCGTTTTGGAAAAGGCCAAGAGAATGGTGGAATGCGGACACGACGTAGTTATCTTCCTCGACTCCATCACCCGCCTGGCCCGAGCATACAATACCGTTTCACCGGCGTCAGGAAAAGTGCTCACGGGCGGCGTGGATGCAAACGCGCTTCAGAAGCCCAAACGCTTTTTCGGCGCCGCGCGCAATATAGAGAACGGCGGCTCACTCACCATCATCGCTACTGCACTGATTGATACAGGCTCCAAGATGGACGAAGTTATCTTCGAAGAGTTCAAAGGTACCGGCAATATGGAATTGCAACTCGACAGAGCATTGGCCAACAAGCGTATCTTCCCGGCGGTCAACCTTTCCGTGTCCAGTACGCGCCGAGACGACCTGTTACACGACCAGCAGACGTTGAACCGCATGTGGATTCTAAGGAAGTACATTGCTGACATGAATCCGGTAGAAGCCATGACGGATGTAAAGAAACGTCTCGAGACTACTCGTAATAATGAAGAGTTTCTCCTGTCCATGAACTCCTAATAAGAGCTGAAGGCGCCCGAGCTATCGAGAATAAATATGAGATATGGTTTTGGGGAAACGTAATAAAATTATTACCTTTGCAAGGTAACACTCTAACCCATAAAATCCTATTACTCATGAAAGAATTAAAAGGAAGCCAGACCGAAAAGAATTTGCAGGCCGCTTTTGCAGGTGAATCGCAAGCCCATACGAAGTACCTTTACTACGCCTCCAAGGCCAAAAAGGATGGATATGAGCAAATTGCCAGCATCTTCGAAGAAACGGCGCGCAATGAGAAAGAGCACGCCAAAATATGGTTCAAACTGCTTCACGATGGCATTGCTGACACTACGGTGAACTTGGCCGATGCAGCAGCTGGCGAAAACTACGAGTGGACGGACATGTACAAAGGCTTTGCCGAAGTAGCACGTGCCGAAGGCTTTGCAGCGATTGCGGCAAAATTCGAAATGGTTGCGGCAATAGAGAAAGAACATGAGGAACGCTACCGCCGTCTGCTTAAGAACATAGAGGACAAGATTGTCTTCAGCCGCGACGGTGAGTGCATTTGGCAGTGCGCAAATTGCGGCCATATCGTAGTTGGCAAGGCTGCTCCGAAAGTCTGCCCCGTTTGCGATCACCCGCAGAGTTTCTTCCAGATCCGCGCCGAAAACTATTAAGCAGCTGGAGAAGCCCATCATTCCGAGGAATAACTGAATTACTGTGCGACTCCCGGTTTCGTATAGAATATATACGTTGCCGGGAGCCTTCCGTAAATCAACGACTCCTCCCCTACCCGTCGCTCGTTCCGCAGTCTGGCACGGGTTCTCGCCTGGGCAATTGAGAGAAAATCCGCTTGGAATGGCTCCATTCAATCATTCTTTTCTAACTTTGCGACCGTAAGCATTTATATTTGGACTATGATAAAGATATTTGGAATGGATAGCTGCCCGGACTGTGTCTACGTAAAAGAGCAGGCGGCAGGCAATCCTCATTATAAACTTATAGACATTGGGGCGCATGTGCGGAATCTGAAGGAATTTCTGCGCCTGCGAGACTCTGACCCAGCATTTGAAGAGGCGAAGCGGCAAAAGGCCGCAGGCATCCCATGTTTCGTACTTGAAGATGGTACAGTTACCCTGACGCCAGAGGATGCCGGATTGCAATCGCGCCCTGCAAGCGGCGGCACCATGTGCAGCCTGGACGGCAGTGGATGTTGATGAACTTCAGTTGTTCCTACGATTATCCTATCAGCCGAAATTTTTCAAACAAGAATAGCAACGAATTAACATGCTGGCTTACACGTACGTATCACCCGGAAAATTCGAACTGTGCGAAAAGCCCCTTCCCAGCATCCTTTCACCGAGCGACGCCGTCGTCCGCGTCACGCTCGGCAGCATCTGCACGAGCGACCTGCACATCAAGCACGGCAGCATTCCCCGCGCCGTGCCTGGCATTACCGTAGGACACGAGATGGTCGGCGTTGTTGAAAGTGTCGGCAGCGAAGTCGAACATGTCAGACCAGGCGATCGCGTGACGGTTAACGTGGAAACCTTCTGCGGGCACTGCTTCTTTTGTGAACACGGATTTGTCAATAACTGCACGGATCCCAATGGGGGCTGGACTTTGGGATGCCGCATCGATGGCGGGCAAGCGGAATATGTCCGCGTACCCTATGCCGACCAAGGCCTCAACTGCATACCCGATAACGTGTCAGACGAACAAGCCCTCTTTGTCGGCGACATCCTGGCTACGGGATACTGGGCCGCTCGGATTGCCGAAATCCAGCGTGGCGACACGGTGCTTGTCATCGGTGCGGGGCCTACAGGCATTTGCGCTACGCTCTGTGCCCGGTTAAAGCAGCCCAAGCACATCATTGTCTGCGAACAAACAGAAGAGCGCAGGCAATTCGTCCGCAAACATTGGCCGGAAGTACAAGTCGTTTCGCCGGAACATTGTCGTGCACTGGTCTGCGAAACAAGCAGTCACGGTGGCGCGGATGCCGTAATAGAGGCCGGCGGAACCGCAGAGTCCTTCCGCATGGCTTGGCAGTGCGCCCGCCCCAACGCCATTGTCGCAGTCGTGGCGCTTTACAACGAAGCCCAAGTACTTCCACTCCCGGAAATGTACGGCAAGAACTTGACGTTCAAGACAGGAGGTGTAGACGGATGCGACTGCTCCGAAATCCTGCAACTGATAAGTGACGGGAAAATAGATACCACCCCGCTCATCACTCACCGTATCCCGCTGAACCGTATCGCAGATGCATACGCACTCTTCGAGAGCCGGCAGGACGGCGTCATGAAGGTTGCCCTCACGGAAAAGGAGGGGACATCATATTAAGGTTAGAACTATCCACGACAAGCAAAAAAACGATTTGGCACATATTAACGCGCAGACAGGTACCCGATTTCAAATTTTATCCCTAATTTTGTAGCAACTATAAAACTGCTCCGACGGGGAATCAGGCTCTCTCCCGATTGCGGCGGGAATATCCTGAAATTCCGCGCGGAACCTTATAAGAGAAGCTACCACAAACAATCATACAATGGAAAATCAAGAGCTGATCAAGAAGTGTGAACAAACAGCCCAGGCATGGCTCACGTCACCTCTCTATGACAAGGACACGCAGACCGCCGTCCGGAAAATGATGGAAAACCCAGACAAGACGGAACTCATAGACGCATTCTATAAGACTTTGGAATTTGGTACCGGCGGACTGCGCGGCATCATGGGTGCCGGCACCAACCGCATGAACATCTATACCGTAGGTGCTGCCACACAGGGCCTTTCCAACTATCTGAACAAATGCTTTGAAGGAAAGGGGCAAATCTCTGTTGTCGTAGGATACGACTGCCGCAACAACAGCCAACTCTTCGCGGAAACCTCTGCCAATATCTTCTCGGCCAATGGCATAAAGGTCTATCTGTTCGACGACATGCGCCCGACGCCCGAGATGTCCTTCGCCATTCGCCACCTGGGCTGCCAGAGCGGCATCATTATCACGGCCAGCCACAACCCCAAAGAATACAACGGCTACAAAGCCTACTGGGAAGACGGCGCACAGGTGCTTGCTCCGCACGACAAGGGCATCATCGATGAAGTCAATAAAGTCAGCGTTGCCGACATCAAGTTTAAGGGCAATCCCGAACTGATTCAGATCATAGGCAAGGATATTGACCAAATATACTTGGAAAAGGTGCATACACTCTCTATCGACCCCGCCTGCATACAGCGCCAGAAGGACTTGAAGATTGTTTATACGCCGCTGCACGGTACGGGTATGATGCTGATTCCTGACTCGCTTAAGCTTTGGGGCTTTGAAAATGTAAACACTGTACCCGAACAGATGGTGAAGGACGGAAACTTCCCCACGGTAGTCAGCCCCAACCCCGAAAACGGTGAGGCTTTGACATTGGCTCTCGAGCTTGCGAAGAAGATTGACGCAGACATCGTCATGGCCAGCGATCCCGATGCTGACCGCGTAGGCATGGCCTGCAAGAACGACAAAGGCGAGTGGACGCTGATCGACGGCAATCAGACTTGCATGATTTTCCTCTACTACATCATCAAGAACCGCTTTGCCCAGGGCAAGATGAAAGGAAACGAATTTATTGTCAAGACCATCGTTACCACCGACCTCATCAAGCGCATCGCTGAAAAGAACCATATACGCTTGTTCGACTGCTATACGGGATTCAAGTGGATTGCTCGCGAGATACGTATCCATGAGGACGAAGGCGACCTGCAATACATCGGTGGCGGCGAAGAGAGCTACGGATTCATGGCCGAAGACTTCGTCCGCGACAAGGACGCCGTATCCGCCTGCTCCCTGCTGGCAGAAATCTGCGCATGGGCCAAGGACCAGGGCAAAACGCTCTACGATGTATTGATGGACATCTACGTGGAGTACGGATTCTCGCTCAACAAAACTATTAACGTCGTAAAACCGGGCAAGAGCGGAGCCGACGCCATTAAGGCTATGATGACCGATTTCCGCGTCAATCGTCCTCAGACCATCGCCGGCTCGCGCGTGGTTTGCACAAAGGACTATGACGCCCTCTTGCAGTATGATGCCGACGGCAATGCATCTTCACTGGATATGCCGGAAAAGAGCAACGTGCTTCAGTGGTTCTGCGAGGACGGAACGAAAATCAGCGTACGCCCCTCCGGC
Organism: uncultured Alloprevotella sp.; assembly: GCA_944320745.1. Lineage (GTDB taxonomy): Bacteria > Bacteroidota > Bacteroidia > Bacteroidales > Bacteroidaceae > Alloprevotella. The sequence goes on along the minus strand of CALUIN010000043.1, from coordinate 41,886 downwards.
ACAGAGCCCAAAATCAAGTTCTACATCGAAGTACAAGGTAGCATGGGATGCCCCCATTGCTATCTGGGCGCCCGCGAGGATGCACTCGAGAAAGTAGAAGAAGTAAAAAAATCTTTGGGTCTGGCCTGACGGCGACAGACTTCGTCTGACTGACACCTGAAACGCGCCGTCCGCCACTCTACAGAAGCAGGACGGCGCGTTGATTTATAAATGCCTTATCACAAATTCTGCCATGCCGAAAAGCAGGACGCTCACATATTGGTACATCTTTTACGAGGACCAGCTACTGCTGACGGAACATCACACCATCCCCTGTGCCGAACAGCCTCCCTGCCGGCTCTGTGACAATGACCGGAACATACTGCTTACGGAACACTATGGGCGCCCCTGTAGAGCTGTTTCCCTGGCCAATCCGCAAAGTTGCCCCGAATACTGCTTCATCGGTCTGCGGGAGTGCTACTACCTTCTGCCAGAGGCGGAATATCAGCTCGCCGGCAAGGCTCGCGAATTGCTCTATTGGGACGCCGGCACGCGCTACTGCGGACGGTGCGGCGCGCCATTGGAATACGCCTCCCCTATCTCCAAGCGCTGCCCATCGTGCGGGAAAACGGTTTGGCCACAATTGTCAACAGCCATCATCGTTGCCGTGACGCGCGGCCCGGAAATCCTGCTCGTGCAAAGCAACCAGTTCAAGAGCGACTATATGGGACTCGTGGCAGGCTTCGTGGAAACCGGCGAGTCGCTCGAGGAATGCGTTCATCGCGAGGTAATGGAAGAGACAGGACTCACCATACGCAATCTGCAATATTTCCAAAGCCAGCCTTGGCCATACCCCTGCGGTCTGATGGTAGGGTTCAAAGCTGAATATGAGTCCGGAGAGTTACGCCTGCAACACTCTGAACTGAACAAAGGCGGTTGGTTCCGGTCCGAGAACCTGCCGGCCATTCCCGGGAAAGTCAGTCTGGCACGACGCCTTATCGACGACTGGCTGGCACATCAATAACCCTATATTCTTATGCCACATGGAGAATCAATTCACCCCAGCTGAGCGCATGCAGATCCGGGCATGCCTTCTGCAAATATATCGTGACGTACACCTTCGCCCAGACAGGAAAGAGGCCAAACGCACCGTGGCTTACCTTGCCATGCGGCTTGCCGCCGGCGGAAAGCTCCGCGACGCATTCGGGCTCAATCGCATTCTCGTCGCGCTGCAATCCATCTGTCTGGCAGCCGACGAGATAGGGCTACACGGCAAACTCGCGGCAGCTTTCATTATCTTTTCCGTTACCGACACGAAGGAACAAATCCAGGAAGCCCAGCCCTATTGCTCGCCTGAAGAGTTTCACGCGCTGCAATCCTTGTTCAACATATCCCGCCTGGAAGCGAAAACCGAATCGCTCGCGTCAGACAATTTCCGGAACCTGTTCGTTTCCCAAGCCGGTGACATGCGGCTGATTCTCCTCCTCATAGCCTGGTGCGTCATCGTCATGCGCCAGATCAAAGACACTGGCAACGCCACTGCACGGAACAACATATCCCGCCTGGCTGCAAACCTCTTTGCGCCTCTCGCCCACAAGCTAGGCCTCTACCGGCTGAAAAGTGAATTGGAGGACTTGTCCCTGAAATACTTGGAGCACGACGCCTACTATCTCATCAAAGAGAAGTTGAGCGCCACCAAGCAGGCACGCGACGCATACATAGAGCGCTTCATCGGCCCTATTCGGCAAATGCTCGACGATGAGGGGCTGCGTTACCACATCAAGGGCCGCACAAAAAGCATCTATTCCATCTGGCAGAAGATGAAGAAACAGCAGTGCGGCTTCGAGGGCGTATATGACCTGTTCGCCATACGCATCATCCTCGACGCCCCTTTGGACAAAGAGAAGGAGCAATGCTGGAAAGTGTTCTCGCTCATCACGGCCCGCTACGAGTCGAACCTTAAGCGCCTCAGAGACTGGCTCACCGTGCCCAAAAGCAACGGATATGAAAGCCTGCACATCACCGTGCTCGGGCCGGAAAAGAAGTGGGTTGAAGTACAGATCCGGACGGAGCGCATGGACGACATAGCCGAGCACGGACTGGCGGCCCACTGGCGTTACAAAGGCCTGAAAGGCGGAGCGGGAAGCGTGGACGCCTGGCTGGCCGACATTCGGAGCGCATTGGAAAATAATGATGAGAGCCTGCTCACCGAACGCCTCTCCAGCAAGGAAAACAAGGAAAAGGCAGCAGTCTACGTCTTTACCCCCAAAGGAGACGTGCTGAAGCTCCCCCACGGAGCCACTTTGCTCGACTTCGCCTACCACATACACTCCAACGTGGGCAACCACTGCATCAGCGGGCGCATTGACGGCCGGGCAGCCTCTATCCGGCAGAGGCTGGAAAGCGGATCGACCGTTGAGGTCGTCACCTCCGCTGCGCAGACCCCCAAGGTTGAGTGGCTCAACTACGTCGTGTCCTCTCACGCCAAGTCCAAGATAAGGGCTGCAGTCAAGGACCTTCAGGCCCGCGAAGGCATCCTGGGCAAGGAATTGCTGGAACGCAAGCTGAAGAACCGAAAAGTGGACTGGGACGAAAGTCTCATCAACCAACTCGTCAAAAAGAGCGGATTCAAGGAAAGCAACGAATTTTTCAAAGCTGTCGCCGAAGGCAAGCTCGACACGGGAGACCTCATCGACCGCTACCAGGATCTGGGCCGGCGTGAAGCCGGAACGGCCCAGCGCGCGACGGCCCGTTCGGCCGAAGAATACAAAGGAACAAACGCGGTCCCTTCACCCGCGCATCAGGACGTACTCGTCATCGACCGCAACCTCAAAGGCCTCGAGTTCCAAATGGCCCGCTGCTGCTCGCCCGTCTATGGCGACGACGTTTTTGGATTCGTCACATCGAACGGATGTATCAAGATTCACCGCAACAACTGCCCCAACGCCCCGGCACTACGCGAACGCTTTGGCTACCGTATAGTCAAGGCACGCTGGGCCGGCAAGGGAGCCGGGAAATACCCCATCACGCTCCACATCGTCGGGCACGATGACTTGGGTATTGTCAACAATATCACATCGGTCATATCCAAGGAAGAGCATATCATGCTCCGCAGCATCAACATCGACTCAAGCGACGCGTTGTTCTCAGGTATACTGACCGTCATGGTAGACGACACGCACGAGCTGGACAAACTTATCCGCAAGCTGCGAACCATCAAGGGGGTAAAGGCCGTGTCGCGTTCCTGACCGCCACTGTGCGGACGGCCCCACATACCGTTACGGACAACATCCACGAGGCTTAGGCGCGTAGTTACACGCCTAAGCCTCGTTTTCTCTGGGATAAGCCCTGTTTCGGCGCACCCGCCATGCCTGTCATGGGCGCGGCGACTCCATCCGCTGTCCTATCCCGCCGTCCGGAACACGCCGGCCCCGGGACTGAAGAACAAGAGAAAAAAGCGGAAAACTGCATACGCAAAGCGCACAGAAATATGTACCTTTGTTCCGCAAACATCGGGCCGGCACAAGGGACTCTGCGGCTGCGCGCCGCAATAAACGGAGTATTGTGTGCAAGCCCCATCATAGATTTCTGAAAATGATTCCCGTACAATTTATCACCCACCATACTGAACGCATATCCTACGAAGAATCCGCCATGCTCGCTCTGAAGGCTGGTTGCCGCTGGATTCAACTCCGCATCAAGGAAGGGACGGATGACGAGGTTGCCCCCATGGCACGCCGTATAAAAGCCGCCTGCGCGGAACAGAATGCCACGTTCATCATTGACGACCGGGTGGAACTCGTCAAAAGAATTGAGGCAGACGGGGTCCACCTGGGGAAAAAGGATATGCCCGTCCAGCAGGCACGGACCGTCTTGGGGGAAGGTTTCCTCATAGGCGGGACGGCCAACACCGTAGATGACCTGAGACAACTGAAAGCCGCCTCGGCCGATTACGCCGGCTGCGGTCCGTTCCGCTTCACCACGACCAAGAAAGGGCTGGCCCCCATCATCGGGCTGGAGGGATACCGCGACATCATGCGTACGGTCGACGCCGAAGGTATAGATCTGCCTGTTTGCGCCATAGGCGGCATAACCTTTGAGGATATTGCCCCCATTCTTTCCACTGGTATTCACGGGATAGCCGTTAGCGGAGCCATATTAAGGGCTGCCGACCCCGTAGCCGAAATGCACCGTTTCCTCCATGCCCTGGACGAACAGGAGGATTGACACTGGCGCCCCCGCGGCAAAGACTCACAGCGAAATAAGAAACTACTATACTCCACTATTTTTCAACTCATCATTATGAACAACTCCATGCACATACAATACCCAGGCAGCGAAAAAATATATATCCCGGGACAGATATATCCCCAAATCCGCGTCGGTATGCGCCGCGTGAAGTTGACGCCCACCGTCACAAAGGACCAGAACGGCTTGCGCCATTACAGCGAGAATGCGCCCGTAGTGCTTTATGACACCAGCGGGGCATACAGCGACCCGAACAGCGACATCGACCTCAAGCGCGGCCTTCCGCGCATACGGGCCGGATGGGGCGCAGAGCGCAAAGACATTGAGCAGCTCAGCGAATTTTCTTCGGCCTATTGCCGCGAGCGCCTTGCGGACCACAGCCTGGACCACCTGCGCTTCGGCGTACCCCACCTTCCCCTTCGTGCCAAGTCCGGCCACGCCATCACGCAGATGGCCTATGCCAAGAAGGGCATCGTGACGCCCGAAATGGAATACGTGGCCATCCGGGAGAATCTCAACTGCAGCGAACTGGGCATCAAGACATACATCACGCCAGAATTTGTCCGCCAGGAAGTGGCAGCGGGACGAGCTGTGATTCCGGCCAACATCAATCACCCGGAAGCTGAGCCTATGATCATAGGCAGGGCCTTCCTGGTCAAAATCAATACGAATATAGGCAATTCCGCCACAACGTCAAGCATTGACGAGGAAGTGGAGAAAGCCGTATGGAGCTGCCGATGGGGCGGGGACACCCTCATGGACCTTTCCACCGGTGCCAACATCCACGAAACCCGGGAATGGATCATCCGCAACTGCCCCGTTCCTGTAGGGACCGTGCCCATGTACCAAGCCATGGAGAAAGTAAAAGGCGTCGCCAAAAACCTGTCTTGGGAACTCTTCCGCGACACTCTTATCGAACAGTGCGAACAGGGCGTGGACTACTTCACGATTCATTGCGGCATCCGCAAGGCCAATATCCACTTGGCCGACAAGCGTCTGACAGGAATGGTGAGCCGTGGAGGATCGATCATCGCCGAGTGGTGCCTGCAGAATAACAAGGAGAGCTTCCTCTACGAACATTTCGGAGACATCTGCGACATCTGTGCCGCATACGACGTTGCCATATCGCTGGGTGACGGCCTGCGACCCGGTTCCATCTACGATGCCAACGACGCGGCACAGTTTGCCGAACTGGACACGATGGGCGAACTCGTTGAGACTGCATGGGATAAGAATGTCCAGGCATTCATAGAAGGTCCGGGCCACGTCCCCATGAACAAGATACGCGAGAACATGGAACGCCAGATAGACAAGTGCCATGGGGCGCCATTCTATACGCTCGGCCCGCTCGTCACCGACATTGCGCCCGGCTATGACCATATCACATCGGCCATCGGTGCGGCCCAGATAGGATGGTTCGGCACAGCCATGCTCTGCTACGTCACCCCCAAGGAACACTTGGCGCTCCCCAACCGTGAGGACGTACGCACCGGCGTCGTGACCTACAAGCTGGCCGCACACGCAGCCGACCTGGCCAAGAACCATCCGGGCGCACAAGTGCGGGACAACGCACTGTCCAAGGCCCGCTACGAGTTCCGCTGGAAAGATCAGTTCAACCTTAGCCTGGATCCAGACTTGGCCATGCAATATTATAAGGAAGCGCACTACGAGAACGGCGAATTCTGCACCATGTGCGGACCGAACTTCTGCGCGATGCGCATCTCTCACCGCCTGAAAGACTGCCCTAACGTCAATCCGTAAGCTCGCCTTCGTTTCCTCCGTTTACCTCACCCCTGCCACAGACGGCCACAAAATTCTGACTCTATGACTGACTACGTACATTTGCACGTCCATACCCAGTTTTCCATCCTTGACGGCCAAGCATCAATCCCAAACTTGGTGGACAAGGCTATACGCGACGGCATGCGGGGCATGGCCGTCACCGACCATGGAAACATGATGGGCATCAAGGAGTTTTTCAATTACGCAACACAAACCCGCAAGAAAGGCCAGGCCAAACTGAAGGAAGCGGAGGCGCAGCTGGCTGCCTTGCTGGCCGGTGAGGTCACTGCCCCGGATTCGCCCAGTGAAGAAGAATTAAGGGCGACCATTGAAAAGCAGCGGCGCATAGCAAACTTCATGCCCATCTTCGGGTGTGAGATGTATGTGGCGCGCAGGGGAGACAAGCAGCTGAAGGAAGGCAAGGTAGACCAGTCGGGCTGGCATCTGATCGTATTGGCCAAGAACCAGACGGGCTACCACAACCTCATTAAGCTCGTATCCCGTGCCTGGGTTGACGGCTACTATATGCGTCCAAGAACAGACCCGAAGGACTTGGAACTGTACCACGAAGGACTCATTGTCTGCTCGGCCTGCATCGGCGGGGAAATACCCCAGAAAATCCTTGCCGGACAAATGGACGAAGCGGAAAAGGCCGTGCAGTGGTTCAAACACCTGTTCGGCGACGACTATTATTTGGAACTACAACGCCACGAAGTAAAAAATCCGGACATCAGGGCAAACCGAGAGACATTCCCTCTGCAGCAGAAGGTAAACGCCGTGCTAATAGAGCTGGCGCGTAAGTACAGCATCAAGCTCGTCTGTACGAATGACTGCCACTTTGTAGACGAGGAGAACGGCGAAGCACACGACCGCCTGATTTGCCTGTCCACGGGGAAAGAGTTGAACGACCCCAACCGCATGCTTTACACAAAGCAGGAGTGGTTTAAGACCCGCGCCGAGATGAACGAAGTGTTCAAGGACATTCCCGAAGCCTTGGCCAATACGTGCGAGGTGTGTAACAAGGTGGAGTACTACAGCATAGACCACGCCCCCATCATGCCCAACTTTGACATCCCGGCCGAGTTCGGCACAGAAGAAGAATACCGTAGGCACTATTCGCAGGAAGACCTCTTCTACGAGTTTACTCGGGACGAGAACGGAAACGAAGTGCTCTCACGGGAGGAGGCGGAAAAGAAAATAGAGAAATTAGGCGGATACGATAAATTGTACCGCATAAAACTGGAGGCGGACTACTTGGGCAAGCTCACCTACGAAGGAGCCAAGAAGCGATATGGCGAACCACTTTCGGCCGAAGTAGCCGAACGGCTCAACTTCGAGCTGCACATCATGAAGACAATGGGTTTCCCGGGATACTTCCTCATTGTGCAGGACTACATCCGGGCGGCACGCGAGGAGCTTGACGTGTCCGTGGGCCCCGGACGTGGCTCTGCAGCCGGAAGCGCCGTAGCTTACTGTCTGGGCATTACTCAGATAGACCCCATAAAGTACGACCTACTGTTCGAGCGTTTCCTAAATCCGGACCGTATCTCACTTCCCGATATTGACGTCGATTTCGATGACGACGGGCGTAGCCGCGTCCTCAACTGGGTGACGCAGAAATACGGAGAGGACAACGTGGCCCATATCATCACTTACGGCACGATGGCTACGAAACTGGCTATCAAGGATGTGGCACGAGTCCAGAAACTGCCCCTCGACGTCAGCGACAAGCTGTGTAAGGCTATTCCAGACAAGCTGCCTGAAGGGCCGGACGGGAAAGTGCCAAAGATGAATCTGACGAATGCCATTATGGCCATACCCGAACTGCGGGAAGCTGAGGCCTCACCGAACCCGCTATTGCACGACACCATCCGTTACGCAAAAATGCTCGAAGGCAACGTGCGCAATACCGGTGTGCACGCCTGCGGGTTCATCATCTGCAAGGACAACATCTCGGACTGGGTCCCCATCTCCACAGCAGTAGATAAGGAAACTGGGAAAAAGGTGCACTGCACGCAATACGAGGGCCGCGTCATAGAAGAAACCGGCCTAATCAAGATGGACTTTCTGGGCCTGAAGACGCTCTCTATCATAAAAGAAACGATCGAGAACATCAAGGACAGTCTGAAGATTGAACTGGACATCGACCAAATCAGCATTGAGGACCCGGCTACCTATCAGCTTTACTGCGACGGCAACACTATCGGAACCTTCCAGTTCGAGTCCGCCGGAATGCAGAAGTACTTGCGCGAACTCCAGCCCTCTACCTTCGAGGACCTCATCGCCATGAATGCGCTCTACCGTCCAGGCCCCATGCAGTACATTCCGCAGTTCATCAAACGCAAGCACGGCGAAGAACCCATTACCTACGACCTGCCCTGCATGGAAAAATACCTCAAGGACACGTACGGCATCACCGTCTATCAGGAACAGGTCATGCTGCTCTCACGCGTTATCGCCAACTTCACACGCGGTGAAAGCGACGCCCTACGCAAGGCGATGGGAAAAAAGCTGATTGAGAAGCTGAACCACATGTATCCGAAATTCATCGAAGGAGGAAAGAAAAACGGGTACGACCCCAAGATTTTGGAGAAAATCTGGGAAGACTGGCGCGCATTCGCCTCTTACGCTTTCAACAAGAGCCACGCGACATGCTACTCTTGGGTGGCGTATCAGACAGCATATCTCAAGGCAAACTACCCGGCACAGTACATGGCGGCCGTCATGAGCAGAAGCCCGAACGATATTAAGACCATCACGAAACTCATGGACGAATGTAAAGCCATGAGCGTACGCACGCTGGGGCCTGACATCAACGAAAGCCGCTTCAAATTCAGCGTCAACACCGTAGGCGACATCCGATTTGGCATGGGAGCCATTAAAGGCGTCGGTGAGAACGCCGTACTTGCAATACTCGAGGAACGAGAAAAGCACGGGCCGTTCACTTCTATCTACGACTTCGCGGAACGCATCAACCTAAACGCCTGCAACAAGAAAGCCATCATCAACCTGGCCATAGCCGGAGCGTTCGACAGCTTCAAGTCTGTTGCCCGCGAGCAGTTTGTAGCCATCGATGAAAATACGGGCGAAACTTTCGTGGATACTTTGGTCCGCTACGGCCAACGCTATCAGCAGGATCAGGCTGTGGCCTCCGCATCGCTGTTCGGCAATGAGGCAAACATGACCATAGCCAAGCCAGAACCGCTCACGCAGTTTGAGCCGTGGAGCGACTTGGAACGTCTCAACAAAGAGCGTGATCTGATCGGCATCTATATCTCCGGTCATCCGTTGGACGACTACGCCATCATCATTGACAAGGCTTGCTCCACACGCGTTGCCGAGCTGGAAGACCTGAATAGCCTTACGGGACAGGAGATCACCTTCGGCGGCATCGTTTCCGAGGTGCGAAAAGGACAGACCCGTAATGGGAAGCCCTACGGTATAGTCAAAATCGAGGATTACAGCGGAACCGGCGAAATTCCCCTCTTCGGCGAAGAATGGGCCCGGTGGAGCGGATACATGAACACAGGCAACGCCCTCTTCATCACGGCACGAGTAGAGCCGCACCAGTGGAAAAGCGGCATGAGCGAACTGCGGATTGGCAACATTGAGTTCCTGTCCGACGTAAAAGAGAGGAAACTCAAGAACATCACTATTACGGCCCGTCTGGATCGCCTCGATGAGAATACGGTCAATGACCTCACCTCCTTCCTTTCCAAGGAAAAGGGACCGTCCACCGTACAGTTCAAAATCATTGACGTGGAGCATCACTGCTACGTCGTGCTCCATTCGAAACAATGTCAGATAACAGTTAAAAAGCCCTTAATCGACTACATCGAAAACAGTAATGCGCTCGAGTATGAGATTAATTAATTACTTTTGCCCACACATTCAAATTCAATTCATCCAAGCATCATGAAAGCTATCAACGACCAAAATTTTGAAGAGTTGCTCAACGCAGGCGTGCCCTTAGTCATTGACTTCTCCGCCACTTGGTGCGGCCCGTGCCAGAAAATAGCCCCTATCATCGACGAACTGGCCACTGAATATGAAGGTAAAGTCAATATCTGCAAGTGTGATGTCGACGAGAACGACGGACTGACCTCCCGTTTTGGCATCCGCAATGTGCCCACTATCATCTTCCTCAAAGGTGGCGAGGTAGTAGACAAGCAAGTAGGTGCCGCTCCGCGCCAGACATTCGTCGACAAGATCAACGGACTGCTTTAAGCACAATATGGACGAGAAAGAATTGTTACAGGATGCGGCCGACGACATCGAGGCCATCAAACAGATAACCGCTCTGTTGCCCGAGAACGTGCGTTCGCACTTTTCGGAAGACGACCTTTTCTATTTCTTCGACGTACTGTCGGAAATGGATGAAGAATACGGACACCCGTCGCAACAATCTGCGGAAATCATCGCTCAAGGCTTGTCCCGGCAAGCGAAGAAGGATGGCCTTGGGGAATTTTCCGTTGAGGACGTCGCACACATAGTCCGCGCATACGCCCACCCGGCAGTTTCCGCCCCGTCCGCCCGGTAACTCAGATTCTCTCACCAGCCACTATTCCGCCCGCCGCCCCGCACCATGCAGGACGGCGGGCGCACCATATAGCCCGTAGACACAGTACGCAGCCTATTCCTTCTCCCTAAAAAATGCTGCGGAAAAGAAGGTGTGCCAGCCGCGTCAACTCAAAATAAAAAAGTACATTTGCAGGACCAAGGAACTACAAATCATCTGACCTATGCTAAAACAAATTATCAACGGACGCATCCTTACCCCCAGCGGTTGGCTCACGGGAGGCTCCGTCATCGTCAATGGCAACAAGATAGAAGCAGTAGCCAATAACGAGCTTCCCGTAGTCGGCGCAGAACTCATCAACGCACAAGGCTATGACATCGTACCGGGCGGCATCGAGATGCACGTTCATGGCGGCGGGGGCCGTGACTTTATGGAAGGCAGCGAGGAGGCTTTCCGCGTGGCCGTAGAGACTCATCTGCAGCACGGCACGACAGCAATCTTCCCCACCCTCTCTTCCTCTACGATACCTATGATCGAAAAGGCTGTCGAGACGTGCGACAAACTCATGCAGGAGCCTGACAGCCCCATTATGGGACTGCACCTTGAGGGTCCGTATTTCAATCCCAAACAGGCCGGTGCCCAGATCCCCGAATGGATAAAAGCCCCTGTTCCAGAGGAGTATGAACCGCTGCTCGACAAGGCCCGCTGCCTCAAGCGTTGGGACGAGGCCCCCGAGCTCGAAGGCTCCATTCCGTTCATCAAAAGCTGTAAGGCCCATGGCGTTCTGCCTTGCATCGCCCACACCCGCGCCACCTATGAGGACGTACATGCTGCAAACGAGGCCGGTATGACACACGCCACGCATTTCTACAACGCAATGCCCGTCGTATATAAGAACCGCGAGTTCAAGGTGCCCGGAACTGTTGAAAGCATTTTTGCTGAGCAGAACATGACCGTGGAGATGATAGCAGACGGCATCCACGTACCCCCCATTATGCTTCGCATGATTTATCAGATCAAGGGCGTGGAAAAAACCGCTCTCATCACCGATGCACTGGCTTGCACGGCCTCTGACGACGCCACGGCTTTCGACCCGCGCGTCATTCTCGAGGACGGCGTGTGCAAACTCGCAGACCGCAGCGCCCTGGCAGGAAGCATCGCCACGATGGACCGCCTTGTGCGTACCTGCGTCCAGAAAGCCAATATCCCGATGGAGGACGCTTGCCGCATGGCCAGCGAGACCCCTGCCCGCATCATGGGCATCCTTGACCGCAAGGGTACTTTGGAGAAAGGAAAGGACGCGGACATCGTCATGTACGATGGCGAACAGCAGCTTAAGTTCGTCATGCAAATGGGCCGCGTTGTCCGGAACGAACTCTAACGGACTTAGCTTCTTCCCCATACAAAACCAAGGCCGTAGCAACCGCATCCGACTTGCTACGGCCTTCTTCATGCCTGCCGGGCTTGGCATTGAGTGCGACAAAGGTTACACCAAATGCCATCCGACTGTCGCCAATATTGCCAGTAACAGCAACAAGGTCAGGCTGCTCATCCAGGCCAGGATCAGCAATACTGTGCGCCAAAGGTTTTTCAGGTAGCCACAGCCGTACAACTGCTTATAGTCTATGAACAGAACGAGGTAAAATACCACTTCGGGTAACTCATACATGAAATGCCGTTCACCGAACCCCAGCAGGCATACCTTTACGATGGAAAGTGCCATCAGCTGGGTCGCTATAAATATCTGGACGAAAAAATTTTCCGTAAAACTCATACCGGAATGTAAGGGCGAGCGGCGGAAAATCAGCATCGAAAGCCAGGCGAGCAAACTATGCATCAGCACAATGTACACGGCATAGTGGCGCTGTAACAGGTTCAGCGTATGGTAGAACGACAAGGAAAAGGTATTGAGGGCTTGGATCAGGCGCCCTTTCGCCTCGTAGGCCGGCTCCCCGTTGTCGGGCAAGGTTACGACCTCCATAATCGGTTTCACGCTGTCAAGGCCCGAATGTCCCATGAAGTGGCAGACAGTGAAATAAGCCGCCGTGATCAGAAACAGTAGCTTCACCGGCGGAAAGAAGGCTATTTGCCGGCCTTCCAGGTAGTCGCCTATCATATATCCGGGCCGCAGGCACAGGTGGAGCAAAGTCCGTGGCAGACTTCTGTTGCCGAGTCCCCAGACTTCCAGCGTCCGCGACAGGGCTGAACGCAGCGTGATCCGCCCCGCTGCAGCCGACTGCCCGCACCGCGGGCAATAACCTCCGATATACGTATGCCCGCAGTTTTTGCACTCATGGGTGGATTCACCGCCCCGCGCAACATGGGTACCCCGTCTTTGCCATACAATAAAGATGCGTCGCTGGCGATTTAGTTGCCGCAGCCATTTCCGTAAGCCGTTGTCGCGCCCCCGCGTGTTTGTTGCCTTCTTCTGTTTGGGGTGAAGCATATCTTGTTAAGTCTTGTAGGGTGCAAAAATACTAAATTTTTGCTTCTAAGCATTGAGAAATGAGGACGTGTAGACGCACGGCATTCTGCACCGGTCCGCTCGCGGCCGCCTGCTGGATGTTCAGTGCGGCCGAGGCAGCCAGCCGGCTTGAAGCCCCGCGTGCTGTGCGCATCAACGATGCGCACACCCAAACACCCCGCGTTTCTGCGTCACCTCCAAGCACGTTCGGCCTCGTAAATCACAGAAAAAGAAGATAGCCATTACCGACGCGATATTACGCGGCATGGACTATGGGGCATAACCCTTTGGGGGGTGGTGTCGGAAATACCCTCACCCTATGGGTGCCGGGCGCGGCCTGCCATCCAAGTCTGCGTCCGGCACCTCCTGCGCTCAGCGAGAATCTTCAAACCGTCACTTCAACTGCCTGCCATCGGAAAATGCCTTTCCGACCTGCTTCCCGATGACATGGTACGTATTGTTGAACGGATCGAAGGTGATTGGGGCTGCCTTGGCCACATCCACATGGCCCTCGGCATCCAGCACGCGCTCGTCCACGCAGACATTCACGATCTCGCCCCGCATGATGCAGGTCTCCGGATTATAGTCCTTCAGCTTGCACTCCAGCGCGACTGGCAGCTCGGCTATCAACGGCGCATCGACGAACGGTGACGGTTCGGCATGGAAACCGGCACGGGCGAACTTGTCCGGGATCTTGTTCCCGCTGACCAGGCCTACATAATCGCACGCCACGACGTGCTGCGCGTCAGCCATGCTGACGGTGAACGCCTTGCGAGCCAGAATGTTCTTGACGGTCTTGTGCCCGGCGCTCAGGCACAGACTGACCTCGTTCATTTCGCTGATGCCGCACCAGGCCGCATTCATGGCGTTGGGCACGCCCTGCTCGTCATAGGCGGCAATGATAAATACCGGTTGCGGATAGGTAAAGGGTTTTGCTCCGAAATTCTTTCTCATGGCTATTACGAATTAATCCATTTTGTAATCTCATCCTTAGTCGCGTGGTTCAGCAGACGGCCCTTTCCCCATTTCACGTCGGGATAAGTCTCGTGCAAGCTGCGTTCTGCCGCTCCGATGCCGCTCCCGCCCGACGTGGCAAACGGTATCACGGTCTTGCCGGCGAGGTTGTGGGACTCAATGAAAGTGTTGACCACGCGGGGAGCCACGCCCCACCAAATAGGAAATCCCAGATAGATCGTGTCGTAAGCCAAGAGGTCCACGGAATCGGCAACTATCGCAGGACGGGACTTGGCATCGGTCATTTCCATGCTGCTGCGCGAAGCATCGTTGTTCCAATCCAGGTCCGCGGCCGTATAGGGCTTCTCCGGACGAATGGGAAGTAGGTCGGCCCCGGTCACTTGCGCAATCTGGCGCGCCGCGTCCTCCGTCGTTCCCGTTGCGGAGAAATAAACCACCAGCACTTTTCCGGCCTGGGGCTTCTGCTGTTGCCGTGCACACGCCGCCAGACAGACTGCTGCGAGGACGGTCAGGAATAATGTCAGTCGCTTCATAGGCATTTCGATAAATTGATTTCTATTCGGACGTAAAGTTAGACATAATATACGAAGTGTCTGTTACCCGCATTACGGTATTTTTTCCCATTTTTCCGTCTGCCTGCGCCCGGCAAGACATCTAACAGACAGAGTGCGCCAGTCTCATCCTCAGAGTTCCTGATGCCATCCTTATCCCCGAGTGCACGGGGCTTAGCCGCGTGTCCACGGGAATAGGCCCAGTCAGAACGGGGATAAGGCCCGTTCTGGCCCAGACCGGCCCACGCTACTGGCAACTGGCCCGCCGGGACGCGGAACCGCCTCCCATGGCGGCAGATTGCTGCGGCGCACGCAATTAGCCGACGAAACTGGGGAATTTGTCCGTTTGTATTATTATCCCTACCTTTGCAGCAGACGATGCCGGAAGGCCTGCGCCGCCGGGTTATTGTCTATGCAAATTTCGGATCATGGAAACAGGACAGGCAGACACCTACCGCGTCATCGAAAACGGTGGCGAAGGACTTTACACCGAAAAGCGAAGCCGCTTTCTCTCCTTCGCACACTACGTGGCCGACGAGGCTGCGGCCAAAAACTGGGTTGCCGTTTACAAGAAACGCTTCTTCGATGCCCGCCACGTTTGCTACGCTTACGCCCTGGGGAACCACGGAGAGCGAACGCGCACAAACGATGACGGCGAACCGGGCGGTACGGCCGGCCGGCCCATTTTGGGACAAATCCACTCCTTTGGGGTGACCTACACGCTGGTCGTTGTCGTGCGATATTTCGGTGGCGTAAAACTGGGCACGGGCGGACTGACCGTTGCCTATAAGGAGGCCGCTGCAGCCGCACTGGCAAATTCTACCATCGACGAACGACTGATTACGGAAGAGCTCACCGTTGCCGTGCCCTATACCCTCATGGACACTGCACTGCGCTTGATACGTGAATTCCAAACGGACGTGATGCGAAGAGAGTACACGGACACCGAAAACATTCTGACACTGTCCGTTCGCAAGGCAGAATACGATGCGCTGCGAGCGCATCTGGGCCGGCTCTACCCCATCCGCTTCATTGAACAGGCCGGTCAGCCAATAGAGGAATGAGCAGACACGCCGGTGATGAACGGCCACGCGGGATGAAATCCGCCGGACATTCATTGACGAACAATAATATAATGTATCGTGAAAACAGACTTGTGGCTATTGCCCTTGCAAGCCGACTCGGCCGACTACGCTGAAGCAGAGGCCTTGTACGTGGACGCTTTCCCGCCTGAGGAGCGGAGGAACGTAAAAGACTGGAAAAATCTGATGGCTCACGATGGAGGCGCCTTTCGGGCATTGCGCATCGCAGGGCCGGAACGAGGCTTCTTGGGATTTCTGACCTATTGGGATCTGGGAAAATTCTACTACGTGGAGCATTTCGCCGTTTCGGCCTCTGCCCGCGGGGGTGGCATTGGCGGAAAGGCGTTGGACTTGCTGCTGGCCACCACAAAGGACATGCCGCTTGTGCTGGAAGTAGAGCCGCCCGTCACCGACGATGCCCGCCGGCGCATCGCGTTCTACGAAAGGCACAGGCTCATGTTGTCGCCTTTGCCTTATTGGCAGCCGCCTTACGACCCGACCGAAACGAAAGGGTTAGAACTAAATCTGATGACGACGGACCTGGACTTTCTGAACACTCATGCCGATGAAGTCAGGCAAACGCTCTACCGCGAAATTTACCACGCTACGTTCCAGGATTCGGCTGACAACGGCAACAAATAAGCAGGCCACGCGGTTGCGGCCTGCTGAATGTATGCACCGTGCCCCCAGCTTTCTGCCAGGGGCACGGTGTGACTTCATGACAGCTGAACCTTGCCGTCCGGAATGTGGACCTGCGGCCGGATTTCCGTCTGCACAGCGGCCGGGCCGGACTGCACCAGATAGCAAGTCTTCATCGCCAAAGGCCACAAGCGCAATGACGCAAAGACGGATGCAAACAGCAGGCAAATAGTGCTCACGGCAAAATATAAATAAGGGAAATAGGCCGGCAATCCGGATTGCGCCCCGGTGAGCAACGTCTCTCCGTTTGCCAGGATGGCAAAGGTGAAGATGACAAGCGGCAGGAGCAGGACCGCGCAAAGCAGAAGATAGGGTATACCGGTCAGCAGGAGCAGCAGGAAATATCCGCCCCCGCCACGTTTGCCTTTCGCCCATCCCCAAGCCAGCAGGCGGACGGGCGTCACATGGGCTACAAGTAAGCCGCAACGGCAGATATTGGAAAACACATAAACCGCACACTCTATCGGGACGAGCAGCAACAGCCACCACCAGGAGGTTTTATATGAGAGCCAGACAACCAAGCCGATGAAGCCCACATTGACCAACGTAAACAGGACATCCACCACAAAGCAGCGAAGGGCGTTCTTCGCCATCCCTTTTCCCGCAATCGTGGGGCGTGCGCCGGTCAGCCCAGTGGCGGTGAATCGCTGCGTCTGGCTCCAGGTGTTTCCCTTGCTGAGATAAAGCAGGACGAGAACGACAACGACGCAAAGTCCCAAGCAAGCCCACGTGCGCCCCGGAACCGGGACGAGCCCCCACTCTATGTGCTCCGTCGCACCCATTTTCCAGAATAAATAGGCAGGAAGAATGTGCTCCGCATAGATTTGTGTGGCATACCATAGCAGCGCTGTCAGTCCCAGGGACCGGAACATGGCCCATAGCCATTGGCCCCGCAAATAGCGGGCCGGATGCTTGGCAAAGACTTTCCATCCGCCGGCCAGGCAGCGCCTCAGACTCTGGTAACAGGAAAAATCGGGTGCGGCGGGGACTTGTTCGCCGCTGCTCGTTGGGTATTGCTGACGGTTCATATTTGTTTTCTGATTTAATCCGGAGATATTTCTCCTTGTCCGGCGGGCAAAGTTAAGCATAATCTGCCTAACATGAGAAAAATCCGGCCCCAATGAACTACCCGTTGGGCCATTCTTCACATTTTGTAGCAATACCGGCAGGACGCTGAGGTATATGGACAATGAAACGAAGTGGAAACGATTGAGATGAATGCGAACGGCCGTATTCAATAAAACAGGCCCTTAACCGAGCGAAGCGTACTGCATCGGTTGAGGGCCTGAATAAATCTATCGGTTGTAATATTCCCGATGCCGGCAGACGGCTGCGCCATCAAGGCTGGCTCGCCTAAATGCTCGGGACCACCAGGAAAAAGCGAAACATCTCAAATGCGGCGACGCAGGGTCATGAGTACGTTCCCCTCCGCATCTTTCAGCTGTAGCTGATCCTGATAAATGGACACATGCCTTGCTTGGTTCAAGCAGTCCAGGAAAGGTTTCTCATAAGGATTGTCCGGACACATCATGCGGGTAACGCCGACAGCCGGGAAGGAGAGGTTGCCTTCACCGACCTGCGAAACGTCCAGCGAGCCTGTCAGACGGTTGCAGCCCGTGGAGCCATAAAGGCGCTGGGTAGCTACTTCTCCGCTAAAGTTGGACACTTCGACCTGAAATCCTACGTAGGGCGTATCATCCGAAGGCGTTATTTGCATTAACTGGCCATCCTCGCCTTTCATTTCCAGAACATTCCATTCGCCGGACAACAGACGGGGCGCCGGCGTTCGGCGGACAAAGGTCATGACCTTTCGCCCGTCTGCATCCTGCAAGACCAGCTGACCGTTGCTAACCTTGGCCTTGCGCGCTGCACCCAATCCTTTTGTGAAAGCGGCACGGTTTTCGTTCCCCGGACAGTAACGCATGGTGCTGGCTACCTGGGAAAAATCTATGTTCTTGCGGGAAAACTTCACGCTTCCGGACAGATGATTGCAACCGTCATAGCCCCACATTTGTCCGTCCTTAAATCCGATGTATGGAGTCTCGGCCGTTATCCAACGGACCGTTATCTTCGCGTCGGGCTGGCCAGAGGCCACCCCTTCCGCAACACGGTCGATGGACTGCAACGTCCATTCTCCATTCAAATCATCTAAGCCGGCCGACGCACAGGAACTCAACATAGAGATGCACATGCACGTTCCGATCCACACTCTTTTTTTCATTTTTTTCATTTCTTACTATATAATCATTTCAGAACTTATATCCTATAGTGAGCATCACGTTGTGCCGGTTCAGGTCGACCGTAGCAGCGGACAAGCGGTTGGCCTCTGAACCAGTCTCCGGCACGTGGAAGGTATAAAGGTCGCCCTGCTGCCGCTGGTACTGGTAAGCCATATCGGCGTAGAAATGCTTTCCTCGAAAGCCCAAACCGCACGTCACGCGATTGATTGAGCCCAAATTGACATAGTCCGTATTCGTACTATAATAATAGGAGCTGCTCGCTGTAAACAGATTCAGATAGGCTTCTTTCTTCATGGGAGCCGACACGTAGTTATAGCCTGCCCGGAGGTATAAATTGGGAGAGATCCGCGCCTCCGCGCCTACCTTAACCGTGCTGACAGGCTTCATGAAACGCTTGATTTCGTTGTTCAACGCCAGATCCTTCTCGTCTCCGCTGACACCGCCCCACCAGTCATAGGAATCATACGTGTTGTAGCTGATAGAAGATGAGCTGTAGTCGCTATACTCATACTCCGCATCAAGCGCAAGGAAGTTTCCAACGGTTGTTGCCATGCTGATATTAAATCGCCATGGCGTACGGATTTTATACTCGTTGTCGCCGACGGAGACATCCGCATCCGTATAGTTCTGATCTCCATACGTGAAGGGCGAATTCATATAAAGATAGGCATCGGACGTCAGCGTGTAGTATGTCGGAGTATGAACGGCCACACCTAAACGGAAGGGCGAGTCCTCAATCGGCCGCAAGATGATGCCGAATTTGAAATCGAATCCGTTTCCGCTCAGCGACTCTTCATTATTAAGATAATATTCGTGCAGGGAATTATCGCCCGGATTCACCAGCATTTCACCGTAGTCGGTATAACTGTGCATATCAACATTGTAAACGCCGAAGGTCAGACCGCCATAGACTTGGTCATTCCAGTTAAACGACAAATTGAAATCATATTGCTGGATGCCGCCCCACTGCACGCGCTTGTAATTATACGAATTGGCCTCGCACGGCAGATAGCCGTTCAACTCGCCCGTCTGTTCGTCGTAGACCGGAAGGAGCAACTGCGTGTCATAACCCAGGCAAGTCAGCGGCGTTGTGAGTCCGCGGTCGGCCTCTTTGCTCAAATCAAGCCAGCCATCGCTGACATAGCTGAGGTCGAGCATTTCCAACGTCTGGGAGAGGCCTCCCGTATGGAAATTGTTCACGCCGATAAAGTTCTTGAAATTACGGCTCTTGTGATAATTAAAGCCAAAGTTCACGAAGCGCATTTGCGAATCGCCCATACGTGCGGCATAAACAAAGCCGAGTTGATCAAACGAAGCACGCGATTTTCCGCGATTATAAAAGTCCTGCGCATTGGGTTGGACGCTGACGCTGCCCGACAAGGCTACATCGCTGCTACGATACATGCCTATTCCCGCCGGGTTTGTCCCCATCACGGAAATGTCTGCGCCGAGGCTGCTCATGGCCCCGCCCATGCCGACGAATCTCGCTGTTCCGTTCAAGTCGGAGCCGGCCATGTTCTCCACCTTGTAAATGTCTTGTGCGTATGCAGGGAGAGCCAGCAACAGTCCTCCCAAAACCAGAATATGTTGCTTACGTTTCATGGATATAGTCTGTTATTTGCGTTTTACCTTTCCTGGATACGGCCCCTGTCATCTCCGCCCGCGACCACCGCCGAAGCTGCGTCCGCCGTTACCGAAGCTACGCGACGGTGTGCTGACGCGTCCGCTGCCACTATTGCCGAATGAGCGCGACGGCGACACGCCGGGATTGCCGAAATTACGGCTGGGTCGCGACGGGCTGCGGAAGTTGTTCGACGGCCGACGGCCGTAGTCTCTCGACGGAGCGAACTGTCTCCGATTGGGGGCATAGTTTCGCGACGGCCTGTTCCACGTTCGGCGCGTATTCCCGAAATTGCGGGACGGGCGTGCCAAGGTGTTGCGACGGCCATAGGCCACGTACCCTCCGTGAGGGCCATTGCCATAAAGCGGACGCGGGTGATGCCAATGGTGCGGAGCCCAAGCCCAAGAGGGTCCCCAGCCCCAAGAGAAACCCCACCACGGGCCGCCCCAGCCCCAAGCCCAATAAGGACGGCCCCAGCCGTACCATCCATACCAAGCCCAGTCAAACCACGGGTCGTACCAATAATCCAGAAAATCATAGTAGAACGGGCTGCTGACGAACACGCCGAATCGAGGAGAGTGGAAACGAACCAGCAACGTCGTGCATTCACCCGGCGTTTCATAATCCGTCTCTTCGTAGTCGGCGACGTCCACAGAATCGTCCGTAATCCTCGTCCGCCTGTTATAGCGGTCGACATCCCAGTCCGCATTGCGGTCTGCCGCGGCCCACGTCTCGTTCTCCTCCACCTCCTGGCATACACGCGGCGAAGTCACAGTTGCAGGGCGTACGCGACGCGGCTCCGTCTTTTCCTCCTGCGACTTTTTGGAAGGCACAAAATAAACGTCGTCTTGAGCTATTATGGGTAAGGTCCAACCTACAGCCAACAGCAGCACTGCGATTATTCTTTTCATAAGGCATTCCTCCTATTTCATTTATCGCAAAAATACGAAATCCGGGAGGATTAGCGCGGACTTAACCGCACATTTTTCCTCTCCGGACCGCCCTTTTCATTTTATTTAAGCATTTGCGTCGCCGGCACAGCTCCACAGGCCGTTGCGCCGGCCCGGACTCGGTTTCCGCCCCATCCTCATCGGAGCTGCAGGCAGTCGCCAGCAGCGGGCACGTAACCTGCGGGTAAGTTGTTGAGCTTATACAGCGAAGCCAACCGTATGCCGTAAAGCTGGGATATGGAGTGCATGGATTCGCCCACCACGACGCGGTGCACCTTCCCCTTCAGCTGCTTGGCAGCCTTGACCTGTTTCTTTCCCAAATAGACGATTTCTCCGCCTCTCAGGGCCATATCCTTCGGCACTTCATTGTATTTCCGCAATTTCTTTTCGCTGACGTCGGCCCATTGTGCGATATCATCGTAGGTGTCTCCGGCATGGGCCACAACGTAGTAGACGCCATTACACCGTCGCACGGTCCAGCGGTCGGCTATTGTAGCCGGACTGCCCTTCAGCACGTCCGACATCCAGCGCTGCACATCGCGGTTATTCATACGGCGCAAGTCCTTGTCGAATCTGTCCAAGTCGTAACGTTCAATAAGGGAAATCAGCAAGTCCGCATAGCGGGGATTGGTTGCATAACCAGCAGACTTCAACCCCTTGGCCCAGCCCTTATAGTCAGTAGGCTTCAGACGGAAAAGCGCCGAATAGCGCGGCTTCTGCAGCAGGCGGGAGTGGTCCTCGTAGGAGTCCTTCACACTTTTATAGGCGCGGAACCGTTCGTTGGGCGCATCGTCATCACGCAGTACGTATGGACCCTTCCACGATCCGCCGGTCTTGATGCCAAAATGGTTGTTGGCTTCCGTTGCCAAGGTACTCTGCCCTGCTCCACTCTCCAAGAGCCCTTGGGCCAGCGTGATGCTGGCGGGCACACCGTATTTAGCCATCTGGCCAACAGCCAATGACTTATACTGTTCTATATAGGATTCATAAACTGACGTCTGTGCCTGACCGTACACCGCGAGGCAGAACAGCACTGTCATTAACAAATTACGCCAACACTTCATCTCAACACTTGATTGGATTTTGTCTGCAAATATATATGATTGCCAAGAAAAAATCAAGTAAATAAACTTTTTTGGCAAAGACGCGCCGAGCGGACACTTATGCATGCCGCCAGTCCGCACCGTGTGTCGTCGACGATTAAATGCCTCACGATAAGCTGACCACGCGGTCGCCCAAGACCTTGGCAAATTGCTGCTCTACCTTGGAAAGTTCCTGATAGCGACGCATGATCTCCACGCAGCGCGCACTGTCCTGGGCCACTTCCGGCTGTCGCAGCTGCTGCAGCAGCTGTTTCATCTCTGCCCGCACCAGGCTATTCTTATAGTCGTGCAGCAAGCGCGGGATCAGCTCGTAGAGGCGGTCCTCGTCTGCCACATATCCTTCCTGCTGCCTTTGGCTCAGCACATAGCGGTCCGTGCCCAGGTCCATGGCCAATCCGCTCACTTCGCCGTCGGGATGACTCATGAAATACTGCAAGATAGACTTGGACGGATCTACCTCGCCGTCCGCGGCTGGATAGGCGCATGCTTCCTGCAAGATGCGACGGAACAAGGGCTGCCGAAATTCCAGCGTGTCCGCGGCAAGGTCTTCGGCTATGTAGTTGGCAACTGTCACGCCAGTCCCGTCCTCCAGCGCGATTAGCCGGTTTCCGAAACGCATCACTGCGGCAATCAGCAGCCTCTCTTCCTCGTGTTCCATGACCTCCTGTCGGATGGGGGCTGTCTGGGATGGACCCGCCGTGTCGGCTGTCTGTTCCGCAGGTGCTGACTGCCGCGCCACGCCGTCTGCACCGTTTTCCCTCCGGAGCTGGTTCACTTCGCTTAGGATCAGTTGTTCGCTGACACCCAGGCGGGCTGCGCTTTCACGGACATACATCTGCCTTGTGATGCCCTCCGGAACGACAGACACGCTCCTCACCACGTCGCGTATCATCTCTGCGTGCTTGACGGGGTCGCTTTCCGCCCCGCTCAGCAGCAAGTCTATCTTGAACCTGATAAAGTCCACCTGGTGAGCCTCGATGTAAGCCTGATAGTCTGCCGCGGTGTGCTTTCGGGCAAAGCTGTCGGGATCGTCCCCGTCGGGCAACAGCAAGACCTTAACATTCAGTCCTTCGGCCAGCAGCATGTCTATGCCGCGCAAACTGGCCTTGATGCCGGCGCTGTCGCCGTCGTAGAGCACTGTAATATTTTCCGTAAATCGGTGTATCAGACGGATTTGTCCTTCTGTCAATGAAGTTCCACTCGAAGCCACTACATTCTCTATTCCGCACTGATGCATGGATATTACGTCCGTATAGCCTTCTACCAGATAGCAACGGTTCGCTTTCACGATGGCATGCTTGGCCAGGTAGAGGCCATAAAGCTCGTGGCTCTTGCTATAAATCTCCGACTCCGGCGAATTGATGTATTTCGCCAACTTCTTGTCCGACGACAAAATGCGCCCGCCGAAAGCCACGACCTTGCCCGAAACAGTATGAACCGGAAAGATGACCCGGTCGTGATACCGGTCCAGCAGTCTGCCGTCATCCGTCCTATAGCATAAGCCCGTCCTCACCAAAAACTCTTCGTTGAATCCTTTCGCCAGAGCCGCTTTGGCCAATGCATCCCGCGCCGGCAGGGCATAACCCAACTGGAACTTGCGAATGATGTCATCGCGGAAACCGCGCTGGCGGAAATAGCCCATACCGAGCGCCACGCCGTCCACGTTGTTATGCAGCAGATCAGAGAAATAGTCGCGCGCCCACTCGTTGAGGACAAACATGCTTTCGCGCGTGCTCTCGCGCTGCCGCTCGTCGTCGGTCATTTCCTTGTCGTGCACCTCGATGCCATACTTGCGTCCCAGCCACTTGATAGCCTCAGGATACGTAAGCTGCTCGTGCTCCATAATGAAATGCACCACGTTCCCGCCCTTCCCGCACGAAAAGCATTTGCAGTACTGCTTGGAGGGTGAAACCACGAAACTCGGCGTCTTTTCGTCATGGAAGGGGCACAATCCTTTATAGTTCACGCCGGCCTTGCGCAGGGTGACAAACTCCTTGACAACGTCCACTATGTCCGCCGCGTCCATGACGCGCTGTATCGTATTTCTGTCTATCATTTCAACGTCCGAATAGTATTGCAAAGATACGACGATTCTGCGATATAGCCTAAATTGCCTTCCCCGTCCGTTTTCATAGCTCTGAGCCGGCCTATTGCCGTAAGTACGGCCCTTAGCCCCGTCGAAAGCAGGCTTAGCCCCGTTGAAAGCGTACCTATCCCCGTCAGAAACCGTGAAAACACCGAGCGCTGAAGTTTTACGTCCGCTCCTGCTACCACACGCCCGCAATCGTCCCAAGAAGCCGTAAAAGACATGAAAATACTTCGGTTCTATTGTGATTCTCGTAAGGATTTAGTAATTTTGCCCCAAAATTACGCCATGAAACGAGCTTTCCTATATGCCGCGTGCGTTGCCACCCTGTTGCTTACTTCGTGTGGCGACTATGTGAAAGTACAGAAAACCACGGACTACGACTACAGATATGAGGCGGCCAAGCAGTATTACGCTGAAGGCGAATACAACCGAGCAGCCCTGTTCCTCCAAGAAATGGTAACCGGCTTGAAAGGTACGGACAAGGGGGAAGAATCTCTGTTTCTGCTGGGCATGAGCAGCTACAAATCGCGCAATTATGACGCTGCCACCGCATATTTTCGCAAGTACTACGAGACGTACCCCGAAGGTGTCTACACGGAGAAAGCCCATTTCTATTGCGGCATGTCCCTTTTCAATAATGTTCCGGAAATCAAGTTGGACCAGACGGCAACTCTCGAAGCGTCCAGCGAATTTCAGCAGTTCCTGGAACTTTACCCGAACAGCGTGTTCAGCGATATGGCGCAGGCCAACATCTTCAAGCTGCAGGACCGCTTGGTCGAAAAAGAATATCTTTCCGCAAAACTCTACTACGATTTGGGTAGCTATTTCGGCAACTGCACAAACGGAGGATCGAACTATCAAGCCTGCATAGTGACAGCCGAAAACGCCATCAAGGACTTTCCCTACATGACACGTCGCGAAGATTTCGCCATACTCATTCTCCGTGCCAAATTCGAATTGGCAGCCCAGAGCGTGGAGTCGAAAAAGGAAGAGCGCTATCACAATGCCATAGACGAATACTACGGCTTTACAAATGAATACCCTGAATCCAAGTATCTGAAGGAAGCCGAAGAATTATTCAACAAGGCAAAGAAATATACCACGGTCGAAGAGTAAAGAGACCACTCCGACAAGGGATAAGATCAGAATATTGCAAAAACAAAACTTCAAGATATACAATCGAATATGGACTACAAGAAAAGTAAAGCTCCAACCAACACTGTCACCCACAACCTGATGGACTTCTGCGAGGGCACCGGCAACATCTACGAAAGCGTTGTCATCATGTCCAAACGCGCCAATCAAATTGCGGCACAAATGAAAGAAGACCTGTCGAAAAAGCTGAAAGAATTTGCATCGACAAACGACAACTTGGAGGAGACTTTCGAGAACCGCGAACAGATAGAAATTTCCCGCTATTACGAAAAACTGCCCAAACCCACGCTGATAGCCGCAGACGAGTTCCTGCACGGAAAAATCTATTACCGCAATCCGGCAAAGGAGAAGGACAAACTTAGCACTGAATTATGATTCAACGCATCCAAAGCCTTTACCTCCTTCTTGCAGGGGTGATTCTTCTGGGCACCGCAGGTCTGCCGCTTTTTTTCTTTAGCGGGTCGTCGGCTGCAGCAATGACTGCGCTGGCCTTTGTGGACGACGCCAACGGCGTGATCACCCGCCCGTGGGGGGTGGCTGTATTCTTCCTGCTGGCGTTCGTTCTGGCTATCGTGACCATCCTTCGCTACAAGGACCGTAAGAAGCAGATTTTTCTTGTCAACTACCTAATTCTGGTAATTATCGTAGGGTGCATAGTTGCGGTTGCCTACGGACTTGCCTTTGCAAGTCAGGAACAGTGCAGCCTCCAATGGAGCAACGGGATGCTTCTTCCGTTGGCAGCCTGTGTCCTCAGCGTTCTTGCCCGCCGCGGCATCCGCAAGGATGAGGAACTCGTCCGCGCAGCAGACAGAATCCGCTGATAATTGTGTTTATACTGAAACAAGTAATAAGAGGTTAGCCATGTCTCTAAATAAAGTCATGCTCATCGGGAATGTCGGCAAAGAGCCCGACGTACGCTACGTAGACAACGGCGTAGCCACGGCGTCGCTCGTATTGGCGACGAACACGCCGGGCTACACGCTGCCGAGCGGAGCGAAAGTGCCCGAGCGGACTGAATGGCACAACATATTGCTTTGGCGCAGACTTGCTGAAATTGTGGAGCGATACGTCCACAAAGGAGACAAGCTATACATAGAGGGGCAGTTGCGGACCCGAAGCTATACAGACAAGCAAGGGAAAACTCGCTACATTACCGAGATTTGGGCAGAACACATGGAAATGCTCACCCCCCGGAGCGCCTCGGCCGCCAATAACGGCGCGGCGGGTTACCCTCAGAACGATGGCTCCAAACCGCAACAATAAGCCAACACAGATTGTTTCACCCACTTCAAACTGAATGGACCCAAATAGTTACGCCTTATTCATTACAAGCTGCACACTCGGCTTAATAAGTTTTATACTTTTCCTTTTTTTTGCAGTCATAGAGGCAGCTTTCGCATCCTGCCGGCCGACCCAAGAAACTTTTGAGAAGCTAAAAGAAATTAATAGCCAGAAGGTCCGGGACAATTTGCTTTGGCTGATAAGCAAGCCGCAAATGGTCCAGCGGGCCATATTTTTGCTCCAGACACTGGTATGTCTGATTTTGGCCTTCTCTATTGCACTTGTGCTCTATCTCTATCATCACTCCCCCATTACGATCGGCATCTGCGCAGTGATTGCCGTTCTCATCGCTTTCATCATCACCGTCGTAGCGCAATCGGCCACAATGTCCTCGCATTTCTCGGTATTGAAAAGGTCTGCGCGCTTCACCAAGGGATTGGTCAAAATCATAATCCCACTGTTGAAAGAAAACAAGACTACGTCCGCCGCCGAAGGAAACGACGCATTCAGCTTTGAAGGACTGGAGCAGGCACTCGAAATGCAGAATACGAAGGAAGAGAAGGATATTCTTAACGGCGTGCTCCATTTTGGGGAAGAGACAGTCAGTGAAATCATGACGCCCCGCTTGGACGTTGTAGCCATCGACGTACACGACACCTATGAAGAGGTGATGGATTGCGTCGTGCAAAATAATTTCTCGCGTGTCCCTGTAACCGATGAAATGCAGGATAAGGTAAAGGGCATTCTCTATGCCAAGGATTTGCTGCCTTACCGCAATGAGAAAAGCGACTTCAATTGGCGCCAGCTCATCCGCCCGGCATTCTTCGTCCCGGAGAGTAAAATGATTGACGACCTTCTCCGCGAATTTCAAAAGAGCAAGGTGCACATTGCCATAGTCGTCGATGAATACGGAAGTTTCTCAGGCATCATCACGATGGAAGACATTCTGGAAGAGATTGTCGGAGAAATCAATGATGAGTTCGACGAGGAAGAAAAGACCTACATACAGCTCGACGATACGCACTACATCTTTGAAGGGAAAACACCTATTGCCGATTTCTTTGAAACGGTTAATCTGAAGGAGGAGGATTTCCAGGACGAGGTGGGCGAAGCTGAAACCCTTGCCGGATTCGTGCTGGAGCTCATGGACGAATTTCCGCAAAAGCACCAGAAGATTTCCTGCAGGCAACTATCCTTTGAAGTCTTAGCCCTCGACAAGCGCCGGATCAGCAAAATCAAGGTCACGATTACTAAAGCTGACGATGCCGGAGATAACAAGTAAACGCCTCCTGCAGCTGGGAAATGAACTTGGCGTCGAGCTTTACCTTTGGCGCATCGAAGAGAGTGAGGAAGAGTTACTGGCCCAACTGCCTGACCGTCGAACATTTGTTGAAAAGGTTTCAAATTACAAATCAGAGAAAAGAAGAAAAGAATGGCTGGCCACGAGGGTCCTGTTCTACAGGCATGAAGCGCCGATAGCCACCATATTATATAAGCCCTCTGGCCGCCCCTATCTTTTTAAGGCCAGGCACACGCAGGTCAGCATATCCCACTCCCTACCATACGTTTGCCTACTCCTTTCCCGCAAGCTGGCCAGCGTGGATATAGAAACCTTCTCCCCCAAAGCATTCCGGCTAAGAAACAGATTTGCCCAGGAAGAAGAGTTCCTCACTTCCACTGGTATAAATCAAGAACGTTGGGCTACAATGCTTTGGAGCGCCAAGGAGGCAGTGTATAAACTTGCCGATAAGCCCGGCCTGCAATTCAAGGACGAAATCAGCTTAATTGGAAAGGGAGAGAACGCCCTAAGCGCCATGCATCCCGACGGACTGTTCACCTACTCCGTCCGTTTCATTTTTTTCGAGGATTTTGTGCTGACTGTTTGCTCCTCATGCGCCCCCTTCGAAAACGCCGCACGAAAGCGTGAAGGAAACACTATGGGAAGATAGCATAGGCATGACGCTATACCATACCTTCGCCCTCAAAATCCCCTCCCCCCGCAATATGAATACAACTATCACCATCCGGCAGGAATTGGCGCAAGATCGCGCCACAGTCTATGAACTGATACGGGCGGCTTTTGCGACGGTGGAGGAGAGCGATCACGGCGAACAGGATTTGGTGGAACGCTTGCGTCAATCACCGTCCTTCATCCCGGAACTTTCATTGGTGGCGGAAATCGGGCCCGGCGAACTTGTCGGACACATACTGCTCACGCGCATACGTATTATCAGAGACGCTGCATCGGCTTCCCCCTCGCTGGCTGTGGCCCCTCTCTGCGTGGCGCCTTCGTGGCAACGGCTGGGCGTAGGAAGCGCATTAATCCGCGAAGCCCATCGACGCGCTGCGGCGTTGGGTTACGGATCGGCGGTGCTGTTAGGGTATCCGGAATATTACCGTCGTTTCGGCTATCAGCCAGCGGGACCGCAGGGCATCCACTTCCCTTTTGAGGCACCTGCCGATTGCTGTATGGCCATCGAACTGCTGCCTGGCGGACTACAGGGCGTCAAGGGAGAGGTGGAGTATGATGCGGCGTTCGGAATCTGAAGAATCCCCCGCATATTTGCAACACTTAACAAACCAACGTATGAGCGTTTTATTTTCTCAGCATAGTCCTGCGGAGCATTCCACTGGGCATTGCCTACGCTGTTTGGTCAGGAGCAGGCATCGTGTTGGTGGCGCTAGTCGGCTGGCTGGTGTTCAAGCAACACCTTGATGCGCCGGCTATTATCGGCATCTGCATGATTCTCGGCGGAGTCGTGGTAATAAACTTGTTTTCAACATCGGCGGGGCATTAAGCGGCCCGCCGATGCAGCTATTAATGGATTTGCCCCCACTCCATCGGAGCGCAAATTCTGTAAGATCGTTACAACCGCACGGAATCCGGGTAGGTGCTTTCCAGCAACGCAGTGCTACCTTTGCATCAGAATCAGAAAGACAAAATTTATGGCTATAAAAAAGATCGGCATAGCGCGGGGCATATCGGCTGCATTGCTTCTGGGCGGATTGCTTGCCTGCGGCAGGGCAGCGCGGGGGCTGCAACAATCCGAGCATCCCGGCATGTGCGCCAAAGAGGCGATGGATACAGACGGCATCGTGCGCCTGTCGAAGATCGAAATCTATCCGCAATACCTCGAAGCGTATAAGAAATACGCCACAGAAGTAGGCGAAATCTCCTTGCGCACCGAACCGGGCGTGCTGACCATGTATGCGGTGAGCGAAAAGGAGAATCCCTGCAGAATCACCATAATAGAAACATACGCGAGCCGCGAGGCTTACCGCAAGCACATCGCCTCCACGCATTTCCGAAAATACAAGCAAGGAACACTGCACATGGTCAAGTCGCTGGAATTGACAGACCAGACACCGCTCAACCCCTCAAACCGGATCTGCAACTTTATGGAGTGACACAGTATGAACAGACTGATTATAGCTATGACCCTATTGCTGTCAGCATTTACGCTGACAGCAAGGGCGCTGCAGAAAGTTCCGGACAATCAAAACATGATAAACATGGAAAGCAACACCATCCGACTAACGATCAAGGGCGGCAAAACTTTTACCGCAACACTGGAAAACAATGCCTCGGCCCAAGCGCTGAAAGATCGGCTCTCGAAAGGAAGCATCACCGTAGAAATGAACGACTACGGCGACATGGAAAAAGTAGGACCGCTCGGCTTCAGCCTGCCACGCACAGACCGCCAGACCACTACGCGGCCGGGCGACATCATTCTTTATTTGGGAAACAACCTCGTCATCTACTATGACACCAACTCGTGGAACTTCACACGCATAGGCCGGGTAAACGGAATCAACACACGCGGGGAGATGCTCGACTTGCTCGGCGGAACGGGAAAAAGAACCGTAACCATTTCGTCTGAAGAAGAATGAAAGTTCCTCCACCACACGATGGTCGCGCAGGGATACATGTAGCCGACAGACTGGGAAGTCTTGCCACGACGCCGATGGCAAACTATCCCCTTCGGTGCTCCCTGAATGGGGCGATCATACTCTCTTCCTGTAGGTCAGGGCGGCCACCATGCAGAGCAGTATTGCAAATCCTGACAAGGCGGCATATTGCTCCCATAGGTCGGTCATAGTAGCCCCTTTCAGATAGACCGAGCGCATGATTTCGATGAAGTAGCGCGGGGGGATGGCATAAGTGATACATTGTGCCCACTGAGGCATGGAGGCTATCGGGGTAAACAGACCGCTCATCAACTGGAACACGATGATGAAAGCAAATGTCATGAAAATGCTTTGCAGGACGGTGGACGACAAGTTGGCGATGAACACGCCCAATCCTGACATGACCAGGCTGAACAGAATAGCAGCCAAATAGATGCAGGCTACGCGACCTTCCGGCACCAGCCCATACACCAACCAGCCAATCAATATACCCACCGTTACAACCAGAATCCCCACCACCCAATAAGGTATCAGTTTGGACAAGACGAACTCCAGGCGCCCGACGGGCGTGACGTTCATCGCCTCAATGGTACCGGTTTCTTTCTCACTGACCAGGTTGAGGGTGGGCAGGAAGCCGCAGATAATAATGAGCAGCACTACCATGAGGGCTGGTATCATGTAGTTGCGGAAGTCAAGCGTGGGGTTATACAGATTCACGGAAGCCGGTTCCGATAACGGCAAGCTGATGCCTTGCTCTGCCAGCCAACGTGTCGCCGTATTTGCCATAGACCGGGTGACATATTGGGCGCCCAGCGTGCCTTTGGTAGCGTTCACCCCGTTGGCTTTCAGGTTCAGTTCAGGCTTCCCGCCACCCTCCAAGTCTTTCTGAAAATCCTGCGGAATAGTGACTATGACGTCCGCCTTGCCCTTTTCTATTTGCCGGAACGCCGCGTTGTAGCTGAAATAGCAACCGGTTACGGACAGGTATTCCGAAGCGTCCATGTCTGTGACCATCCGCCACGACAATTCCGTCCGGTCATTATCCACCACGGCCACGCCCACGTTCTTTACATCGAGCGTCGTCACAAGAGGGACAATCAACATCACCAAAATGGGCATACCTACGATCAGTCGTGGAATAATCGAATTCCGCCTGATTAGGGCTACCTCTTTCTTAAGCAGTATCTTCAAGATGTTCGCGTTCATACATTCTTTATCTTTTAGCGTTGAACTTCCTGATGGCCAATGCCAAAACAAGCAATGTCATGCCTGCCAGGATCAAGACTTCCGTCAGCACATAGCTGACCGGTAGTTGCTGGACCATCAGCACGCGCATGGCTGAGATATACCAACGGGCAGGAATGGCACACGTGAGCCATTGCAGGACGGGCGGCATATTCTCCACCGGGAATATCATGCCGGACAGCAGAACTACGGGAATCATGAACATCACACCCGAAACAAGCAGGGCAGCTACCTGTGTAGAAACGAGGGTGGAGATGAGCAGTCCCAAGCCAAGAGCGAGAATCACATAGAGAATGGTGACCCATATCACATGAATCACGCTGAAAGAGAAGGGCAGCCCCAACACGGTGTAACTCAACACCAACACCAGCGTCAGGATAACGCACGACAGCAGAAAGTAAGGCACCAGTTTACTGAGTATAATCGTCCGGGGGCGGACCGGCGACACCAGCAGCAGGTTCATCGTACCGCTTTCCTTCTCGTTGACAATGGACACGGAGGTCATCATGGCGCAAATCAAGATGAAAATCATGCCCATAATGCCCGGCACGAAATTGTACGCGCTTTTCAACTGCGGGTTGTAGAGCGTATGGCTCACGACTGCGGGACCTGTCCCGTAACTGATGGCACTCTCCAAGTAAGCCGTGGATGTCTGCGCCATATTGGTATTGGATGCGTCCGCTAAAATCTGATGCTGCAGCCTTCCGTCTTCCGTGCGGAATACGACAGCTGCATCCACCCGGCCTTTTCGCAGCAAGCCGTCCACGTCGCGAAAAGGCACGATGCCTTCAAACGTGAAGTAAGCATTGCTGCGGAGGCGGTCAATAATTTGTACGGTTTCGTCCGTATGCTGCTCCACCACGGCAACAATCCTTACATTGTTGACCTCGGTAGATATGGCAAAACCGAAAAGCGACAGTAGCACGACCGGCATGACCAGCACTACCGTTACCGTGCGGAAGTCGCGCACGAGGTGCAGCACCTCTTTCTTTATGAGAGACTGGAATATTGACATAACATACGCTTTTAGGGTGAGGGTATTCAATCCCCTCTTTTTGCATCTTTCGCCACGGTGCGGAACACTTCATCCATTGTCTCAGCATGATATTGCCGTTTCAATCCTTCGGGACTATCCAATGCCTTGATTTGTCCGTCCACCATGATGGAGACGCGGTGGCAATACTCGGCCTCGTCCAGATAGTGGGTCGTCACGAATACCGTCATGCCTTCCGCCGATGACCGATAAATCATTTCCCAAAACTTGCGGCGGGTGGCGGGATCAACGCCTCCGGTCGGTTCGTCCAGAAAGACGACTTCCGGTGAGTGCAGGGTGGCGGCAGTAAACGCCAGTTTCTGCTTCCATCCGAGGGGGATTTCCCTTACCAGCACGTGCCGCATACTTTCCATACCGAGTGCCCGGAATGCGGCATCGGCCTTTTCCCTGATACTCTTTGCGTTCATGCCGTAGATGGTGGCGAAGAGGTTGAGGTTTTCCCATACCGTCAGATTCTCGTAGAGCGAAAACTTCTGGCTCATATAGCCGATGTGCCGCTTGATTTCCTCCGCCTGGCGGTAAATGTCATACCCGGCCACCGTCCCTGAGCCGGATGTGGGGAAACTCAGACCGCAGAGCATGCGCATGGCCGTAGTCTTGCCAGCACCGTTTGCCCCCAGAAATCCGAAAATCTCGCCCCGGCGAACTTGCAGCGTGATGTGGTCCACGGCAGTGAAACTCCCGAATTCCTTGGTGAGCTCTTTCACCGATATGACTATTTCCTTATCCATCATTCTTAGCCAACTGGATGAACAAATCTTCAACATTTCCTTTGGCGGGCCAGATCCGGACGTCGTCCAAACCGCCCTGCCGCAGTCTGCACATGGCAGCGTCCAGATCGAAGCCGTCATCGGTTACGACATGCAACGTAGCGCCAAACGTGTAACAATCCCTTACATCCGGAAGCGAACGCAGGGCTTCCAGGAGCGGATACATTTCTTTCGCCGACGCATTATAAAGGTTCTGGTCCAGTCCCTCAATCAGTCTGCCGGGTGCGTTTACATCCAGTATCTTTCCCTTGTTTATCAGTGCGATACGCTCGCAGCGCTCTGCCTCGTCCATATAGGACGTGGAGACAAGGATAGTGATGCCGTTTTCTTTCAGCGTGGCCAGCATATCCCAAAACTCACCGCGCGACACGGCATCAACTCCGGTAGTGGGCTCGTCCAGAAGCAACACTTTAGGGCGGTGTATCAGCGCACACCCCAGGGCCAATTTCTGCTTCATTCCGCCGGACAAAGCTCCGGCCCTGCGATTGGGAAAATTCTTCAGCTGGTCGAATATCGGGGCTATCAAGTCGAAGTTGTCCTTTACGTCCACGCCGAACAAAGAAGCAAAGAACTGCAGGTTTTCGTTCACCGTTAGGTCGGGATAGAGGGAAAACCGCTCCGGCATGTAGCCAATCTCAGCACGCAATTTTTTGTAATCCTTCACCACATCCCAGCCTGCCACGGTAGCGCTCCCCTCGTCGGGACCGAGCAGTGTGGTCAGTATCTGGTATAGGGTGGTCTTGCCTGCCCCGTCCGGCCCGATGAGGCCGAACAGTGTGCCTTCGGGCACAGAAAAACTCACATGGTCGAGCGCCACAAGTTTCCCATATCGCTTGGTCAATCCTTGAATTTCAACCGCACATCTCATAAGCGCACCTCTCCATACTGTCCGAGTTTCAGACGGCCATCATTTTTAACGGCTACTTTTACCGCATATACCAGATTTGCCCTTGAATCCTTCGTCTGGATAGACTTCGGAGTGAACTCGCTTTCCTGTGCAATCCATGTGATTTTTCCCGGATATTCATATTGCTCGTCTCCGCCGAAGTCGGCAATAACCGTCACACGCTGCCCGATCCGGATGTGGGCCAACTGAGAAGCCGTGAAATAGCATCGGAGATAGATGTCACCGAGGTTAGCCATTTTGAAAAGCGGCCTTCCGGGCGTGGCATACTCTCCCCGTTCGGCATACTTCTGGAGGACGGTGCCGGCTATGGGTGCGGTAATGCTGCTCTTGCGTATCTGTTCTTCGACCTGCTCTTTCTGATATTGCAGGGCGGAAGCGCTTTCCGTGATGGAACTGCGGTTCTTGTCCAATGTGGAGAGCAAGCCCTCCAATTGTCCGTGCAGGGTGCGGAGTTCGGCTTGGGCATCGTCGCTTTGTTTCTGCGTGGCGGCTCCGCTGGCCAGCAGTCTGGCTATGCGGTCGCACTCGTTCTGCTGGTGGGCAATTCGCGACCTCAACGCCGCGGCCTGTGCCGCGATGTCCGGCGAGGACTTCTCGGCGGAGCGTTGCTGGCTATGCAGTTGCTTCTGTTGCAGCACAAGCAAAGTCGTATCCACCTGCCCCACCTGCTGCCCCATTCTAAGGCTGTCGCCCTCTTCAATGTCAAACGAAACCAGTTTCCCGCTGGTTTCCGATGATACGGTTACAGTCGTTGCCTCGAAGATGCCTGTAGCGTCAAACTTTTCGGAATCCTGGCAGGAAGCCAATACGAGGATTAATACCGAGAAGAATGCAGGATTTTTCATTTATTCAAGGTGTATTTAAGTTGGTAAATGCTTTGCAGAAGTTGGATTTCATGGTAAGAAGCGTTGAGACGCGCCTGTTTCTCGTCTGTCAGTTTGGCAAGCAGGTCGGTGGCATCTATGACTCCACCCGCCAGTTGCGCCTCGGCCGCTTTCCGCACACGGGTGCGGAGTTCCACTATCCTGCTGTTCTTTTCCATGACAGCTTTCAACTCGTTGATATGGTCAAGCTGCGACCGCGTCCGCAGATTCGTGTTGAACAGGAACACGTCACGCTCCACCGCTATGTTGTCCGAAGAGAGACGCAGTTTCCGCCTGTTGTTCTTCATCGTGTAAAACGCTCCAATATTCCATGACACCTTTACTCCTGCCAAAATGTTGAACGACGGATCCCGGTTCATCATGCTCTCGAAATAGTCGAATCCCGGATAGCCGTAATAAGTCTCGGCAAACAGCCCGACGCGGGGCATCATGCTGGCAGTGATGCTGGCGTCCCGTGCTTCATTGGCTTGCAGTTGTGCCTCGAAATGCCGCTGCTCGGGACGGTCGGGCAGCAGGTCTTGGGGGATAGCGGCATCCGGTTTCACCAGTTCCAGCCCCGCCAGGCTTTTCCCGGTGAACAGCTCCAGCACACTCCGGTAGCTCTTTGAAGCGCTCTCCGCCTGAATAAGCTGTTGTGAAATACTCAGGTATTGCGCCTCTACCATGTCTGCGTCGCTTTGCATGGCTGTTCCGTTTTCTTGCATTGTCCGCAGCTTGTCCAGATTGTTTTGGAGCAGGGTCTGCATGTTTCGGATTTGACGCGCTTGCTCTTCGATGAGCAGAATACCAAAATACAGGGCTTCCACCCTTTCGCGGACGGCGTAAAGCTGAATGTCCAAAGCTGCCCGTCGCTCCGCATCGTCGGCGCGCTCCCTCTTCCTTTCGGCCTTCGCAGCACCCCCGTCCCAAATGTTTTGGCTGATGCCGGCCCCTACCTTATATTGCCATTCGTTCAGTCCGGCAATGGACGTGCCTGTCTGGGAGATAATCCCTGCCAGCGATTCGGGAAATGAGGGCGTCTCGTTCTGTACAGTTCCCTGTCCGTACACCTGGATTTGCGGCAGCCAGCTTTTGTTGATGTCCGAGAGCTTCACGTCTTTCGTTTGGTTCAGCAAATCGTACTTCCTAATTAGCGGATAGTTGTTTTGCGCAAGAGTGACACACTCTTCCAACGTCACTTGGGCGGACATACAGGCGCTCGTCAACAGCGACAAGGCCAGTAACAGATACGGTTTCCACATAATCAATGAATTTTGAGTTTCCTCAAAATGGTTTCTACATTCTCCTTTTTACGGATAGCCAGGAATTCGTCATAGTCTTTGTAGGCATCTCCCAACGCGCCATATACGATAGGCGCCGCCATGAACGGAAACACGTTGAGCGACACAATGTCTACCAGCAGCATCCGGGCATCGACTCGTTGGCAGAGTCCTCTCGCGGCATATTCGTCAATCTCGCGCTGAAGATTGCTCAGAAGGCTGCTGACGATAGCGGGTATGTTCCGCTTCATTATATCGACATGTTCAGGGCGAGCGAGAACCTCGTTCACAATGAATCTGGGCAAGTCGCGATTGGAGGAAATAAAATCAAAATGCCGCTCTACGCTTTGACGGATCCTTTCCTCCAGCGGCAGGTTGTCATCGCCGATGGCGCTCAATATAATATCGCCCAACATATTTATCTTCTCCGAAACTATCCGCTCAAAGAGTTTGTCCTTCGTGCGGAAATAGTAGTGCAGCATGGCATGCGTCACGCCGGCCGCTTCGGCGATAGAGGCAGTCCTTGCCCCAGCAAAGCCTTTCTCAAGAAATTCTCGCTCGGCTGCCCGAAGGATTCTTGTCTCCGTATCCTGTGATTGACTATATTCCTTACCCATTTTGTATAACATTTATGTTTATCCGATTAGACTAACAATTTTGTTAGCGCAAAGAAACAGACTTATTTCGATACGGCAAAACGATTTTCAGAAAAATGCAACGATCGGCCTTTGATTTACGATTTTAGATCCACGTCCTCGCATGCGGCGAGATGTACACAAATGGCCTGGAAAACAATTTACTGCGGAAAGATAAGTATGTATGGAATTTTTTTTCTCGATGTATTGCGGGATACAATAAAATGGAGTGCCGCTGGGCTTATCCTCGTCAAAACTCCAATAGGGCCAGAAAATTTCATCCCTAACCCACTGGACATTTCCCTAATCGCAGTTCACATGGAGTTCACACAGAATGTCCGGGCAAGCGGTAAGCGCACCGATGCGCTCAGGGGTGAGTATAGGCTTGAGACATTCATCTATTATCTTGGCTGTCTGACTTCTCACTATTATTATTCCCCGCGATAGCTGTCGGTCTGCTTATAGTGAAAAACGGGGCAACAAATTGCAGGTGTGTTCAAAAAACAATAACTTTGTCTCAACCAACCCATCAACGAAATCATGGAGACAAACAAAGTATATCAGATGCCGTTGGCCATGACCTACCCCTTGCTGATCGCCAAGGCCGAACGAAATGGGCGGACGGAAAGCGAGGTGCGGCAGATCGTACAATGGCTCACAGGGTACACGCCCGGACAGCTCGCGGCGATGCTTGCCACCGACATTACATACGGCGCTTTCTTCCAGAACGCCCCACGGCTGAATCCCGACCGCCTGCTTATCAAGGGAACGGTCTGTGGCGTCCGGGTCGAGAACATTGCAGAACCGCTAATGCGTGAGATAAGATACCTTGACAAACTCGTTGACGAACTCGCCAAAGGGAAAAGTATGGATAAGATTCTAAGGAACTCTTGTCCGAACACATGAATAAGCTGTAATGAAAATAAACGAGATACATAATTGCAGCGGGTTGATTGAATATATCAACGAAATCGGCTTTTTGCCGCTGCTGCGCATGGGACTGAGCGGATGGTCGGCTGAAGAAGCGGTTGACGAGGAGTGCCGTTACGTCACGTTGCCCGACGGCGGATGGGAATGGCCGCTATGGGAATGGAAGGGCAACATCATCCGGGAGAGCGGATGTGCATACGGCAAATTCTTCGATCGGAAAGCCGCCTTTATCAGCCGCAGGTGGTGGCCGGACTTCTGCAACTGGCGTCGGAGCGTGTTCCCGCATCCGGAGGATGGCAGCATTGAGGACATGATACTCCAGACTTTGCAGGAAAACGGCAGCATGATTACCCGCGACCTGCGCAAAGCCTGCGGCTTTACAGGAACAAAGATGCGCGGCAGGTTTGACGCCTATCTCTCACGCCTTGAAATGGGCTGCCGCATTATCACGGAAGATTTTGTATATCCGAAAGACCGGCACGGGCGTGACTACGGCTGGGGATGGTCGCTGCTCACCACGCCTGAAGCCTTCCTGGGTAAGGACAGCTGCCATCCCGGCTGCACTCCCGAAGAGTCGCGCCGGCGAATGGAACGACATTTTCAAGAGTTGTTCCCGAACGCGGACAAGCGTCTGATTGACTTCCTGCTAAAGTAGCCACTACAGCATGCCCCTCCGACATTCGCCGAGCTTTCGGAGAAGGGGGGCATTAAGACAAAGAGAAGCCCCTGCCCGTTTTGTCGGGCAAGGGCTTCTCTTTCCCAAAGAACCTAATTCGGTCTGGTGGCCGGAAGACCGGTGGTAGTTATTTCTTCGCCGGCACTCCATTCAAAGTGTTCCGTGTACGGCTCTTCTGCCAGCCTGTAGCTGCCCGCGCATCGATGAACATAGGATATAGGAACTATGCTTCCGATTGATTTAATTCTGATTATTGCATTCTCTGTCTCAACCGCTTATAGGAGAGTGCGTAGAACATGATGAAGATGAAGCAGAAGAAGGGGATGAGAAAGCCGAGCGCCATGTTGTTTTCTCCAAGCCAGCCCATTATGACCGGGGCAAGGGCTCCGCCAACTATAGACATGACAAGGTAAGAGGACGCGGTCTTTGTATTGTTGCCGCTCACATCGATGAGGGCCATTGAGAAAATAGTAGGGAACATCACACTCTCAAACAGGTATGTGAGGCAGAGGAATATGATGCCGGCCGTGCCGTTCAGGAGGATGGTACATGCCATGCAGAGCGCCGCTCCCGTGGAGCAGAGGGTCATTAGCCGCGCCGGGGCAACAGCCTTCAATATGAATGAACCCAGCAAACGCCCCAGCATGAACAGTCCCATGCCGCCAATGGAAAGCATCATCGCTGCCGTCGATGGGCTTAGCACGGTGTCTGCTTCGAGAACATAGTTGATAAAGAACGAGTTGATTCCGGTCTGTGCGGCCACATAGAGCAACAAGGCCCCCACTCCATAACGAAAAGAGCGAATGCGCCAAACAGAAACGACAAGCGATGGTGCGGCCTTAGACGCCATGTCTGTCCTCTCCTCCGGTTCATCAGGTGACGGCAGACGCAATCGGGAAAACACTACACCCAGAATGATCACCACGCAGCCAATAACCGCATAGGGCAAGGATATGTTGCCACCGTCATCGCCCAGGATTAGCATTCCCCCGACCATAGGCCCTACCACCCAGCCAAGCCCATTGAGCGCCTGCGCGAGGTTGAGCCTGCCTGCCGCTGACCGTTTCTCTCCCAACACGGTGACGTAGGGATTGGCGGAGGTTTCCAGGCAAGTCAGCCCACAGCCTATAATGAACAGGCAAAGCAGGAAGAACGGGAAGGACATCAATCGTCCACCGGGAACGAACAGCAACGCACCGATACCATAGAGCAATAGTCCAGTGACAATGCCCGTGCGGTAACCCCACCGGCGGATGATGCGTCCCGCCGGGATGGCCATGAGAAAATAGCCACCATAGACCATTGCCTGCACCAAGGCACTGCGCGCCTTGGAGATAACCAGCACATCCTGAAAATGCTTGTTGAGCACGTCAAGGATGCTGTGTGCAAAGCCCCACAGGAAGAATAGTGAGGCTACAAGAGCGAAAACGGCCGCATAGTTGCGTCCGTCCGCCCCCTGAAACATTCCTTTAGTCTGCCGTATCATAACTTGAATATTTGCTCCATTAGTTGCAGCTGTTCTATATTTCGGCCACACACGGCTACTTCGTATGCGGCTATGGCCCGCGCATCGATCAGGAGGTAACGAAGGTTAGCGTTGTCGGTATCGACGTCCTCATGGAAAGTACTTTCTTTGATGTCATATCAATAATTCATCTGATATATGACATTGCAATAAACAAACTGCTCAGTCCGCGTAATGTCTGTTAAATAAGTGTATTATGTCACTTTTGCTTATTGCCCGCCCATAAATTCCTGTTTAGCCGCGTCAGCGCGATCTCGAAAATTTTATATGGATAACGGATGCAAAGAAAAAACAGATTGGAATACACCCCGTTCTGCCGCAAGGCGCGCAGGTGGTCGTGCATAATTTGCCTGTGGCTGCGCAAACCTGACGACGAAGCGCCTCCAGTACGCATGGTCACAAAATCTTTCGGGATGTAACGGGTGCGGATACGATGAACGAAAATCAGTCTGAGCAGATTCTCGAAATCGGCCGCCACCTTGTACGAGAGGTCAAATGTCCCAAACTGCTCGTACACCTTACCGCGGCAATAAAAAGAAGGATGAGCGGGCATGAAACCAAACCGCATCCAGCTGCGGTGAAACAAGTGGGAAGAATAATAGCGGACATACTTGCCTAAATTATTTGCATCAAATAATTATTGTGTACTAATTATCATCAGAATCTGCATATAGTTCGCATTGACGGATAACGGTTTCGAGGGCTGCTTCTTGTTCTTCAGGCGGGTACTTGTACTTTTTGAGCAATCGTTTTACCATAGAGCGCATCTTGGCACGAGCTGATTCTTTCTGTCGCCAATCAATGGTTTTACTACTGCGTAAGGCTTCAGTTAATTCCTTTGCCATAGCAACAAGTTGGTCATTTTCGTAGAAATCCCGTACAGCTTGCGGTTTTGTCAAGGCATCATAAAAAGCTTGTTCTTCTTCGGTCAGCCCCAATTCAGACGCTTGTTCTGCATTTGCTTTCAGCTCTTGCGCCATTTTAAGCAGTTCTTTGATAACCTCCTCGTTGGAAATCAATCCACGCAAATATTCGGCAAGACGAGCATCGAGCATTTCGCTGAATTTTTCGGCTTCAACCATTCTCTTTTTAGCGTGCTTTTTGATATGCTCTTCAAGCAAGCGTTTGAGCAGTTCGAGTGCAAAGTTTTTCTCTTTCATATCAGCAATTTCTTTCAGGAAATTCTCATCAAAAAGAGAAAATTCAGAGCCTTTGGTATTGAGTATTTCCACCACGCCATCTGCTTTCTTTTTTGTAGATAAAATTATTTTACTTATATACATTCATTTTACATAGTCGAGATCACCTAGCATTCGATTAATCAGATTACGCAGATTATATTTAAAACCATCGT
>CALUIN010000042.1 GCA_944320745.1 uncultured Alloprevotella sp. | reverse complement strand
CAGTACTCAACAACGAGGGTCTGAAGCCGATGACCATCACCGCCTCCCTGCCCACAGACGGGATGCAGACACGCGCCTCAGGCGATGCCGCCGCTGCGCGCTGCTACGTGCAGATACTTGATAAAGACGGCAATCCTTTGGCAGACGGCAATTCCGAACCCATAGAGATGGGCTCGAACGGCGGCACTTTCAGCACTCTGGTGTACCTCAATGGGAACGAAACCTACGACTTCCTCTTCTGGGCGGACACGGAAAAAACAAACGACGACAAAAGCAACGCTCCCGCGGACTTGAAAGCCGTGGCATACACCAACGGGCAGACCATCGCGTGGGCTGG
This sequence comes from uncultured Alloprevotella sp., assembly GCA_944320745.1. Classification (GTDB taxonomy): domain Bacteria; phylum Bacteroidota; class Bacteroidia; order Bacteroidales; family Bacteroidaceae; genus Alloprevotella. The sequence continues at coordinate 3,500 of CALUIN010000042.1, read as the reverse complement.
AAAAATCGACAACAACCCCTGGAATGCGGATGGCGTAGAAATCGATTTGAAGCATGTCGTTTCCCGTGTGACCGTGATGACGGAATCTGAGTTCGAGGTCAGCGATAAATGGCCGTTTACTGTCACTGTGCCGGCCGTGTACAGCGAGTACAACGTGGAAACGGGAGAAGTGACAGGGCAGGTTGATAACGGCTATACGTTTAGTGCCGCCTCTACGACTTATGATGCCAATACGGAAGTAGGCCATTTCTACGTCTTGGGCGACGGCAGCACACAGAGACTTGCCTTGCATTACAATGGCCCGTTGAAAAATCCTGCCATTGTAATCAATGAGGTACCCGTTTCAGCCAACACTCACATCACGGTGAAGGGAAACATCTACAATGCCGGACTGGTTGATGGCTATATCACGGCCACAGTAAGCGAGGTTTGGAAGCCTGAAGTAACGGAAGACTTTGATGGTGGGCTCTGACCCCACCCTCCCCGAATAGGGAGACGGTGGCCACTATGATGGAAAGCGCACTGATAGGCTGGCGTATCAGCTTAAAAGGAGACTAAAAAACAGATAAAAGAAACGATGAACATCAAACGAAACATTTTCGCGATGTTGGCAGCCGCCGTGCTGCTGGCATCTTGCAGCCAAGATGAAGTGATGACGGACACGGGGCCTGACGGCCTCGTGCCCGTCACCCTCTCGGCCGCCGTTGGCGATGGTGTGCAGACGCGCGCCACCACAACTGATGAAGGCCCTCTTGACCGTTGCCTGATTCAGATACTTGAAAAAGAAAAAGATGAAGCCGAATGGACGAAAGGTGCCGTACGGAAAATGGATGAGGCAAATGGAACCTACACCCTTACCAACATCATGCTGAATCCGGAAAAGGACTACACCTTCCTGTTTTGGGCAGATGGAGGCATGAGCTATTATACAGCGACAGATTTGACAGATGTAACCATTGCCTCTGAAACAGGAAAGGCTGGTATTGCCTACCAGACAAGTGAAGTATGGGATGGAGGTGATAACATTGAGGTCGAACTTACCCATGCCGTGACCAAGGTTTCATTGCAGTCCACTACGGTGGTGCCAACCTCAAAAACGATTGACATCACCATACCCAAGAAATACAGTAGTTTCAATGTCTTGGAAGGGAAGGTAAGCGGCGATGCCACCACTTATACACACTCTTCCCCAGGTTCGGGATCTGATGGCGACCAATTCTTCTTCTATGCCTTGGTGGAAGACGCCACCCAAAACCTGACGCTCAACGCCGGAGGCGGTGACGTGAACATCACAAGTGTGCCCCTCGGTCCGAACAAGCACGTCATCTTGCGTGGCGACGTGGATGGCGCCGGATGGACCACGGTCAACTTCACGGCAAGCGTCCAAACAACTTGGGGCAGTACGCCAACAGAAATCATCGGACTGGAGATTGCCGATGGCGGCACCACATACATCGTGTCTTCTCCTGCAGCCTTTGAGGCTTGGGCAACGGAAGTACAAAGCGACCTCTCGCTGAACTGCACCCTCGCAGACGACATCACCCTGCCTGTAGTTACAGATGGCGGAAGTAACTGGACGCCAATACAAGGTTATGCGGGCATCTTTGACGGTGGCGGAAAGACTATCACGGGGCTGACTATCAACAAATCGACAATGAACGTAGGACTGTTCGCCTCCATCGCCGAAGGCGGTACGGTGAAGAACCTGACATTGGACGATGTGAACATAACAGCCTCTACTTCCAATGTAGGTGCCATAGCGGGAGAGAATAGAGGCACCATCGAGAATTGCTCGGTATCGGGCAGCGTGACAAGTTCGGCTAAATTGTTATCTGTTTGTGTTGGCGGCATCGTGGGGGAAAACAATGGCACTATCACCGGCTGCACGGTAGAGGGAAGCGTGAAGGCGAAAGATGCCGATATTGCAGGCGGCATAGCAGGATGGCATAACAACGGCAGCATCACCGGCTGCCACTCCTCCGCCACGGTGGAAGGTTTGTCTCGTGTCGGCGGTATAGCGGGAAAAAGCAATGCTTCTATCACCGCCTGCAGCTCTACAGGCGACGTCACCGCGACAAAGAACAGTCTTGATTATTCCTGGGCCGGCGGCGTAGTGGGAGAGTTCACCGGAAGATCTCAACTTATCGCCTGCTATGCCACGGGCAATGTCAAAGGTGATGCTAAGCATGTCGGCGGTGTGGTCGGCGATAACGTATACAATGCCGTCATCGCCTGTTATGCCACGGGCAGCGTCACCGGAGCGTCAGGAAGCACAGGCGGCGTAGTGGGACGGAACTTCAAAGACGACTTTAGTTCCGGCACCGTCACTGCTTGCTACTGGGATAACAATCAGAGCAGCGGCATTGGCGAAGACCAGACCAACAACGGCGGAACCACGAAAGTGGAAGGCTCGACGACATGGGAAACTGCCATGAATGCCATGAACGCAGCACTGAACAACGCAGGTACAGACTGGCGGTATGCGACCGGCAGTGATGGTGTTCCACTTACGTTGCAACGTCAAAACTGAAACATATTCTAAGAGGAACAGCAGGACAATATGTCACAAGTTCCTGTTGTTCCTCTTTCTTTCCTAAGCTTATTGAAAAGCCTGTGATTTAGTATCTTAACACAATTTTCTACTCCTCATATCCCTCTTTTTCCTTTTCCTTGTCAATGCAATGGTTCGCTGAAAATCCAATCGGTTTTCAGTTCATGCGGTGGTATAGAAACCTCAATTCTTTATACAACATGAAGAAAGTAACCATTGTATTTGACTTTGAAAGTCAGAGTATGGATGTGAGCGTGAACGACGCTCGCGAGTGTGTAACCCCTGCCACCACGGTGGAAGAGATGCTTGCCAACGAGGTCTTCGCATTCCGCCCGGTGAAGACGTCGCATTATGTGGTTCTCCACTATGCGGACATCGTATGGGTGGAGGCATCGAACAACAACAGCGTCTTCCACATGGAGGACGGTTCGTGCTTCACCGTCGGGAGGAAGCTGGAAGTGGTGGAAAAGTTCCTGAGCGGGGCACCTTGCGGCGGCTTCGTGCGTGTCAACCGTTCGACCTCGCGTCATTTACCAAGGTGTATTTTATATTTTCACAAGTATTGCTCGATCTTATCATCCGTATTTTATATCTTTTGCGGTACAGGGACTGGCTTTATTGGGTCAGCACCTCCAGCGATCAGTTGCTCCAATTCATCCGCATATTTTTATATTGCAGCATGTCCCGATGACTGTAAGGAAAGCGGAAGCTACGGAAGCCCTTATTTCTGATGGATTTGTCTATGATAAAAATTCGGGCGATATTGAACCTAAGAGCGTCAATGTATTCTTTATGCTAAACGGTTCATATACAAACCTTATGGATATAAAAACAAAAGGGCAAACCGCAATTTCAACGATTTGTCCCGCAGAGTACCCTTAAACAATGAATTATTGAACCTTTGGAACGATTTTCACCTTATTGTGGAATATCTGAAAAGTGTAGAAGG
>CALUIN010000041.1 GCA_944320745.1 uncultured Alloprevotella sp. | reverse complement strand
GCCTTGCATCCATGTACAACGCACATTGGATACACAGCTTGCCTTATTCTAAATTCATCGAACTCACGTTATATTAATATATTCCGCAAAAACGACGGCCACGGCCGCGGCGCAGGGTTCTCCGCCCCGCTGCCGCGGCCGTTGTCCGTCTGCCGCGGCCGCTGCCTTCAGTCCCCTTGCCCCGCCGCGGCCGTGGAGTCGGGCTGTTGCGGCACGTCGACGGTCACTTCCGCACAATAGACCAGCCCGGGATCGCGCCGCTCGCGCACTGTGCGCGCAATGGTGGCGGCACTGCGCCGCAGGCGGCCGCAGAACAGCGTGCGACCGCGGTAGACGACGGTGACCGGCCGGTCAAGGTCGGCCAGCGCATCGTTCAGACATATCGTCAGGCGCGGATAGTCGCAGCGCTCCAGTTCCACGCGGTTGTCGCGCACCGTGGCGTCGACGCGCATCCCCTCGCGCGCGGTCCGCACGTCCGCCTCCAGCCAATAGAGGGCGGGGCGCACGACCTGCTCCTGCCGCCAGACGACGCGGCGCGGATTCTCCGTCCGCCGGAAACGAGCCATCCAGCCGATGGCGGCCGTATCGGCACGGTCCATCCAATGCCCCTTGCCGGGCAGAATGTGCGTAGCGTGAACGTAGCCGCCGGGCGCCCTGCGGGCCAGGCTGTCCATCACTGCCGCCCGGCGCGCGGCCAGCACATTGCGCGAGTAGGCGCTGTCGAGCGCGCCCATCCAGATCATGTAGGGCACGTGGAGCAGATTCACCTGCGACGATTCGCCGGGATGGCCGGCCATCATGGAAGCGGCCGCCCAACGGTCCGCCATGCGCGGGGCCATGCGCCACACGCCGTCGCCTCCGGCCGAATAGCCCAGGAGATAGACTTTGTCCGGGTTCACGCCCTGCTCGCAGACGGCGGCCCAGATGAGCGCGCCGAAGAAATCGTCCATCTGCGGACGGAACCACATGTTCCAGTCGTCAAAAGGGGCACGGGGCGCCACGTAAACGCCCTCGGCCGGAGCATACAGAGCTATCTGGTTGTGCCATTGCTGGTCGTTGACGGCGGCCTGGACATTTCCGCCGCCGTGCATCGAGATGTAAAGGCTGCGACCGTCGGCCGGAGCCGTGCCGAACACTTTGTACAGCAAGGGCATACGGAGCGTGTCGCGGACAACGATGCGGTCCGCCCATACGCGGCGGTTGGTCTCAGCGTCGGCCTGACGGAGGGCCGCCAGCTGGCGTGCGGCTTCGGCCGCGGCCTCGTCGGCGGTCAGTCCGTCGCCGGCCCGCGCCGCCGGCCCGGCCAGCAGCAGGAGGGTGCTGAGAACGATACGTGAAAAACAGTTGTGCATATCTTAATGTTTAAGTGTGAGCGTCCTTGGATGCCTGTCCGGCCGCCGGACCGCTTCTGTCGTCCCGTCCGGAGCATGGGGTGGCCGAGCCGGGCGCGGCGGGCGCGGGCGCAGCCTGGAGAAAGGCTACCGCCGCCACAGGGCGCGGCCGCACGGATTGCCGGCAGGAGCAGCCAGCGCTTCAAAATTACGCATTTCCCGTCGTGAACACAAGCGGCAGGCCACCCGAAATGCCGGATGCCGGGCCTCGCGTCCCCGCGGAAGCGAGACCGGCGGGGACGGAAAAGGAGCTGAGCATCTTTCCATAGTCCCGTTCTCACGGGGCCGGGCGCAGTCCGCACGGGGTTAGGGCCCGTGTGCTGAAGGATACGGGGCTGCAGAACGAATGCAGCGGATGGCATGGAAAAGGCCGGACGGCCTCCTCGCGGAGCCGCCCGGCCTAAATTTCAGAATCGGCAGCAGTTGCTCAACGTCCCTCGTCGAGGGTGCAGATGCTGACGCGGTTCCAGTCCGGCTCGGAGAAGAGATTGCCTACACCCTGCCCTTCGGCCGTGATGCGGCTGGAGGAGATGCGGTACTTCTTCACGAGAATGTCCTTCACGGCTTCGGCGCGCTCGCGGGCCAGGCGGGCGTTGACCTCCGCGCTGCCCTCGGGCGAGGCATAGCCCTTGATGACGACCTTTGCCTCGGGATGGTTCTTCAGATAGGTAGCCACGCGCTCCACATTGGGCTGCTGCGAGGCGTCCACGGTGCTCTTGCCCTGGCGGAAGGTGATGACGGACTCCATGGTCTGGCGCGTGTTCACTACGCGCTGGACAACGGGCTGCCGGTTGCGGCAGTCGTTGAGCTCCTGCTGGAGGCCGCGCACCTCGGCCTCCTTCTCGCGCAGTTCGCGGTCGCGGTCGGCCAGCATGCCGCGCAGGTCGTTGACCTTGGCGTTGAGGGCATCGACCTCGGCCTGGTCGTAGGCCTTCAGGAGGGTGAAGTGGTGCTTGTGGTTGCTGCTGCGGAAGTGGTAGACCACGCCAGCCGTGAGCTCCAGTACGGAGTTATTCACGTTGTACTGTACGTCGGTCGCCTTCTGTCCGCCCTCAAGTCCGTAGACGATGGCCGGTTTCAAGGCCACGGTCCAGGCTTTCTCCTGGCCCAGGTTGAAGTTGAAGTTCAGTCCGAACTTCGACGTCAGCGCGTTGCCGGAGGCGGCCTCGTAGCAGGGGCTTTCTCCGAAGAAGTGGCTGAAGCCCACGCCGACTACGCCCTCCACCTCGAAGAGCCGGGGCGTGCCCGTGTAGGCCCAGAACAGGTTGGAAAAGTTCACCTTGCCCAAGAGGCTTGTGTTCAGGTTGTCGACGGCCGTATAGCTGCCCGTGGTGTTGAAGCCAGCCACGGTCTCGACGCCCAGTCCGAAAGCGGGCGTAATCTGCTTGGTCAGCTCCACTCCGAGCACGCCGCGCGTGTGGCCGAAGTAGCTGCGCGTCGTGGGATTCTCCGCGCCGCCCATCAGTCCGACAGACCAGTTGTCCAGGAACTTGTGCCCCTCGACACACTGGGCGCCAGCCGTCAGCGTGGCGGCACCCAGCAAAAACATCGTAACGATTCTTTTCATACGCATTTATATTTTAGCGTTCGTGCCTGCCGCCGGCCGCGGCTGCGGCCGGCAGGGCATGTCGCAAAATTACGGAAAATTCCGCTCCCGCCAACACCGCAGCCCTTTTTCCGGACTAAAAAAAGTTTAACCTGACGGCGGGCGCGACCGCAGAGCCGAGGACGGGGCGGTGGACGTCAGCGCTTTTTTCGGAAGAAAGGGGAGGGGCAAATTTGGTCATTCCGGCACAATCCATTAATTTTGCCTGCGAGCATTCCCCCAGGGGGCAGCACGCAGGCGCCGGGCGCCGGCATGGACCGCACATTCATATTATTTTTCACAATATTCATCACATCATGGAAAATCAGAACAACAACAACGAAAACCAGCTGAAGATCGAGCTCTCTCCGGAAGTGGCCGAGGGCACGTATGCAAACCTCGCCATCATCACGCACTCCAGCGCCGAGGTGGTGCTTGACTTCATCCGCGTGCTGCCGGGCGTGCCCAAGGCAAACGTCAAGAGCCGCATCGTGCTGGCTCCCGAGCACGCCAAGCGTCTGCTCCTGGCCCTCCAGGACAACATCGCGAAGTACGAGAAGGCTTTCGGCGTCATCAACCTGCCGGGCATGGAGCCCCAGCCGGGCGGCCGCACCGCTACCCCCTTCGGCATGCCCGAAGGCAAGGCTTAAGCGCAGCCGGTTTTCACACCCCTTTCCCACAGTCCGTCGCGGCAGTCCTGCCGCGGCGGACTTTTTTTTGCGCCCTGCGCCGCGCAGCCACGGGGATAGGGCCCGTAGCTCCTCGCCCTATTCCCGTGACTACGGGGCTAAGCCCCGTGGCGGGCGGACAAGGCCGCGCCGGGAGCCAGCCCGGCCAGCGGCGGAGAGCGCCTTGGCACAGTGCCGGATTCCCGGGACGAAGCCCCGCCGTATTTCTAAAAAAATACAGCGCGGAGTGTCTGACTTGTTAAAATACGTATTTACAGAATTGCAACAAGGGTGAAACATCTTTGTAATGCGGCCGCCGTACTTTTGCACCCGGAAACAATATAGTCTATTTAATGCAACATGGTAGATGGGCCTTGGCCCTGGGAACAGCCCTGCTGACGGGCTTCCCCGCAATAGCGGACGTGCCGGACGGGACGACGGATACGGACACGAAATTCCTGAAAGGCGAGATTATCGACGCCGCCACGGGCGAGCGGATTATCGGTGCGACTGTTTACTTCAAGGACGACCGCCAGCACGGGACGACGACAGGACTCGACGGCTCGTTCCGCCTGGAACGCACGGGCAAGAGCCTCACGCTGGTGTGCTCCTGTCTGGGATACAGCAGCCGCGAGTACACGGTGAGCAGCACGGACGCGGAGATTTCCATACCGATGGACGAGATGACGACGCAGCTGGGCGAGGCTACGGTCTTTGCCTTCAACCCGGGGCGCACGGAAGCCGGCGCACGGAGCATGGAGAAGCGCGCCATGAACGTGGTCAACGTGATGAGCGCCAAGGCCATAGAACTGTCTCCGGACCTGACGGTGGGCAACGCCCTGGGCCGCATGTCGGGCATCACGCTCGAGCGCAGCGAGTCGGGCGAGGGGCAGTATGCCATCCTGCGCGGCATGGACAAGCGCTATAACTACACGCTGGTGAACGGCATCAAAATCCCGAGCCCGGACAACAAGAACCGCTACGTGCCGCTGGACATCTTCCCGGCCGAACTGCTGGACCGCATCGAGGTGCACAAGTCGCTCACGGCCGACCTTGAAGGCGACGGCATCGGCGGCGCGGTGAACCTCGTCATGAAGGACGCGCCGGACCGCCGCACGCTGACCGTGAACGCCTCTGCCGGTTACAGCAGCCTCTATTTCGACCGCTCGTTCGCATCCTTCGAGACCTCGGGCATACGGTCCAAGTCGCCCAACGAGCTGCACGGAGAGGACTACCGCGTGTCCGCCTCGGACTTCACCATGAAGAACCTGCACACGAACAGCCTGAAGTTTGTCCCGGACTTCACCCTGGGCGCTTCCTACGGCGATCGCTTCTTCAACAAGAAGTTAGGCGTCATGGCGGCCTTGAGTTTCCAGAACAACCACCGCGGCAAAAGCAGCGATATCTATTACGAGCCGGGCTCTTCGTCCTACGGCGAAACGACCTACCGCGACTTTTCGGAGCAGCAGACGCGCCTGGGCGCGCACCTGAAGCTGGACTACCAGCTTGCGAAGTTCCACAAGCTGACCTGGTACAACGGTTACATCTTCTTCCGTAACCAGCAGGTGCGCGACGCGCAAGCCACCGACGAGGAGCAGATACGCCTGCGCCTGAACAAGCAGGGCATCTTCAACTCGACACTGGCCGGCGAGCACCGGCTGGCGGACGAACAGCTGGAGGTGGACTGGCGCGCCGTCTACTCGAAAGCCACAAACCGCACGCCGGACAATACGCAGATCAACCTGACCACCTCGCGCAGCGGCCTGCAAACGCTCTCGGTGGACCGGGCGGCAACGCGGCGCTGGGAGCACAACTCGGACGAAGACTGGGCAGCCTACGCGGACCTGACGTACCACTTCGACGTCCCCTTCGGCACACTCGACGTGCAGGGCGGCGGCATGTACCGCGACAAGAAGCGCTCGAGCTTCTATAACGAATACGTCTTCACCGCTCCGGACGACAACCGCTCACAGGTGCGCGGCGAGGACTGGACGAACTTCGACGAGCTGGACCTGGAGCCGCCCCGCTTCGGCATCCTGACCGACCCGCTCAACTACGACGCCTCGGAAAAGGTGGGAGCCGCTTACGTGCTGGGCAAGCTGACCTTCGGCCGCTGGTACTTCACGGCCGGCCTGCGCGCCGAGCACACGAACCAGGGCTACTACCTGAAGCACCCCACGGAAGGCGCACGCAACGAGGCGTACCAGAAGTACTGGGACTTCCTCCCGGACTTCCACGCCAAGTTTGAGGTGCACGAGAACGCCAACCTGCGCTTCTCCTACGCCCGCGCCATCAACCGGCCGAGCTTCTTCGAGATCGTGCCCTACAACATTATCAACGAAGACTACAAGGAACGCGGCAACCCGGACCTGAAGCACACCGTGGCCGACAACCTCGACCTGCGCTACGAGTGGTTCCCCTCTCCTTCCGAACAGATTATGGTGGGCCTCTTCTACAAGCACATCAAGGACCCTATAGAATACGGTATGGAGACCAGCGGACAGGACACGTACTACACGCCTGAGAACTTCGGTACGGCCAACAACTTCGGCGTGGAACTGGACCTGACGAAGTACTTCAACCGCTTCGGCGTCCGACTGAACTATACTTACACGCACTCCAGCATCACGACGGACAAGACGATAGAAGTGGCCAACACGGACCCCAACAGCGAGGCTACGGTCGTGACAAAGACCGTGCGCGAGACGCGCCCGCTCTTCGGCCAGGCCAGCCACGTGTTCAACGTTGCCCTACTCTACAAAGACACGGAGAACGGATGGGACGCCCAGCTGGCCTTCAACTACACGGGCCAGCGCCTGGCCATCGTCTCGCGATTCTACAAGAACGACAGCTGGGAAGACGGCTACCCGCAACTGGATTTCTCGCTCGAGAAGCGCTTCGGCGACAGCGGATTCAGCCTCTTCGCCAAGGCCAACAACCTGCTGAACCTGCCCGTCGTGCAGTTCACTAAGAAGAACTGGCGCAACGAAAACGCAACGCAGGCCGAGCGCCACAAGGGCGGCATCCTGGAACGCAAGGAACGCTACGGGCAGAGTTTCCTCGTCGGCGTGCGCTTCAAGCTCTGACCTCATTTCCCAAGAAACATCACTCCATTTTTTTCAATATGAAAGCAAAAACGATTCTGATGGCCATGCTGGCCATCTCAGCCTCGGCCTTTACGGCTTGCAGCGACGACAACGACACGCCCGACACCCCGGTAACTCCGCCGGGCGGCGGAGAAGAAATCACGGCAAACGACACCGTGTACGGCACATGGGAAGCCGGCTCGACGATTACCGTCAGCGGCCATCACCTCACTGTGCCCGAGGGCCAGAGCCTCACCATTGAAGAAGGCGTCACCGTCGTATTCGACGACAACGGCGTCGGTGCCAGCCACACGCCGATAGAGTTCATCGTCGACGGCAGCCTCTACTGCAAGGGCACGGCCGAGAATCCTGTCCGCCTGACAGTGGCCGAAGACCAGCGCACCACCGCCAACGCCTTCCGCGGACTCTGGGGCGGCATCGTGGCCACGGAGAAATGCCCGGAAATGCTTATCGACCACACCATCATCGAATACACCGGCGGCATGGTGTCGCAGGACTCTCCGTCGGGCCTGAAGGGCATCTATACGCCGGGCGACGACTACGACCCGCAGATCACGACGAACAACGTGAACGGCCGCTACGTCATCACCAACAGCACCCTGCGCTACGGCGCGTCCGACGCCATCTACCTGATGGGCGGCGAGGCTACGATCCACAACAACACGTTCTACGCCAACGGCTCTACGGGCGGCGAGGCCATCAACGTGAAAGCCGGATGCCGCGTGGACGCTGCCTTCAACCTGATTTACTCACCGAACACAAACGGTCTGAAGCTGGCCTCCTCCGGACAGAACGACGAGACCGGACGCCACCAGGCCATGATCCGCGCCTACAACAACACGATTGTCAACGCCGGATGGCGCCGCGACGGCGTGAAGGGCGGCTGCATCTATGTAGAGAAACAGGCCCTGGCCAGCGTCTTCAACAATCTGCTCGTCAACTGCAAGTTCAAGGCCATGACGCCGGACTGGGGTAACCCGGGTCTGGACGACGGCGCGGAAGGTGCTGCCCTGGAATGCGTCATCGACTATAACTACTATACGGCCGGTACGGCTGAAAGCACACTCCCGCAGGACGTTGCAGACGGCACGACGAACGCTTACCTGAGCCTGACAGCTCCGAACGACGACGTTTATCCCGATGCCATCGACCTCCACAGCATCTTCAGCACATCGGCCGGCGACCCCGACACGGACCCGCAGTTCGTCAACTTCCCCTACATGACCAACCCGCTGACGGACTACGTGCTGGATTCCAGCTGGGACTTCCACGTAGCCGCCACCTCCCCGGTACTGCAGGGCGCCTACACCGGCAACGATGCCAACATGATGCCTTTCTTCGGCACGGACGGACTTTCCGTAGGCGGTAAGACCTACACGACGCCGGCACCTGCCAACTACTTCGGCGCATTCGGCACTCGCTGATGACAGACGAAAAACGGACATGCTGAGTCATTCATTTCATTAATAACCAAACCGGACGGGTAAAGACGGAGCTACCGCCTCCCGCCCGGTTTCTTTTCAACCACAATTTTTCTTATGAAGAAACTCTTACTGAGCCTGTGCCTCCTGCTGAGCGCTACGCTCGCTGCACAGACACCCGCCGACTGGGAGGGCCTCAAAAGGACGGCGAACTTTTTCATGGCGAACGACCTGGGGCGCAACGGTTACTATGACCAAAAGCCCATTGCCGAGACCATGGGCCGCATGGCCGAAACCATTGGGCCGGAATGCGTTTTCGCGGCCGGCGACGTGCATCACTTCTGGGGCGTGGCCAGCACGCAGGACCCGCTCTGGATGACGAACTTCGAGCTGATTTACTCGCACCCGGAACTGATGATTCCCTGGTACCCCATCTTGGGCAACCATGAATACCGCGGCAACACGCAGGCCGTCATTGACTACTCGGGCGTGAGCCGCCGCTGGATGATGCCGGCTCGCTACTATACGAAGACGTTCGACGAGGACGGCGTGACGCTGCGCTTCATCATGATAGACACGACTCCGCTCATCGACCGCTACCGCGAGAAGCCGGAGAAATACCACGACGCGGCAGAGCAGGACATCGACGCACAGCTGCAGTGGCTGGAGGGCGAGCTGAAGGCAGCCCGCGAGGACTGGGTGATTGTCATCGGCCACCACCCCATCTACGCCGAAACCCCGAAGGAGGAGTCGGAACGGGCTAACATGCAGGAACGCGTAGGCAAAATCCTGGCGCGCTACAACGTAGACGTCTACGCGTGCGGACACATCCACAACTTCCAGCATCTGAAGCCGAAAGGCAGCCGCACGGACTACGTTGTCAACTCCTCGGCCTCGCTGGCGCGCGAGGTGAATCCCGTAGAAGGGACGCAGTTCTGCAGCCCCGAACCTGGATTTACCGTCATCGCGGCGGACAAGAAGGAGCTGGACCTGCACTTCGTGGACAAGAACGGTAAGGTGATCTACACCGTAAAACGGACGAAATAAGGCTCAGGCCGGCACGTACGAAAACGGGCGCGGATACCCGGGAAAACTTCCCGGACATCCGCGCCCGTTATTGCAGTGGGTCAAAGGGTCAGTCCGCCCGCTCCAGGCAGGCAAGGTAATCATAGTGCGGCCCGGTAGAGACCACCCGGCACCGGAAACCGGCACTGCGGGCCGCGCGGCAGAGCGTGCCGGCATCGACATAAAGCCAGCCGAACGGACGGCCGGCGACGGAGCCGTAGCGCATGACGTAGTCCACCTCGCCATAATACCGGGAATCGGGCAGGTCATCCAGAGAGCCGTCCTCGTCCTCGAAGAGGTAGCACAAGTCCGACGAATCTGCCAAGATCTGCCCGCCGGGGGCAAGCAGCACGGCGCAACGCTCCAGGAGGCGGGGCAAGGCGGCCAGAGTCCCGGCCAGTCCGAGCCCGTTCATGAGGAACAGGAGCGTGTCGTAGGGTCCGCCGACCTCATCGGCAAAGAAGTCCGCCAGGCGGACATCACGCACCCCGCGGCGCCGCATGGTCTCGACAGAATGCGGAGAAATGTCCACCGCCGTGACGGTCTGTCCGGCGCTTTGCAAGGCCAGACTGTGACAGCCGGCACCCGCACCGACATCGAGCACCCGGCCGCGACACAAGCGGAGGGCTTCGCGCTCCAGACCGGACATGTCGGGGACTGCGCGGAATAATGTTTCGACGGGGAACTCATCGTCCTCAAACTGGGGCGAGAACACGCGCAGCGGCTGCAGGGGGCAACCCTCGTAGTAATCGCGGATTGCCATGCCCATGGGGTCGTGCTGTGGAGAGAGTACCATAATTTCTATATCTGCTTTTGCCGCAAACTGGCCTGCGGAGAAATGGAAAACAAACAGGCCCCGGCGCTAAGCACCGGGGCCTGTATCTAATCAGGATTATGCTCCCAGGCAGTCAGGAAACGGTCAGGAGGCAGCCTCCGGCTGCAATTCCTCGTCCTGTTGCTGGAGTTTCTCGTATTCATCGGCATCGCCGACGACGATCTTGGAAAATTCACGCAGACCCGTACCGGCCGGGATGAGATGCCCGCAAATGACGTTCTCCTTCATGCCCTCGAGGTAATCGGTCTTGCCGCTGATGGCAGCTTCGTTGAGCACCTTGGTCGTCTCCTGGAACGAGGCGGCGGACATGAAGCTCTTGGTCTGCAAGGCCGCGCGCGTGATACCCTGGAGAATCTGGATGGATGTGGCAGCCTGGGCGTCGCGCACCTGGACGAGCCGCAAGTCGCGACGCTTGAGCTGAGAGTTCTCATCGCGCAAACGGCGGGCTGTGACAATCATACCTTCCTTCATCGTCTCGCTGTCGCCGGCGTCGGTGACTACCTTCTTGCCCCAGATGCGGTCGTTCTCCTCGATGAAGTCGAGTTTGTCAACGATCTGCTGCTCGAGGAAGCGGGTATCGCCGGGTTCGTCTATCTGCACCTTGCGCATCATCTGGCGGACGATGACTTCGAAGTGCTTGTCATTGATTTTCACACCCTGCAGACGATAGACGTCCTGAATCTCGTTGACGATGTACTCCTGCACAGCCGTTGGGCCCTTGATAGCCAAGATGTCGGACGGCGTGATGGAACCGTCGGACAGCGGCGTACCGGCGCGGACGTAGTCGTTCTCCTGTACCAGAATCTGCTTGGAAAGGGGCACGAGGTACTTCTTGACTTCTCCGAGCTTGGAGGTGACGATAATCTCGCGGTGGCCGCGCTTGACGGAACCCATAGAGATTTCGCCGTCGATCTCGGAAACCACGGCGGGGTTGCTCGGGTTGCGGGCTTCGAAGAGCTCGGTCACACGGGGCAGACCGCCGGTGATGTCGCCGGCCTTGCCGACTGCACGCGGGATCTTGACAAGAATGTCGCCGGCCTTGAGCTTCTGTCCGTCCTCGACCACGATGTGGCTGTTGATGGGGAAGTTGTACGTGCGGATGACGTCGCCGTTGTCGTCCAGGATATGAGCGGAAGGCACACGGCCGCGCTCCTTGGACTCGATGACGATACGCTCACGCAAACCGGTGGCTTCGTCTTCCTCGACACGATAGGTCATACCTTCCTTGACATCCTCGAACTGGATGGTACCGGCACTCTCCGTCACGATGACCGCGTTGAACGGGTCCCACTTGGCGATGACGGTCCCCTTGTCCACATGGTCGCCGTCATTGACGAAGAGCTGCGAGCCGTAGGGGATGTTTTGCGTGGAGAGGATGATGCCGGTATTCTCGTCGATGAAGCGGACTTCGGCCAGACGGCCTACGACCACCTTGCCGGCAGAGCCGTCCTCGTTGGTGACGTCGACCGTACGGAGCTCTTCGAACTCAAGACGGCTGTCGCTCTTGGCCACGATGGTGGCATTGGCGGCGGCGTTGCTGGCGATACCGCCGGCGTGGAACGTACGGAGGGTCAGCTGCGTACCCGGCTCGCCGATGGACTGTGCGGCAATGACACCGACGGCCTCTCCCTTCTGAACCATGCGGCTCGTGGCCAGGTTGCGGCCGTAGCACTTCATGCAGACGCCGTGCTTGCTCTCACACGTCAGCACGGAACGGATTTCGACGCTCTCGATGGGCGAAGCCTCGATCTCGGCGACAATGGACTCCGTGATTTCCTCGCCGGCCGCTACGATGAGCTTGCCCGTGGTGGGGTGAATGATGTCGTGAACGGAGACACGGCCCAGGATACGCTCGCCCAAAGAGGAGATGACTTCATCGCCATCCTTGAGGGCAGTGCAGACAAGGCCGCGCAGCGTGCCGCAATCCTCCTCGGTGATAATGACATCGTGCGACACATCGACGAGACGGCGCGTGAGGTATCCGGCGTCGGCCGTCTTGAGGGCGGTATCGGCAAGACCCTTACGGGCACCGTGGGTGGAGATGAAGTACTCGAGCACGGACATGCCCTCCTTGAAGTTGGAGAGAATCGGGTTCTCAATAATCTGAGCGCCCTCGGCACCGGCCTTCTGGGGCTTGGCCATCAGACCACGCATACCGGCGAGCTGGGCAATCTGATCGGCAGAACCACGGGCTCCGGAGTCGAGCATCATGAAGACGGCATTGAAGCCTTGGTCGGCCTCGGTCATCTGCTTCATGAGGGTTTTCTTCAGGTCCGTATTGACGTGCGTCCAGGTATCGATAACCTGGTTGTAGCGTTCGTTGTCGGTGATGAAACCCATGTTGTAGTTCATCGTGACCTGCTCGATTTCCTCATTTCCGCGCTGTACGATGGTTTCCTTCTCCTTTGGAATGATTATATCGTCGAGATTGAAGGACAGACCGCCCTCATAGGCCATGCGGTAACCGAGGTTCTTGATGCCGTCGAGGAAGTCGCAGGCGCGCGCCATGCCGACTCCCTTGATGACGCGGGAGATGATGTCGCGCAGAGACTTCTTGGAGATAATGGTATTGACGAAGCCTACCTCGCTGGGGATAATCTCGTTGACAATGACGCGGCCGACGGAGGTCTCTACGATGTGCTTGTACGGATTTCCGTTCTCATCGATGTCGTCCACCAGTACCTTGACCGGAGCGTGCACGTCAACGCGCTTCTCGTTGAAGGCGATGATGGCTTCCTCGGGACCGTAGAACGTGAGCCCCGCGCCCTTGGAGCCGGGACGCAGCTTGGTGATGTAGTAAAGACCGAGGACCATATCCTGGGACGGCACGGTGATGGGAGCGCCATTGGCCGGATTGAGGATGTTGTGGCTCTGGAGCATCAGCATCTGCGCTTCGAGGATGGCCTCGTTGCTCAGCGGCAAATGAACGGCCATCTGGTCGCCGTCGAAGTCGGCGTTGAAGGCGGTGCAGGCCAGCGGATGCAGCTGGATGGCCTTGCCCTCGATGAGCTTGGGCTGGAAGGCCTGGATGCCGAGACGGTGAAGCGTCGGGGCACGGTTGAGGAGCACGGGGTGCCCCTTCATGACGTACTCGAGGATGTCCCAGATGACGGGCTCGCGGCGGTCCACAATCTTCTTGGCGCTCTTGACGGTCTTAACGATGCCGCGCTCGATGAGCTTGCGGATGATAAACGGCTTGTACAGCTCGGCGGCCATGAGTTTGGGCAAGCCGCACTCGCCCATCTTCAGCTCGGGGCCGACGACAATCACGGAACGTGCGGAATAGTCGACACGCTTACCGAGCAGGTTCTGACGGAAACGGCCCTGCTTGCCCTTCAGATAGTCTGACAGGGATTTCAGCGGACGGTTACTGTCGCTCTTGACGGCGCTGCTCTTGCGCGAATTGTCGAAGAGGCTGTCGACTGCCTCCTGCAACATACGCTTCTCGTTGCGGAGGATGACCTCGGGCGCCTTGATTTCGAGCAGTCGCTTCAGGCGGTTGTTGCGGATAAGGACGCGGCGGTAAAGGTCGTTGAGGTCTGACGTGGCGAAGCGTCCGCCATCGAGAGCCACGAGCGGACGGAGATCGGGCGGCGTCACGGGAATGATCTTCATAATCATCCACTCTGGACGGTTCCGGTCACGGCTGGAGCGGAAGGCCTCGACTACCTGCAAGCGCTTCAGGGCATCGTTCTTGCGCTGCACGGAGGTGTCGGAATTGGCCCGCGCACGAAGCTCGTAGGAGAGATCGTCCAGATTGAGGCGGCAGAGCAAGTCGTAAACGGCCTCTGCTCCCATCTTGGCGATGAACTTGTTCGGATCGGTATCCTCCAAGTACTGATTGTCCTTCGGCAACTTCTTCAGCAGGTCGAGGTACTCGTCCTCCGTGAGCAGATCATTGGCCGCGATGTCGTCGGAGAGGACGCCCGGCTGTATAACTATGTAGCGCTCGTAGTATATAATAGAGTCCAGTTTCTTCGTGGGAAGACCCAGCAGATAGCCGATCTTATTGGGCAACGAGCGGAAATACCAAATATGGGCAACAGGCACGACAAGCTGGATGTGACCTGCACGCTCGCGGCGCACCTTCTTCTCCGTGACCTCCACACCGCAACGGTCGCAGACGATACCCTTGTAGCGAATGCGCTTGTACTTTCCGCAATGGCACTCATAGTCCTTCGTCGGACCGAAGATGCGTTCGCAGAAAAGGCCGTCACGCTCGGGCTTGTAGGTGCGGTAGTTGATAGTCTCGGGTTTCAGCACCTCGCCATACGAGTTGGCCAGGATCTCTTCGGGCGAGGCCAACCCGATGGTGATCTTCGTAAAGTTGCTCTTTATTTTATTGTCTCTCTTAAATGCCATATCTTGTTTGTGTATGATCGTAAGTTATGCGTTACAACTCGAAGATTAGTCCAGCGTGATGCTCAGGCCGAGACCGCGCAGCTCGTGCAGGAGCACGTTGAGCGATTCGGGTATGCCAGGAGTAGGCATGGCGTCGCCCTTGACAATAGCTTCGTAGGCTTTGGAACGGCCTGTGACGTCGTCGGACTTGATGGTGAGGATCTCCTGGAGTACATGAGCGGCACCGAAGGCCTCTATAGCCCAGACCTCCATTTCTCCGAAACGCTGGCCGCCGAACTGGGCTTTACCGCCAAGAGGCTGCTGGGTGATGAGAGAGTAAGGACCGATGGAACGGGCGTGCATCTTGTCCTCTACCATGTGGCCGAGCTTCAGCATGTAGGTGATGCCGACCGTGGCTTTCTGGTCAAAAGGCTCACCCGTACCGCCGTCGTAAAGCTGCGTAGAGCAATAGCGGGGCAGGCCGGCCTTGTCGGTCCACTCGCAGAGGTCCTCGAGCTTGGCACCGTCGAAAATCGGAGTGGCGAACTTGACGCCCAAACGCTTGCCGGCCGCGCCGAGTACGGCCTCGAAGATCTGACCCAGGTTCATACGCGAAGGCACACCCAGAGGGTTCAGCACGATGTCGACCGGCGTTCCGTCGGCCAGGAACGGCATGTCCTCCTGACGTACGATCTTGGACACGATACCTTTGTTGCCGTGACGTCCGGCCATCTTGTCGCCCACGCTGATTTTACGTTTCTTGGCTACGTAGACCTTGGCCATCTGGATGATGCCGGAGGGCAGCTCGTCGCCAATCGTGATGGCGAATTTCTTGCGTTTGAGCACCGCGTCCATGACGTTGTACTTCTTCAGGTAGTTGATGACGAGCTTGCGCACGAGCACGTTGGTATGCTCGTCGTCCGTCCAGTTGCTCAGCTGCACCGACGTGTAGTCCAGATTGTTGAGCACGCTCTTGCTGAACTTTGCCCCTTTGGCGATTACCTCGCTGCCGATGTTGTCCTTGATGCCGAGCGAGACTTTGTCCTGGACAAGCGTCATGAGCTTGTCGACCATCACAGCCTTCAGGTCGGCGGCTTCCTTGGCGAAATCGTCGTCGAGCTTCTGGAGCTTCACCTTGTCGGCAGCCTTGGACGAACGGTTCTTTATCGCTTTGGCGAAGAGGCGCTTGCCAATAACGACGCCGGAAAGCGAAGGATTGGCTTTCAGCGAAGCGTCCTTCACGTCGCCGGCCTTGTCGCCGAAGATGGCGCGAAGCAGTTTTTCCTCAGGCGTGGGGTCGCTCTCTCCCTTTGGCGTAATCTTGCCGATAAGGATGTCGCCGGGATTGACACGGGCGCCGATACGGATAATACCGTTGTCGTCGAGGTCCTTCGTGGCGTCCTCGCTCACGTTCGGGATGTCGTTGGTCAGCTCCTCCATGCCGCGCTTGGTCTCGCGCACCTCGAGCGAGAACTCGTCCACATGGACGGAGGTAAGGATGTCCTCGCGCACCATGCGTTCGTTGAGCACGATGGCATCCTCATAGTTATAGCCTTTCCAAGGCATGTAGGCCACGAGAAGGTTACGGCCCAAAGCCAGCTCACCGTTCTCCGTAGCATAGCCTTCGGTCAAGATGTCTCCGGCCTTAACGCGCTGCCCTTTCTCGCAAATCGGGCGCAGGTCGATCGTCATGTTCTGGTTCGTGCGGCGGAACTTGGGAATCTTATATTCCTTCGTAGCAGGCTCGAAGCTGACGAACTCCTCCTCTTCCGTGCGGTCGTAGGTAATGCGGATGGTCGTTGCGTCCACGTAGTCCACTACGCCTTCGCCCTCGGCGGTAATCATTGTACGGGAATCCTCGCACACCTGCTTTTCTATGCCCGTGCCGACAATAGGAGCCTCGGAGCGGATAAGAGGCACGGCCTGGCGCATCATGTTGGATCCCATCAGCGCGCGGTGGGCATCATCGTGCTCCAGGAACGGGATAAGGGAGGCAGCGATAGAGCCGATCTGCTGCGGCGAAACGTCCATGAGTTCCACCTGCGAGGGCGGGACAACAGGGTAGTCGGCATCCTGACGGCACTTCACGCGGTCGCGGATAAACGTACCGTCATCGCGCAACGGGGCGTTGCCCTGGCCGATGATTTTCCCTTCTTCCTCCTCGGCGGACAGGTAGACCACATCGTTATTATCCAGGTCGACACGGCCGTTCTCCACCTTGCGGTACGGGGTCTCGATGAATCCCAGGTCGTTGATCTTGGCGTAAACGCAGAGGGAGGAAATCAGACCGATGTTCGGGCCTTCAGGCGACTCGATCGGGCAGAGGCGGCCGTAGTGCGTATAGTGCACGTCGCGAACCTCGAAGCCTGCACGTTCACGTGACAGACCGCCGGGTCCCAGCGCAGAGAGACGGCGCTTGTGGGTCACCTCGGCCAGCGGGTTCGTCTGGTCCATGAACTGCGAGAGGGCATTCGTTCCGAAGAAAGAATTGATGACAGAAGATATGGTCTTGGCGTTAATCAAGTCCGTCGGCGTGAAGACCTCGTTGTCCCGGACATTCATGCGCTCGCGGATGGTACGGCTCATACGCGCCAGACCGATAGCGAACTGGTTGGAGAGCTGCTCACCCACAGTGCGTACGCGGCGGTTGCTCAGGTGGTCAATGTCGTCAACCGAAGCCTTGGAATTGATAAGCTCTACCAGATACTTGATAATCTCGGTGATGTCCTCGCGGGTCAGCACGCGGACGTCTATATCGGTCGAAAGACCCAGCTTCTTGTTGATACGATAGCGGCCCACCTCGCCCAGATCGTAACGCTTTTCTGAGAAGAACAGGTTGTTGATGACCTCGCGCGCACTGGCGTCGTCGGCCGGGTCGGCATTGCGCAGCTGACGATAGATGTAGAGCACGGCTTCCTTCTCGGAGTTGCAGGGGTCCTTCTGCAGGGTGTTGAAGATAATGGAATAGTCCGAAGCGGACACCTCTTCGTGATGGACGAGAATGGACTGAGCTCCGCTCTCGATTATTTCGTCAATGTGCTCGGGCTCGAGAATCGTTTCGCGGTCCAGAATTACCTCGTTGCGCTCGATGGAAACCACCTCGCCGGTATCCTCGTCCACGAAATCCTCGACCCAGCTTTTCAGTACACGGGCTGCCAGCTTGCGTCCCAACACCTTCTTGAGGTTCGTCTTGTTGACCTTGACCTCCTCTGCAAGGTTGAAGATCTGAAGGATGTCCTTATCCGTTTCGAACCCGATGGCGCGGAGCAGTGTGGTGACCGGTAATTTCTTCTTTCGGTCTATGTAGGCGTACATCACGTTGTTGATGTCCGTCGCAAATTCAATCCAAGATCCTTTGAAGGGGATAATACGGGCGGAATAAAGCTGCGTTCCGTTAGCATGAATGCTTGAACCAAAGAACACTCCCGGTGAGCGGTGCAGCTGCGACACCACTACGCGCTCGGCACCGTTTATAATAAAAGTGCCCTCGTCGGTCATATAAGGAATCGGGCCAAGGAAGACGTCCTGAACGACCGTATCGAAATCTTCATGGTCGGGGTCTGTACAGTAGAGCTTGAGCTTGGCCTTCAGGGGCACACTGTACGATAACCCCCGCTCCAGGCATTCCTCTATGCTGTAGCGTGGCGGGTCGATGTAATAATCGAGGAACTCCAATACAAAGTTGTTGCGGGTGTCCGCAATGGGAAAGTTCTCCGCAAAAACTTTGTACAGCCCGTCGTTCTTGCGTAATTCCGAAGGGGTGTCTAGCTGGAGGAAATCCTTGAAAGACTTTAACTGAACGTCCAGGAAATCGGGATAAGGCATCGGATTCTTGACGGACGCAAAGTTGACACGTTGGTTGATGACTTTGGAAGACATTCGATGAATTATAGGATTGAACTTGATTTATAGACACAAAAAGGTTAAGAACCCTCTACCAGAGGATTCTTAACCAACCCCATATCGGGGAAGTATCTTCAGGCGATTTCTACCTCGGCGCCTGCTTCCTCGAGAGCCTTCTTCAGAGCTTCAGCCTCTTCCTTGCCAACGCCTTCCTTCAGCTTGCTGGGAGCGCCGTCAACGAGATCCTTAGCTTCCTTCAGACCGAGGCCGCAAGCCTCCTTAACAGCCTTGACAACCTGGAGCTTAGCAGCACCTGCGCTCTTGAGAACTACGTCGAAAGCCGTCTTCTCTTCAGCGGGAGCAGCTGCAGCGGCAGCAGGACCGGCAGCAACTGCAACAGCAGCAGCAGCGGGTTCAATACCATACTCGTCCTTCAGGACCGTTGCCAATTCGTTTACTTCCTTTACTGTCAAATTTACCAATTCTTCAGCAATAGCTTTGATGTCTGCCATTTCTTTTAGTATTTAATTTGTTTTATTTCTTTTATTTTGTCGGCAAAGCGTCATCACTCAGGACGCTCGCCCAAAGTCTTAAGCACACCGTGAATAGTCTGTCCAGCAGACTGGAGCGCCGATACAACGTTCCTTGCAGGCGACTGCAACAGGGCAACCACTTCTGCAAGAACCTCAGCCTTGCTCTTAATAGCACAGAGTGCATCGAGCTGGTCGGCTCCCACATAGAATCCTTCCTCCGCGTAAGCGGCTTTCAGGCCGGGAATGCCGTTCTTGCTTACATCCTTTATCAGCTTAGCGGGAGCGTTGGCTACCTCTGCAAAGAATACGGCGGTCGTACCCTTCAGGCAGTCATAGAGCGGAGAGTAATCCGTCTCGGCAGCCTCGAAAGCCTTGTGCAGAAGCGTATTCTTCACCACCACCATCTTGATGTTGGACTCGAAGCACTTGCGCCGTAGAGCGCTGGTTGCTTCTGCGTTCATGCCAGTTACATCAACCAGGTAAAAGTGAGGATATTCCTTAAGCTTAGCGCCAAGTTCATCGATAATTATCGCTTTATTTTCCTTTCTCATGACTCAGTAGTTTAATTTTCTTCAACAGATTTGGGGTCAACCTTGATACCCTTGCTCATGGTAGAGGAAATATAAATGCTCTTGATATACGTACCTTTTGCGGACGCAGGCTTCAGCTTGATAATCGTAGCGATGAACTCCTTGGCATTGCCGAAAATCTGATCGGCCGTGAAGGACACCTTGCCGATGGACGTGTGGACGATACCCGTCTTGTCCACCTTGAAGTCTATCTTTCCTTGCTTTACCTCACGGATGGCCTTGGCAACGTCCATGGTCACAGTGCCGCTCTTGGGATTAGGCATCAAGCCGCGCGGACCGAGTACTCGGCCGAGCGCACCGATCTTACCCATGATAGAGGGCATCGTGATGATGACGTCAATGTCAGTCCAGCCACCCTTGATCTTATCGATGTATTCATCGAGTCCAACATAGTCGGCACCTGCATCCTTGGCAGCAGCTTCCACTTCGGGCGGGCAAAGGCAGAGCACGCGAACTTGCTTGCCGGTGCCGTTGGGAAGGGAAACGACGCCGCGTACCATCTGGTTTGACTTACGCGGATCTATACCGAGGCGGATGTCAATATCCACAGAGGCATCGAACTTCGTCGTGGTGATTTCCTTTACCAGAGCCGAAGCTTCCTTCAAGGTGTAAGCCTTCCCTGCTTCAATCTTGTCAGCCACCGACTGTTGGTTCTTGGTCAGTTTACTCATGTTTCAAAAATTGAAGTTTAATCTATTAACCCGGGAAGTCTCCCTTGATTGTGATACCCATACTGCGAGCAGTGCCAGCTACCATCTTCATTGCCGCCTCCACGGTGAAGCAGTTCAGGTCACGCATCTTATCTTCTGCGATAGCCCTTACCTGATCCCAGGTTACCTCGGCAATCTTCGAACGGTTCGGCTGTGCGGATCCGCTTTTCTTCTTGGTAGCTTCAAGCAGTTGGATTGCCACAGGAGGAGTCTTTACGACGAACGTAAAAGACTTGTCATTATAGTATGTAATGACGACCGGCAAAACCTTGCCTGCCTGCTCCTGAGTTCTGGCATTGAACTGCTTGCAGAAATCCATGATGTTGATTCCCTTAGAACCCAATGCGGGGCCCACGGGAGGAGATGGATTCGCAGCGCCGCCTTTAATCTGCAACTTGATTAATCCAGCAACTTCTTTCGCCATTTCTAATTGTTATTATTGAGATTGGTTTGAAGGGCAGAGAGCACGTAACATTACCCTCACTCCTTCGCGATTTGCATAAAACCTAAGTCCAGGCCTGTGCTGCGGCCGAACACCTTGACGGTCACCGTCACCTTCTTCTTCTCGTTGTCGATCTTCTCGATTACGCCGGAGAATCCGTTGAACGGTCCTTCCGTCACCTTGACGGATTCGCCCACACTGAAAGGCATAACGGGTTCGACGGCCTCTTCCTGCATTTCGTCCACCTTGCCCAAGATTCTGTTCACCTCGCTCTGACGAAGCGGTGTCGGAGTGTCCATACCACCAAGAAAACCCAAGACGTTCGGCGTATTGCGCAGTTCGTGCGCAATCTCGCCTACCAGCCGGGCTTCTACAAGGACATAGCCGGGCAGGTAATTACGTTCTTTTACTACGCGCTTACCGCCCCGCACTTGCAGAACCTTCTCGGTCGGAATCAGCACCTGTGCCACATGACCGCCCAAGCGGCCATTTTTTATTTCGGCATCAATGTACTCCTTGACTTTAGACTCCTTACCGCTGACAGCCCGTAAAACGTACCAAGACATTTCTACTTCAGCCATTGCGATCAGAATTTTATGCTGTAAACTAATTGCATAAGAGTCTCGAACACCTTGTCCTCCGCAAATACTATCAGCGCGATAACAATGGAAGCAATGAGAACTACTATCGCACTATGTGTTAATTCTTTGCGCGTAGGCCAAGTGGTCTTATGTATTAACTCTACGTAAGATTCCTTACAATAGGTAATTATGCTCTTGAACATGTTATTCTATTTTTGCACGGGAAGAGAGGCTCGAACTCCCGACACCTGGTTTTGGAGACCAGTGCTCTACCAACTGAGCTATTCCCGTAAATACAGGCCTCGCCTCGTTACGACGAGGACCTGTGTTTGATTAACCTTGGAAAATGTCCGACTCGAAATTAGTCGAGGATTTCCGTAATCTGGCCAGAACCTACCGTACGGCCACCTTCGCGGATAGCGAAGCGAAGACCTACATTGAGAGCCACAGCGTAGATGAGCTCTACGGTAATCTCAACGTTATCGCCCGGCATCACCATTTCTACACCTTCGGGCAAGTGAATTTCACCCGTGCAGTCCATGGTGCGGAGGTAGAACTGAGGACGATACTTGTTGCCGAACGGAGTGTGGCGGCCACCTTCCTCTTTCTTCAGTACGTAGATGGAAGCCTTGAACTTCTTGTGCGGCTTGATGACACCCGGGTGCGTGATAACCATACCACGGCGAACCTCGTTCTTGTCGATACCGCGGAGAAGCAGACCTACGTTGTCACCGGCTTCACCTTCGTCGAGAATCTTGCGGAACATCTCGACACCCGTTACGACAGACTTCTTGTCTTCGCCGAGACCAAGGATCTGAACTTCGTCACCGACCTTCACAACACCAGTCTCAACACGACCCGTAGCAACCGTACCACGGCCAGTGATAGAGAAGACGTCCTCTACAGGCATCAAGAAGGGCTTATCCTTGTCGCGAACGGGCTCCTGAATCCAATTGTCTACAGCATCCATCAGCTCCATGACGGAATCCTCCCACTTCTGCACGCCGTTGAGCGCACCGAGAGCAGAACCGCGGATGATAGGCGTATCCTCCTCGAAGCCATACTGCTCGAGCAGTTCGCGCATTTCCATCTCAACGAGCTCCAACATCTCCTCATCGTCCACCATGTCGCACTTGTTGAGGAATACGACCAAGCGGGGAACGTTCACCTGACGGGCAAGCAGGATGTGCTCGCGGGTCTGAGGCATAGGACCGTCCGTAGCAGCTACAACGATGATAGCACCGTCCATCTGAGCAGCACCAGTCACCATGTTCTTCACATAGTCGGCGTGACCCGGGCAGTCTACGTGAGCGTAGTGACGCTTTGCGGTCTCATACTCCACGTGAGCGGTATTGATCGTGATACCACGCTCCTTCTCCTCGGGAGCGTTATCGATCTGGTCGAAAGACTTGATTTCGTCAGTCTTCGAGAAACCTCTTTCAGCCAAAACCTTGGTAATAGCGGCGGTCAGCGTCGTCTTACCGTGATCCACGTGACCGATGGTACCGATGTTAACATGCGGTTTGGTACGCTCAAAATGTTCTTTAGCCATAGCTTTTATTGTTAAAATATGAATGTTTTATCCAATCTATAATTACAGCACGAATAAGAGCTGTTAGTGAGACTTGAACTCACGACCTCTTCCTTACCAAGGAAGTGCTCTACCGCTGAGCTATAACAGCAAGAATTTTGAGCGGAAAACGGGACTCAAACCCGCGACCCCCAGCTTGGAAGGCTAGTGCTCTATCAACTGAGCTATTTCCGCATCGCCCGCAGGCGTGGGCAAAGATGGATTCGAACCACCGAAGGCGTACGCCAGCAGATTTACAGTCTGCCCCATTTGGCCACTCTGGAATTTGCCCTTCCCGGGGTTTTAAGCGCTACGTCTAAACTTCGCAGCCGCCGACTATCCCCGAAACGGCTGCAAAGTTAGACATTATTTTTTACGTACAAAACTTTTCAACCGATTTTTTATTTGACACGTTGTTTTTCTTTGTATTTCTCGGCCTGACGCTGGAGGGCATCCACGCACTGGTCCACGCCTTCCTCGAACGTGTCGCAGACTTTTTCGGCGTGCAGCTTGCTGGCCCCAGGTACGTCAATGCGGATGGATACCTCCTTGTTCATGGCTGTTTCCGGCTTCACCACCTTGAGAATGACTTCGGCCGTAGTGGCGCTGTCACAACTCTTGGCAAGTTTGCCCACTTTCTTCTCAATGAACGCATGCAACTTTTCAGTAGCATTGAAATGGATGGACTGGATTCTGATTTCCATAGTAACCTCCTTCTTTTAAGGGCCCCTCAACAGGGCTGGGTTCAACTTTAGGCCGCCTGGCGGCGCCATCATTTTTCGTTATATGGGGCGAATATAGCAATTTCCGAGGCTGCTTCCAAGTGCAAGGGCCAATTTCTTATCCGCCATAACATTTTTTAGTTCATCTTCTTTTTCTCCCCCTCCCCGTCATTGCCGCAATGCGCCGCGCGGGGGTGGGCCTGGGCGTAGGCACGTTTCAGTTCGCTGAACGTGGTGTGCGTGTAGACCTCTGTTGTGGCGAGGCTCTCATGACCCAGAAGGTCCTTCACAGCCTCCAGGTCGGCGCCGTTGTTGAGCATGACGGTAGCAAACGTGTGGCGCAACACGTGAGGGGACCGCTTCTGCTGCGGGGTGACGAGCGACAGGTAGCGCCGGACTACGCGCCGGGCTTCCGCGGCGGTGAGCCGGCCGCCGCGGCCGTTGCGGAACACGGGGCCGGACGGCCACTGCCCGTCGGGACTGTCCTCGGCGGCAAAGCGGGTGAAGGCTTCGGACAGTTCCTTACCGAAGGGCACGACGCGCTGCTTGTTCCGCTTTCCCGTCACCTTCAGTTCGCCGCGGGCGATGCTTACATCGTTGTAGTCCAGTGCTACGAGTTCGGACACGCGCACGCCGGTCGTGTAAAACGTCAGGAGCATGAGGTGGTCCCGACGTCCGCGGCGGTTGTCGGGAAAGGGGACGTCGTCCAGCAGACGGTCCATCTCCGCTTCTTTCAGGAAGGCGGGGAGGCGGCGGGGCACCTTGGGATTCTGCACGCGCTGCATGGGATGGAGCGTGGTGTAGCCCATCATGTGCAGGTAGTGGTAGAACGAGCGCAAGGCGCTGAGCGCACGGCGCACGGTCTGAGGCTGCGTCCCGGCCTGCATTCGGTCCGCCATCCATCTGCGCACGATATCGGCGTCCACCGTTTCCCATGTCAGCCCCTCGTCCAGCTGCGAAAAATAGCGCAGGAAGCCGGTCAGGGCGTCGGCATAGGAACGTATCGTCAGCGGCGAACAGCCACGGTCGGCGGCCAGATAGTGTAAGAAATCTTTTACCAGATCCATAACAAGCATTTGTTAATAGCGGGTACGCGCCGGCCGCGCGGTTCGCCACTCGCCACCAGAAGTCAAGGGAGGATGCCGCCGCATAGGAAGGAGGGCTACGCCCCTTAGCCGCGTGCGGAGGGGCCCTATGGGAGAAAAAACGGGGCTTAGCCCTATAAATACGGGGACTAACGTCAGAGATACGGAGCCCTGCCGAATGCCCGCGGGGTCAAGCCGCTACGGGCGGGGAAGGAGGTCCGGCAGACCGGCGACCGCTAAACGGAAAAGGATGCATAAGGCCAAGGCCCCTGCATCCTTCATTCTTGTTCCGGCTTCAAGCCTATGGCTTAATCTTCTGCCGTTCTCAGTTTCTGAACATAAACGGCATGCTCCTTCGCCAAACGCTTACGTACGGAAGGTTTGTCAAACTGCTGACGAGCACGGAGTTCCTTCATCACTCCGGTTCTTTCAAACTTTCTCTTGAATTTCTTAAGGGCGCGCTCGATGTTTTCGCCCTCCTTCACAGGTACTACAATCATTTTCGTCTGATATTTTTGTTTCGTTATTACCTATTCACGGCACACTTTGGGTTGCAAAAATACGCAATAAATTCTTATTCAGCAAACTTTGACTACGATTTTTCCGCAGAAGTCCCTTTTGCCTCCGGATTTATGATGTGTACCGTCTGCTGCGGGAAGGGGAAATCGATACCCTCCCGGTTGAACGTGTCGTAGATATGATTGAACGTCTCATGGTAGACGGGCCAGTAATCGTCCGTCTTTACCCATACCCTGACTACGATGTTGACACTGCTGTCGGCCAGCGCGCCGACAGCGATAAAAGGGGCCGGATCGGCCAGGATGCGACTGTCCTCGGCCAGGGCGCGGCGGATGGCCTCGCGGGCACGGTCCACGCTTTCGCCGTAGTCTATGCCGATGTTCCACTCAATCCGGCGGGTTCCGTTGCGGGTATAATTGATGATGACGGCCGTGCTCATGGTGCCGTTGGGGATATAGACCACCTTGTTATCGGCCATGGTGAGCAGCGTATGGAATATCTGGATCTCCTGCACTTTGCCCTGCACGCCTTGTGCCTCTATCCAGTCGCCTACCTTATAGGGTTTGAAAAGCAGCACCACCAAGCCACCGGCGAAATTCTGCAGATTTCCGGAAAGCGCCACGCCGATGGCGACACCCGCCGACGCGAGAAGGGCCGCAAAGGAAGTGGTGTTGATTCCCAACGCGCCGATGACGGAGACGAGAAGGAGGAGGGTCAGGAGGATATTGACCAAACTGCGCAAAAAGCTCTGTACGCCGACGTCGATGTGCTGACGCGACAGGATCCGCGCCACGAAACGGTTAACGAGCTTGACGAGGATGCGGCCGACAAGAAGGACGACAAGCGCGATCAGGATGTGCTTGCCTGCAACGATGGCCCAATCTACGAGCCGCTGTATGATGAGGTCTACGTGCTCAGGCCGAATGCCTGCGGACGTTGATTCAAGGGGATAGTACATGTTTGTTTGTCGGGGGTGCCGTACTGGCTGGTGGATAAAAGATGGGAAACGAAGAGTCGGCAACGGCTCGCTCACACTACGACAATACACGCCAGACCCGCCATTCTGCCGACTCTCAGGACAGCCGGAGCACGGCAGCACAGCGGAGTAGAGCTGCCCCGGTGTGGTTCAATCGGGAAGAATACGCCGGGCGCCGAGGTAGCGGCGGGAATAGTACGCGGAATTAGAATCGCTCACAATGACTCCATTACGCGCTGCGTGGATAAACTTGAAGCCGTTTCCTTCTGGGTCAACATCCGTCACGATGCCCACGTGGCCCACCGTTCGACGGGAACGCGAGCCACCGAAAAATACCAGATCGCCCTTCTGCAGGTCCGCGATCTGGCGAATCGGCGTGCCTTCCTGATACTGCGAACGCGAGGAACGGCTGATGGATATATTCTCCAGTTTATAAATATAGCTCGTAAAGCCGGAGCAGTCGAATGCGGAAGGACCGCTATGGCCTGCGCGGTAACGCGCCCCTAAATACTGCAACGCTGTCTGTACGATGGACTCCCCATCCTTGTTACTGGACTCCGTCTGATATGTAGAAGCGGCCTCAGGAACTGCGGCTACCGCCGGTACTTCGCGGACCAAACGTTCTGCCGTTGGGCGTTCGGGAAGGGCGTCGGTCCCCAACGATTGGGCGCACGCAAAATGTGCGCCCACGATAGCTGCAAACAGGCCTACTGTGATTTTCTTTATTTGCACAATCGTTAATCTTATGAGCAGTTATGCTAATGACGTTCACAAAGTTACGAAGTTCTGCATTCTCGGCCAAACGTCTGAGAGGGATTTTCTAACGTGAAATCCGCGCCAAAATCCGATAGATCAGAAATAAAGTTCTAATTTACATACCATTCAGCGGATTTACTGAAGAATTGCAGGAAGGAAAATTATCTTGTACGGCAATATCGTGCGCAGGCCCTGGAAAACTGCATATCGGACGTATAATCTAATATCGCCTGACTCAGAATGACTGCTTAGCCACTGGGAAACTTTGGAACTCCCCCCGCTCGCGCAGGCACATAATAATGACATAATAAAACGTCCCGCGCTCTTCCTTCCGGAGTTGCGCGGGACGCTTTCCCTTGTCGCTTCCTCCGGACTTCTACCGGAGTTCGCTTCTGAAAAAAACGGCGGCGACCTACTCTCCCACACTTGCGTGCAGTACCATCGGCGCGCCCGGGCTTAACTGCTCTGTTCGGAATGGGAAGAGGTGGATCCCCGGGGCTGTAACCG
>CALUIN010000040.1 GCA_944320745.1 uncultured Alloprevotella sp. | reverse complement strand
TGTTTTGCTCTTGCAAATTTAGCCAAATATATTTTCCCGAATCATAAAAAACGGATTTTTTTGAGGGAGAAGACCGGTTAGGGCAGCGCCCGACTTTGTCCGGCTGCTGGCAGCACCGCGGAAAGGGCGGACGCGCCTTAGGCCCGTAAGAACGCGCCCTATCCCCGTAAATCCTTCCCTTAGGGGATTTTTTACGGGAATAGGGCAAGTTTTCGCTGCCACGGACGCGCCTTGCGCGGGGGCGCGGCAAGCGGGCAAAGTCACACTTCGACGGTCAGACCATCGTAGGCCGCACGGACATTTTCGGGCAACTCCTCGTCCAGCAGAGCAGCCAGGCCGGCCTGGTGGCTGAGATGGGTCAGATAGGTCCGCTGCGCTCCCACGCGGCGGGCCAGGGCAATGGCCTGGCCGACGGTCTGGTGGCTGGCGTGCGGAATGAGACGCAGCGCATTGACTATGAGCGTATTTACGCCCCTCAGCTTCCGTTCCTCTTCGGGGCGGATGGTCTTCACGTCCGACAGATAGGCCAACGAGCCGATACGATAACCCAATATGGGCAACCTGCCGTGCTCCACCGTGACGGGCTGCACGCGGAACGGGCCCAGGCGGAGTTCGAAATCGTCCGCCGAATAAAGGGGCAAGCTATGCAGCTCGATGCGAGGGGAACCGGGATAGCGGTGCTCACCCAAGCAGTAGGCCATGTGTTCGCGGATGTGAGCACAGCAGTCCGAATCGGCGTAAATGTGAACCGGGCCGTAGATGCAGAAGGGTCTCAGGTCGTCCAAGCCGCCTACGTGGTCATAGTGCTCGTGGGTGAGCAAGACGCCGCAGAGGGGACGGAACTCCTGCCGCAGCATTTGCGTGCGGAAATCGGGACCGCAGTCTATGAGCAGACGACTTCCATCCTCCGCATCGACCAGAACGGACGCGCGCAGACGGCGGTCCCGCGGGTCGGCAGAGGTACAGACCTCGCAGCCGCACCCCAACTGGGGCACTCCGACGCTGGTCCCGGTACCTAAGAAAGTAAGTCGCATGAAGGGGAAATCAGATGAAGTTCACTTCGGGCTGGAGCGATATGCCAAACTTGCCGAGCACGTCTGCACTGACAGCTTGGCTGAGCCGCACGATGTCGGCTCCGGTGGCGCCGCCGTAGTTGACCAGCACCAGAGCCTGGCGGTCGTAGACTCCGGCCGGGCCGAGACGGCGGCCCTTCCAGCCGCTATGCTCAATCAGCCAGGCGGCGGGTATCTTGTAGCCGTTGGGTGCCTCGTAGTGCGGCATGTCGGGATAGTCCACCAGGAGGCGCTCGCAGACGGACCTGTCGACCACAGGATTCATAAAGAACGAGCCGGCACTCCCGAGTTCGGCAGGATCGGGCAACTTGGCCCTGCGGATGTCGACTACGAACTCGCGCAGAGCCTGCGGCGTCAGCCTGTGGGCTTCCAGCCGGCGGGCGGCCATTTCCCGCTGGAGCGCGCCGTAGGAAAGGTTAGGCTGGAAACGGAGCGAGAGCTTGTAGCACACGTGGGTGACGACGAAGCGCCCGCGCAATTCGTGCTTGAACACGCTGTCGCGGTATGCATAGCGGCAGTCGTCGTGCTGCAACACGCGCGGCTGACCGGTCGCGGCGTCGATGCCTTCCACCTGCCGGATGAACTGGCCCGCCTCGCTGCCATAGGCTCCGATGTTCTGCACGGCGCTGGCCCCGACCTCGCCGGGGATGAGGGAAAGATTCTCCAAGCCGTGATAACCGCGCTCCACACAGAAAGCCACCAGCCGGTCCCAGTTCTCGCCAGCTCCGACGCGCAACACAACTTCATCGCCGTACCTCTCTACTTCTTCCACGCCCAGGATCTTGGAATGGAGCACTGTCCCGGGATAGTCGTGCGTAAACAGCAAGTTGCTACCTTCTCCAATGTGAAGCCAGGGCAACGGGGCCTCCGCGTTCAGATCCTGCAGGACCTGGCTCAGCTCGGTAGCAGAACTGTAGGCGATAAATCTGCGGCAACGGGCCGCTATGTGAAAAGTATTGTGCGCGGTGAGTAGATAGTCCGTATAAGTTTCCATGTTGTCTTTGTGTCTGGCACTTCAGATGTTTTCAAACCCTACAAGTTTCCAGATTCCCTGTTTCTTCTGGAAAACCAAGGTGCAGCTCATTCCGGCCGAAGGGCTGGTCAGGACAAGCACCCGGTCCTTTGAATCGCGGTAGTGCTGACCGTAGTTGATATTGGTCATGACGTCGCTGGGAAGTGTGGGGCAATAGTCGGGCCACTGGGCCACATCGAGCAGACCGTCGATTTCCTGAAAATTATCGGAGTCGAACGTGCGAAATTCAAAGGGGTTTTCGATGTGGGCCAGCTGGAAGTCGGAGTCGGAAGCAAAGCGGTGATAGAACTTGTAGAAGTCGCTATTGGCATTCTGGCTGAGGTCCTGCGCGTTAAGGCCTACAAGCATCCATTTGCCGCTCTGCTTCCTGAAAATGTACTGCTTGACGCGCCCGCGGTTCAGGTAAATCCACTCCACCTCGACGTGATCAAGTTTCGGATCTTTCTCGCGCGAGACAGCCCGCTCGCTGTCGAAAATCATGGTGTAGAAGTCACTATGGGCATAAAGGGGGTCGAACTTCCATTGCTTCCGTTCGATGGGACGATCAACGCCGTCCACACGATTGGAGAGCGGGAAACTGATACGCTTTAACTGAAAAGTTCGGTCCCGCATGAACGTATATATAAAGTCGTCGAACAGGCGGTCCACAGCGTCAGAAGGCTCGTCGGCATCGTTGACGGCCGCATCAACGGCCGCAAGCGTGTCAGCCCGCGATTGTGGCTCGTCGGGCTCCGCAACGGGACGGTCTTTCCCCCTGCAGCCTGAGAGCAACAGCGCCAGAATCAAACATGCAACAAGCGTTTTCATTTCTTTATCCTTATAACGAGGGCAAAAATACGGCTTTTCCATGAGAGGGGAACAAATAATTGCCAATAAATATCTAACTTTGCGCTGACTTTTGAGTTACCGAAAATTATCAATCCAGTATGATAGAAAAGATTCAGGCCGTACTTAACGAAATCCAGTCCCTCACGGCCAAGGACGAAAAGGAGTTGGAATCGCTCCGCATCAAATACTTGGGGAAAAAAGGCATCGTGAACGAAATGATGGCAGAGTTCCGCTCCGTCCCGGCTGAGCAGAAACGGGCCATCGGCATGCAGCTCAACGAGCTGAAAAATAGCCTGCAGGAAAAGATTAACGGCATGCGCGAGGAACTGTCGCACCAACACGAGAGCGAAATAGAGCAGCTGGACCTGACACGTAGCCCCTACCCCATCCGGCTGGGAACGCGCCATCCGCTGTCCATCGTGAAGAACGAGATCATAGACATTTTCTCGCGCATGGGTTTCCTGCTGGCCGACGGTCCTGAGGTCGAGGATGACTGGCACGTTTTCTCGTCCATGAACTTTGCTCCGGACCATCCGGCGCGCGACATGCAGGACACCTTCTTTATCGAGCAACATCCCGACATTATTCTCCGCACCCACACGAGCTCAGTGCAGAGTCGCGTCATGGAATCCACGCAACCGCCCATCAAGGTGATTTGCCCGGGCCGCGTTTACCGCAACGAGGCCATCTCCTCCCGCGCACACTGTTTCTTCCACCAAGTGGAGGGACTCTATGTGGACAAGGACGTGACTTTTGCCGACCTGAAGCAGGCCCTGCTCACCTTTTCGCGGGAGATGTTCAGCGCCGACACGAAAATACGCCTGCGTCCCTCCTACTTCCCCTTCACGGAACCGAGCGCCGAGATGGACATCTCGTGCAACATCTGCGGCGGAAAGGGCTGCTCGCTGTGCAAGAACACCGGATGGGTGGAAATCCTGGGCTGCGGCATGGTGGACCCGAACGTACTCGAGGCCAACGGCATAGACAGCAAGATTTACAACGGCTACGCATTCGGCATGGGCGTAGAGCGCATCGCCAACCTGAAATACCAGGTGAAGGACCTGCGCCTGTTCTCTGAAAACGACGTCCGCTTCCTCGACGAATTTACCGCCGCCAACTGACCCGCAAGAATATTCCAGACCCGTGCCGCCTTTTCTCCGCCGACGAAAGGCGGCACGGATTTTTTTCTGAAAACAGACATGAAAGACCGACTGTTTACTCCATCGTACTGCTGCATACTTGCAGCCAACTTTCTGCTATACTTCGGGTTCTGGTTGCTTATTCCGCTTCTGCCCTTCTACCTGAAAGAAGAGTTCACGCTGGAGGAAGGCATCATCGGCATCATTCTGAGCTGCTACACCATCTCGGCCCTGATGGTGCGCCCCTTTTCGGGCTATCTGCTCGATACGTTTGCCCGCAAGCCGCTTTATCTTCTGGCCTACGGCGTCTTCACCATCCTGTTCCTGGGCTACATCGTCGGAGGCGCCTTGCTGGCTTTCGTGTTACTGCGCGTGGCGCACGGCCTGGCGTTCGGCATGGTCACGGTAGGGGGCAATACGGTCGTCGTAGACATCATGCCCTCCTCGCGCCGGGGCGAAGGGCTGGGCTACTACGGCCTGGCCAACAACATCGCCATGAGCGTCGGGCCGATGACGGGACTGTTTCTGCACGGCTCGCTCTCCTACGACAAGATTTTCCTGGTCAGCCTGTGCACCTGCGGGATAGGTTTCTGCCTGGCCATGTGTGTCAGGACAAAGCCGAAGCCGCGCATACCCCGTCCGGCAATTTCCCTGGACCGCTTCATCCTGCTGCGCGGCCTCCCGGCCAGCCTCGCGCTGCTGCTGCTCTCTATCCCCTACGGCGCCACGACAAACTTCGTCGCCATGTACGTAGAAAGCATCGGCCTGCAGGTTATGCCCGGGCTCTTCTTCGTACTGCTCGCGGCAGGCATGGGCGTCTCGCGCCTGTTTTCCGGGCGCTTCGTCGACAAGGGCTACGTCACCGAATGTATTCACTATGGCCTTTTCCTTGTCATAGCCGCTTTCCTGCTGCTCTCCGCCTGTCAGCCGCTCATGGGATGGTATCCCGCCTCTGCCAAGGCCTGTTTCTTCATCGTCCCCGTGTTGCAGGGCATCGGCTTCGGCATTATCTTTCCGGCCTACAACTCACTCTACATCAACCTGGCCCAGAAGAACCAGCGTGCCACGGCTACCAGCACATACCTAACCTCGTGGGACGTCGGCATTGGTATTGGCATCATGAGCAGCGGCATTGTGGCTGAACACTCGTCGTTTGCCATGGTCTACTTCGTCGGGGCGATTCTCAGCACGGTCTCCATGATTTACTTCAACCACATCGTGACGCCCCACTACCGTAAATACCGCGTCCCCCTCAACTGATCCGCCATGAGCTACCTCAAAGATTCATTGCTTGCCTTCTTCACCGACTTGAGTCTTTCACAGTCTGCGGCGGCCGGATGCGCCGTCGCGCTCATGCTGGCAGGCGTTGCCCTCGTAGCGGCACTGGCCGGCCTGGCGGGCAACCGCTTCATCACGCCCGTCATCATTCGCCTGGTCGAAAAGACACACACAGCCGTCGACGACTACTTTCTGAACCGCCCCGTGCTCAAGTCGCTCTGGCACATCGTACCGGGCTTCATTTTCTACCTGCTATTCCCCTACTGCCTGTCGCCGGACCCCGAAGCCTCCGTCTACCGCTTCGTGGAAGGCGCCGCACGCATTTACATCACCGTCGCCTTCATCCTGTTCTTCAAGTCTTTTCTGACAAACGTTTCGACTTACACCTCGGAGCAGGAGCGCTTCCGC
Organism: uncultured Alloprevotella sp.; assembly: GCA_944320745.1. Taxonomy (GTDB): domain Bacteria; phylum Bacteroidota; class Bacteroidia; order Bacteroidales; family Bacteroidaceae; genus Alloprevotella. Next base: position 21,627 of record CALUIN010000040.1, on the reverse strand, counting down.
AACCACCACCTGGTAGGCATCGTGCAGTTCCTGAAACTGATTGTGTACAGTCTGGGCGGCATCGTCATCATTGCCATACTTTTCGGAAAGGACCCGCTCAACCTCATCGCCGGACTGGGTGCGGCAGCAACGATACTCATGCTCGTGTTCCGCGATTCCATATTGGGCCTGGTGGCAGGCATACAGCTTTCCGTCAACAAGATGCTGAAGCCCGGCGACTGGGTGACGCTGAAGAAGCTGGACATCAACGGCATTGTGGAGGAAGTTACGCTCACCACGGTCAAGGTGCGCAACTTCGACAACACCATTTCCACCGTACCGCCCTATACGCTGGTCAGCGATTCCTTCCAGAATTGGGAAGGTATGAAGGCCAAAGGGGCCCGCCGCGTGAAGCGGGCGCTCCTCATCGACATCCACGCCATCCGCTTCTGCAGTCCGGAAGAAAGGAAACAGCTGCACGCCAAGCAGCTGGTTTCCGACGAGGACTTCAAAAACCAGAAGGCCATCACCAACCTAACCCTCTTCCGCCACTACGCCGAACGCTACCTGACAGCACAGCCGGACATCCTCAACGAAAAGGACGGGGCATGGCTCATGGCGCGACAGCTCGACCCGACGCCGCACGGATTGCCGGTGGAACTGTGGTTCTACTTCTCGGAAACGCAGTTCGTGCGCTACGAACAGCTTGCCGCCGAGTGCATGGAGCACCTCATAGCCATGCTGCCTGCCTTCGGCCTCAAGCACTTCCAATACCCGACGGATCAAGTCACTTTCCTCCCTGCATCAACCACCTTATCCTAAAACATATCATGCTACAAAAAGAAAGAATCGCATGGCTGGATACCGTCCGGCTGATAGCCATGCTTACCGTCATCATGTGCCACTGCGCCGACCCGTTTAACTTTTATCCCGGCCCCACGCCGCCTGACATTGAGAACATCAAGTGGTGGGGCGCGGCCTACGGCTCTGCGCTTCGTCCCTGCGTCCCGCTCTTCGCGATGCTCACCGGCGCGCTGCTGCTCCCCGTCAGGCAGGAGACTGGTCCCTTCTACAAGAAACGCATCAGCCGGTGCTCTGGCCGTTTCTCATCTGGTCCGTGCTCTACAACCTGGTTCCTTGGGTAACCGGTCTGCTGGGACAAGAGCCCGAGTGCATCCTGAACTTCTTCCCCTACTCCGGCGACGGCGCCACCAACCAGGAATTCACTACCTCGCTACGCAATATCGCCTGGATGCCGTTCAACTTTTCCCTGCTGGACGTACACATGTGGTACATCTACCTGCTCATCGGCCTGTACCTCTACATGCCCATCTTCTCGGCCTGGGTGGAGAAAGCCAGCGAGCGGGCCAAGCTGTAGTTTCTCGCTGCGTGGGGCGTCACGCTGTTCATCCCGTACTTCAAGGCCTTTGCGGACCCTTACATCTGGGGGGCTTGTTCCTGGAATGAGTTTTACGCGCTGTACTACTTCGCCGGATTCAACGGCTACCTGCTCTTGGGGCACTATCTGCGCCACCACCTGCCGAGCCTGCGCGTCACGCTGCTGGCAGGCATCCCGCTTTTCGCCACAGGCTGGCTGGTCACCTTCACCGGGTTCCGCGCCATGACGCAGCAGCCCGACGTTACGGCGGAAGAGATGGAACTTTTCTTCTACTACTGCTCCCCCAACGTGGTCATGATGACAGTTCCCCTGTTTGCACTGTGCGCACACATACCCGTCCGGTCCGGCCGCATCCGCCGGTTATTGGCCAGCCTGACTGCCTGCGGTTTCGGCATCTACATGGTCCACTACTTCTTCACCGGACCGGCCATCATGCTTGTCCGCGCGCTACACGTTCCGGTAGGTCTGCAGATTCTCGTTGGCGGCGTCATTGCCCTGGCCGTTTCATGGACGCTGGTAGCCCTGCTGCGCCGCGCGCTCGGGCGCGCGGCGACTTATCTGCTGGGATAAGTCGCCCACCCGGGCCTCTACTCGCCCTATTGCCGTCCGCACGGGCCTTAGCCCCGTAATTTCAGGCCTAAGGCCCGTGCGGACGAAGTCTAAGCAAGTTTTCCACAGGAAAGAACGGCGGCCGCCGTCAATAGTCACCGTAACGGGCCGGCCCTATAAAAGAAGCGCCGTCCGCATCTCTCTGAAGACGCGGACGGCGCTCGTTGTTTTCCCGCCGGAGCAGGTGGTTTTACTTCGACATGTAGTAATTGTTGGAATGGTTGCCGTAGCCGTAGCTGTAACCATAACGGTAACTGCCGTACTTGCCGCTGACATACTTCGTGGCATTGAGTACGATGACCATACGGTTGTACTGGCCTTCGCGGTACATCTGGTTCACGTCGGGGAGCACGCGCCGATCCATCAGCCCGGCGCGGACCACGAAGAGCGTGATGTCCGCATACTTCTTTATGATAGAGGCGTCGGCTACAATCTCGATGGGCGGGCAGTCCAGGAAGATGTAATCGTAGCGCTCCTTCATTTTCTCGAACAGTTCTCCTAAACGGTCGCTCAGGAGGATTTCTGCCGGGTTGGGCGGGATGACGCCGACGGGGAGCACGTCTACATCTCCGTCGAACGCTCCGCGCATGAGCAGGCTGTCCACATCGGTCACCATTCCGGAAAGGTAGGCAGAGATGCCTTGCTGGCCCGCTTTCATTCCTGCGGCCTTGCTCAGCGTGGCCATACGCAGGTCTGCGTCGACCACGAGCACGCGCTTGCCCTTGATGGCGAAGGACTGCGTCAGGTTCATCGTGATGAACGACTTGCCGCTGCCGGGATTGAACGAGGTGACCATGATGATCTTCGAGCCGTCCTCACCGGACGCTGCAAAGTAATCCAGCTTGGTGCGCACCAGGCGGAAAGCCTCGTTGATGATATTGCGGGTGTCCTTATGCACGACAACGGATGCCGGCTTGCGCACCTTGCCTTGCCACCAATGGCGCGTGGGGAACATGTCGGGTATCTCGCCGAGCATAGGAATGTCGATGTTGTCCAGATCCTTACGCCCGCGCACCGTGTAGTTCATCATGTCGCGCAGGAACAGTATGCCGCCCGGTATGACAACGCCCAGCACCAAGGCCACAAGCAGGCTGAGCATCTTGCGGGGTGAGTCGGGATTCTCCGGACCGTAAGGCGGCTGTATGATGCTGGTGTTCCATGCCGTGTAGGTGCGGGACAGTTCGTTCTCCTCCCGCTTCTGAAGCAGGAAGATGTAGAGGGACTCCTTCACCTTCTGCTGCCGGCCTATCGCCATGAGCTGCTCGGCCTGGCTGGGGTTTTGGGCTATCTGCGAATTGATGTCCCGGTCGGAGCGCTCCACGTTGGCTATCTGGCTCTTGATTTGCTCAATCAGATTTTCCAGGGAACGGAGAATCGATGCTTTCTGCTGGGCCAGACTGCGGTCCATCTCCTGAATGAAGCTGGTATGCTCGCTGGTGTTCTCCACGTAGTTGTTGCGCTCCAGCATTGTCCGGTTGTACTCCGTAATGGCGCTCTCTATGCCGGTACTGGGTATGCCGGTATTGGTAGGCAGCAGCTGGCCGTCCTTCGAGTGGTCGTTCATGTACTCCAGGATATACTGTGCCATGCCCAATTGGTTGGAGAGCTCGAGCAAGGTCTCGTAATTGCGGCCACTCTGCTGCATATCCTTTGCCAGGACGGCCTCTATGTCCGGCAGAAGGTTGCGGCTCTTGTAGTCGGAAATCTGCTGATCCACATCGCCGAGCTCCTTGGAGAGTGTCTCCAGGCGTTCGGAAATAAACTTCGAGGTGCTCTGCGCCATGCGGTTCTTGTCCGTCACCCAATGCTCGTTGTACACATCAATAAGACTGGTCAGCACGTCGTCCGCCCGCTGGGGAATTTCATCGGACAGACTCAAATTGAGAACCGTGGCATCCTTGTCGCTGAGCGCGACGGAGAGGCGCTGGGAATACAGCTTCGCGACATCGGACAGGGCGTACTTGTTGACTTGCAGTTCCCAGCCCTCCATCTCGCTATCCCAGGCGGGAGTCTTTTCTACCTTGACAGTGCCGAGAGGGGTCTTGACAGGCTGGCCCATACGCCCGCTGATTTTGTTGTCAGGAAATTCAAAATCCTTCGCTTGGAATCCGTACAGCTCGAACGCTTCGCCTTCGGTCAATTTGATTTTGAATACAAAGTCCTGCTCGCGGCCCAACGGCGTGGCGAAGGTCAGCTTCAGCGGCGCATCGTTGTAGAACGGACGGACCCGCAAGCCTTCCGTGGCCTGTAGCTGGAGGTCCAGCCCCAACCGCTCGACGGTCTCCTCCATCAGGATGGGCGCGCTCAGTGTCAGGATTTCATTCTTGATATTCGTATTTCCGCCGATCAGTCCCAAGTTCTGGAACTCTTGTAGCATACTGCCGCCATTGGCGGAATTATCGTCCTCGCGAATTAACAACTGCGTTGACCGCGTATAAACAGGCGTTGTGCGCAGAATATAAAACACCGCGAGGCACAACGTGAGGATGACGCAGCCGACGAACCAATGCCAATGAGAGAGGAACAGCGACCAGAGATCTTCCAAATCAAAGGTGGCTTCTTTCTCGAGGTTTTTCTCTTCCATCGTTCTGTTCTTATCTTTATGAAATATGCGGGCAAAGATACAAATTTTTATCCAGCAATTCCTAAAACTTAAAGAATAATATGCGGGCCGCGCGGAATCGGCCGTAGGGCTGCTTACTTTTGCATTGCCGGAAGCTCCGGAAACCGTGGCTGCGGCTTCCTCCGTTTCCGCACTTGGAACAGATCGCGCAGGTTGGTGAAGTCCCGGCTCAGGCGTATGCCGATGCCTTGCGTAGTCAGCGCAGACTTTGTGAAATATCTGTCGTTGGTCTCGCTGTAAGCCTTCAGACTGACGCTGCCGGATGGAGTAAGCAAATACTGTATGTCGAAGTCTCCTACAAAGTTGGTGGTCGACGTAGGACGGTCGCGGTAACCGAAGTTGCCGTTGATCAGCAGGCGGTTGTTGAGGAGGTGACCGGAGAGCAAACCGGCTACTTCCATGTCGCTCCAGCCGATTTGTCCGGTGCTCAGGTTCGTGCCGAAGGACCAGTTGGAATAGCCCATGGCTCCGGCGATCAGGTCGTTCAACTGGCTGCTCAGCGTGGAGGACAAGAAGGATTTCATCGCGACCGAGCTTTGCGACTGCCCGCCGGCCGCTGCTTCGGTCGAGGAGAAGTTATAGGTGTAGAACCGGCCTACGCCCAGCAAATAGATGATCTGCATGTTCATGTCCTCCTCCGTGGAAATGAGCTGGCGCACCATTTGGGCGACATCCTCGCTGACATCCGGCAGGTCGAGGTCGAAGCTGACTCGCGGAGCCTTTACTTTCCCGGTCAACTGCAGGATGCAGTCTGCGCGCACAGCGTTGTCGCTGAAGTTTGCCCCGAGTCCCAGATCCGCCAACGAAGCCGACGGCACGGTGTAGACGGCCTGCAAGTCGAGGTCGCCGTTATAGGGGTCGCCGGAGAAGTTAATGGTTCCTCCCTGTCGGAAGGTAAAATTCTTGCGGATAACATTCTGGATACTCATGCGATATGTCCCGTAGCCCACCGTAAAGGTGCCGAACATCTGGAAACCGCCCTTGTTATAGAAGGTCGCACGGATGGGGCCGTTTCCGCTTAGGAGCAGGTGGTCGCCGGCTTTCTCGTCGGTGATGACCCGAAGCGTGGCGGCGGGATTCATATCGATGATGAAGTTGAGGTATATGTTATTGCTGACCGCCTCTTCCTGCTCGTGAAGCAGGGTATCTGACAGGACCTTTGAAGCCACATCGGCCAGCCCCGCGGTCTCGGCTCCGGGTAGCGAATCCGGGGCCGCCGGCCGCAGTTCCAGCAGTCCGCTTTCGCTGAACGTCTCGGGAGTGTTCACGATATAAGTCAGGAAAGTGCCGCGGTCCGGCCGCAGATTTATGTCCGCCGTCAGCGTGCCGGGGAAGCCTTGCAGTTTCACCCTTCCGCTGCCGTAGACGTTCGCGTAGAAGGGCAGGTCGACGGAGCGGCCCTTGTCGTAGACGTGCAGCCGCTCGGCGGAGACATCGAAATCGTAACGGACATTTTTAATATGCGTATGCCGCATGCTCCCTTCGAACGTACCGCTGCCGCCATCCCCGTCGGACACGTCGAAGTCCTTAAAACGAAACTCGCCGGGAGTAATTTCCACAATCCCGTTGTCCAGTTTATAAGCCACACCCGTAGCCAGGACCTCCGCGCTCATAGTGGCCCGTTCCTCGCCCTCAAAGTCAAGCTCCTTGAACGGACCGAAAATGCGGCACGTTCCCGTGGTGCGGCCTGCCACGTCTCCCAGAATTTCCGAAACGTACCGGCGAAGGAAATGCAGGTTTGTTTTTCTGCTCGTCACGTGCAGGTCAAGTCCTTTCTCCTTTATACCAACGAATCCTTTCACCTGAGTGCGGCCGTCGATGCTGTCTTCACGCATGTCGGCGTCCAGATTAAGCCGGCCGTCAGCCAAGTTGATGTCGCCGCGAATGTGCGTCCGGCCCATCAGTCCCTCGTTGAAGAAGAATTGCGGAATATCCAGCTGCGCGGTCACACCCAGGTTGTTTCCCTCACGCATCGACATAGTGACAGATCCGGTAGCCTGACCTGAAAACGAAACGGGTTTCAGATTGGCAAGGCTAAGGATATAACTGATGTCCATTTTTCTCAGCCGCGCCACGATACTGTCCGACGGGTCGGGCGATACGCGGCCGTCGACGGACAAGGATTGGTCGGCGTGGCTTAACAGGAACGAATCGACGGACAACCGCTTGCCCGCCCACACGAACCGGCCCGAACGCACAGACCACGTGGTGTCCGCGACGGCTATCGTTGTGGGAATGATTCTGGTCGTCACCTGCTCTTCGCCGCGCCGGCCCGTCACGGTGGTCAGCGTACGCAGCGTGCCGCTATAACGGTGAGTCTGCACGTCGTCCCAGCGTATCTGGCTTTGCAGCCGGCCAGCAGCTACACGCGACTCAAGAGCCACACGCATATCCGCTGCTCCCACTTGTTTCACACCCTGGGCCAGGCACGCCATGTCGCCGCCCTGTCCGTTTAGATAGAAACGAAGGTCGCGCAAGGCAAATCCGCCGTATTCTATCCCTCGTGTAGAAGCCGTGACCGATACGCGCCCGCCGTCACCGCGCAGATTGCCCTGAAGCGTCAACGGCCCGTCCGTCGTCAGAGGCACGTCGAGCAGTTTCTGCAGGAAGTCCGTCCTGTACAGTTCCACATAAAAGCGCCACTGCGCCCCGTCAGCGCGTCCGCCGCCGGGGCTGCCGCCGCCATGAGCCAAGAAGTCCTGCCCAGAGTGCCAGAGACGTTCCACCACATCCCGGCCACACTGTTTCAGGGCCCGGACGGACAATTTGCCATCCATATCCACGCGGGCAAAGTCACTGTGCAACGTCAACCGCGTACCTAATGCCGAAGGACGTAGACGCAGGTGCAGGGAGTCCAGGCTATACACCTCTTCCCGGCTTTCACTCATCATAGAAAAGTCGCTAACGGCAAGCGTGCCATCCCAGTGCCCGCTCCTCAGGTCGGTAAAGTCTGCCCGCACGGTCGAAGAGAAACGGGACAGGCCGTAGCGGTCCGTCAGTCCAAGGATAGCTGGAGAAATGTCGTCGAAACGGGCTTCTACCCGCGCAGCCTGGAATTTTTTCCCGTCGAACAAGCCTGAAGCCTGGGCGCGCAGATGCAGGTTCTCGTCGGCCGATTCCACATGGGCCGTGAACCGCCGGTCCGCCCATCGCAGCCTGGCCTGTATCTGTCCGTAACCCCGCTCCAGGTATCTCAGACTGTCCACCAGTAGCCCGGCTTCTACCACAGGCGACTGCCGGTCCGTCAGGTCGGCCATGGCGTCCAGGTGGAAAGCGGCCTCCGCCGGCAAATGCCGGCCGGCGAACAGCGGCGTGAGCGCAATGCCGGAAGAAGAGACTTGCGCCGTATAGGACTTGCCCAGGCCGTGCAGTGAGGCGTACAGCTGCCCTACGGCGGTGGTCAGCTCCACTGTAGCTTGCGTACGGCCGGCGCGGACATAGTTGACCATGCCTTTGAACCGCAAGGGGAACAAGGAGGTCAAACTGGTCGGGATATTCATCTGCGTCAGCTGTCGCACCAGCCGTAAGGCGCTCGTGTCTGCCACTTCAGCATCGGCCAGCCGCGCACGGCAGGCGGCCAGCCGGCCATCGTCCAGCACAAAGCGCGCGTCGCCCCGCAGCCGGTAAAGACCGCCCTGTTCCGTCAGTTCAAAATCCTTCACCCGCAGGCTGTTGCCCCGCTTCTCAAACGCGAAGGAGCTGGATACCGTCTGCCCGTAAGGCTTCAGGACCGGGAGCAGCCCGACTATGTCGTCCGTCGCGAACGAACGGACGCGCATCCGGCCTGTAAAGGCCAGCGTTTCCAAAAAGTCCTTCGCGCTGTCCGCGTTATAGTCTGCGTGGAAGGTCTCTTCCTCCAGGCGCGTACCGGGCAGGGCAAGCTCGAAACGGGCAATGTCGCAATGTTGACGGTTGGCGGCCATGCGGAAGGACAGTGAGCGGATCTCAAAACCGCACTGCTCGCGCATGTTGAAACTGCGTACGCGCAAATTCAGACTGTCGCGGTCTATCTCGCGCAGGCTGATGTTCGCGTCAATGTCCCCTACTCTCAGGTGCGCCAAGTCCAGCCGTCCGGGCTTACGGGGGCGGAAACGCTCCTCGTAACTCACAGCGCATCGTCTGAGAATCAAGGAATTTACGTGTACATCCCAGTGCCGGCGCTGCGGACTGGGATCGTCCGAACGGAAAGCGTCGGCCACAAACTGAAAATTCGTCGGCCCGTCGCGCCTGGGCTTATACAGATTGACCTTCGCGTCCAGCAGAGAGACGCTGCGCAACGTCAGCTGTCCGTCCAGCAGCGGCAGGAACTCGATTTTCACAGAAAGCAGACCAGCCTCCAGCAGGCTGCTCCCCCACTGGTCCCGGATGGCCACATCGTGCAGCGTAACCCGGTTGAACAGGCCCACTTCCACCGACCCCACGCATACTTCTGTCTTCAGTTTTTCGGCAAGCAGACGCTCCGTCCAGCCTGCCAGGCTGCGCTGGAAGGGGGAAAAATTCAGCAACAAAAGCAGCAACAGGTATCCCCCTATGAGGATACCGGTCACCACTCTCAATATTTTCTTCAGCCGTCTGATGTAAGTGTCACTGCCTCTGGGGCAGGCTCCGTTTGGTTAGGGATGAGGTTGCCGTTACAAATCGCTCTGCGCGTACTCCTTGGCCAGGCCGCCCTCGCTCGTCTCGCGGTAAAGGGAAGGCAGGTCGTGACCTGTCTCCTTCATCACCTCGACCGTCTTGTCAAAGGAAATGCGGTGAATGCCGTCGGCGTACATGGCATAAATGTTGGCATCAAGGGCACGTGCCGCCGCGTGTGCGTTGCGCTCGATACAGGGAATCTGTACCAGACCGCACACAGGGTCGCACGTCATGCCCAGATGGTGCTCCAAACCCATCTCCGCGGAGTACTCGATCGTAGCCAGACTGCCGCCGAAGATATAGTTGGCAGCCGCAGCGGCCATGGCGCAGGCCACGCCGACCTCGGCCTGACATCCGGCCTCAGCTCCTGAGATGGAAGCCCGGCTTTTGGCAATATTGCCAATCAGCCCCGCGGTGGCCAGGGCATGGTAAATGCGCTTGTCGGGAAACTTGCGGCTTTTCTGGATATGGTAAAGCACCGCGGGCACTACTCCGCTGGCGCCGCAGGTCGGCGCGGTCACGATCAGACCTCCGGAGGCGTTCTCCTCGCTGACGGCCAGAGCATAGGAAAAGACGAGGCCACGCGTCTGGAGGTTGGAGCCGTAGCCCATGGCCTTGATGTAGTAGTCGGGGGCCTTGCGGCGCAGTCTTAGGCATCCCGGCAGGACGCCCTCGTGCTCAATGCCGCGCTCAACGGCGTCCTTCATCACCTCCCACACCTGGGCCAGATAGTCCCAGATGCCTGTGCCCTCACGTTCCTCCACGTACTCCCAATACGTTTTACCACGCTGACGGCACCATTCCTGAATGTCCGAAAGGCAGTCCAGTTCGTACACTTCAGGGGTCTCCAGCCGGTTGACTCCTTCCTCGGCCAGCGCGCCGCCTCCCACGCTGAACACGGTCCAGGGGTCGTGCGCCGTCCCGTCGCCGTCCGTCACCTCGAACTTCATGCCGTTGGGATGAAACGGCAGGACAACGTCGGGCAACCATACTATCTCGGTCCGATCCTCGCCCAGGACCTGGTTGATGGCCCAATCGGTCAAGTGGCCTTTGCCGGTAGCGGCCAGGCTACCGTATAGCGTCACGCGGAAACGGGTTGCCTCCGGGTGTTTCGACAGATACTGCTCGGCTGCAAAGCGTGGTCCCATGGTGTGACTGCTGGAAGGGCCGCGGCCAATGCGATATAATTCCCGTAAACTTTTCATATGATTCTCGTGGATTTGATTATTCTTTATGCTTTCCGCCCGGGCATTCCGGTTGTCGGGAAACGGCCGGCGCGCACGGGGCCTATCCCCGTAAGAAGAGGAATAGGGCCCGTGGCTACGGGGCTTAGCCCCGTGCGCGCCGGCCGCGACCCCGGAACAACTTGCCACCACACGCTCACCGCTCCTTGAGGATGCCGCGACGATAGGCCAAGAGCAGGTTTTCCAGGTCGGCAATCTGCCGGCGCAGTTCCCGTCCTATGTCTGTATCGCTCACCATGGCGCGGTGACCGGTCAGTTCCACAATCTGCGTCGTGCTGCGGATGTCGGTCCCGCTGAGGATGGCTTCCTCCGTGGACGAGAATGGCTCGTGCTGCACCAGCTGGAAGCCGCGGCTATGGTAGACCAGCGTGTAGCCGGCTATGCCGGTCGTGTTGTGGTATGCCTTGGCAAATCCGCCGTCAATCACCATGAGTTTCCCGCCAGCCTTGATGGGATTCTCGCCGTTTCCGGCGCGCACGGGCACATGCCCGTTGATGATGTGCCGATGCGGCCCGCTGACGCCGAACTCGTCCATCAGCCGGTCGCAGACGTCGGCATTGTCCCGCAGCTTGTAGTACCAGCCTTTCTCTTCCCGGTGGGTTTCCTCTTCGGCTATGAAGTAACGCTCGAAGGTGGCCATCTTGGACTTGTCGAACAGGGGCGAGTCCGGCCCGCACCAGAGGTACCAGAAATAGTCCTTGGCCAGTGACTTTTCCTCTTCGTCGGCTTCGGCGTCGAAGGAGGTGCGCACCATCTGCTCTACGCGGGTCAGGAGGTCGGCCCCGCTGTATTCGCTGTCGCCCACGCGCACCTTGCGCAGACTGCCATCCGCGTTCATGGGGACAGAGGCGTGGAAGAGCAGGTTGGAGTTGTAGATGCCGTACATGCTGCCGCGCGAAAGGAGGCAGTTGACGTGGCGCTGCAGGTGCTCGTTAATGAGGAACGAATGGCAAAGGCGACGCATGAGGTCGGCCTCCTCGGCACTGAGCTGACAGGGATCGGCGGGATTGATCGTGGGGAAATTGCGGTCGAGCAAGGCGTAGCGGCGCCCGTAGAGCAGGATTTCCCCCGTGGCGAAATCCACCTTGTCCAGCAATATGCGGTCGTCCATCTGCCACTCGGGATGCTTCCTGTAAAGCTGGCCTTCGAGCTTGAACTGAATGACGGTGATGGCCTTGTGCATCTGAGTCATGAGGCGGACGGACTTCTCGTCGACATGATCCCCGGCAGGGTCGAGTTTGGGGACAAAGAGTTGGCACGGATCGTTACCGTAGGTCTCCATGGCGAAGGTGGCCAGGGGCACCATGTTTATTCCATAGCCTTCCTCCAGCGTCTGCGTGTTGCCGTAGCGCAGGGAGAGGCGCAGGACGCTGGCGATGCAGCACGGATTGCCGCCCGCTGCCCCCATCCAGAGTACGTCGTGGTTGCCCCACTCTATGTCCAGGTGATGATAGCTGCACAGCGTGTCCATGATGAGGTGTGCGCCCGGTCCGCGGTCGTAGATGTCGCCCAGGATGTGCAGGCGGTCAATGGCCAGCCGCTGGATGAGGTAGCAAATGGCTATGATGAAGTGGTCGGCCCGCCGCGTCTTGATGATGGTCTGAATGATGACGTTGAAATAGGCCTGCTTGTTGTGGTCCTCGGTAGACTCGTGCAGCAGCTCCTCAATGATATAGGCGAACTCTTCGGGCAGACTCTTGCGCACCTTTGAGCGGGTGTATTTGGAGGACACGTTGCGGCAGACGGTGATCAGCTGGTTGAGCGTCGTCTGATAATAGTCGGCGATGTGGTCATCCGTCTGTTTGACCAGCTCCAGCTTCTGCTCGGGATAGTAAATCAGGGTGCAGAGGTCCTTCTTCTCCTGCTCGCGCAGCGTATTGCCGAAAAGTTCGTTCACCTTACGCTTGATGTTTCCCGAAGCGTTGCGCAGGACATGCTGAAAGGCCTCGTTCTCCCCATGCAGGTCGGCCAGGAAATGCTCCGTCGACTTGGGCAAATGCAGGATGGCCTCCAGGTTGATGATCTCAGTCGTCACGCTGGAGATGGTAGGGAAGTCGCGCGCCAGGAGTTTGAGGTAACGCAGGTCTTCCTGCACATTTTTCAACGATTCATTGTAAGGCGTAGTCATTTCGCAGATTGTTTATGACAGAGCATATCGGGGGTTATCCGTTGCCACTTCTGGCCGACAGGCCTGTAGTTGACTGCCGCATTGTCCCAGTAGGTAGGCCATCCGGCGAATATCCCGCCCAGGAACAACACTTTTATGCGGTGCAATCCGCCCTTCAGGGCTATCTGGGCGTTATTCCTCGAGAATCGGGGCACGGGCGCCGAAGAGTTGTCGATTAGGAGCTTGCCGTCCACCCACACCTGATTGTTGTTCGAAGAAAATTCATACACGCCGTCGGCCGGTATGTTCATGCAGCCCTCTACGGTAGCGGCATAGTTGGCTACGTTGCGCACGCTGGAAGGCACCTTGGTCTGTGAGCGGAGCGCCTCCACGGCCTCCACGACTTTGGTCTCATCCGGCTGCGCGGGCAGCTGATAGGGGGTAAGATATGTGCCGCGGAAAATTTGCATCTCCAGTCCCTTGGCCATCCCGGCCGTGTCGGCAAGCGCCGGGGCATACTGCTGGCGCTGAATGTCGATGACGCGCACAGGTCCCATCAGTCCGCACGGCAGCACAGTGGCGGCTTTCACCTGGGTCGTCTGCGTAAACGTCAGCGGGCTTTCGTAACGCGCAGAACGGGGGCTCGGGTCTGTCCCGTCCAGAGTATAGACGATCGGGAGCGGACGCGGCGTATCCGTAAACGTGAGGGTAAGAGAGTCCACAAAGGCCAGGTGGTTCAAGCTGCCGTTGGCTATCTCGGGCTGCGGAATATGGAAGTTTATCTGATGAGCCTTGAGGCGCAATGCCGCGTCGGTGTCGACACGGCGGATAAAGTCGTTGACGTCCTTGCGCCCGGGATTTGTCCAGCCCACTTCGGCCAGGGCGAGCGCACGGGGATACAAGCGGTACTCCATTATGGCCGGTGTGTGCATGTACTCACTCCAGCAGTTGGCCTGTACGCCCATCACGAGGTATTCCTTGCCTGTGCCGCGCAAGGCCTGGGGCACAGGGTCGTAAGCATAGACCTGCTGCAAAAGCGCCGTACCGCCGATGGATGTGGGTTCAGTGACGGGGTCGCTCTGATAACGGTCAAAGTAGAATCCATGACTGGAAGGCGTCATCAGGACCGGATGGCCGGCCTGGGCGGCGCGGATGCCGCCATCTTCCCCTCGCCAGGACATGATGACGGCCGCGGTGTCCAGATTTCCGCCCTCAAGTATTTCATCCCATCCGATGATTTGTTTGCCTTTCTGCTTAAGGTACTCGCCAATGCGACCGATGAGATAACTCTGAAGCTGGGCTTCCTTCGTGTAGCCCAAGGCGCTCATGCGTTGCTGGCAACTGTCGCAATGTTCCCACTCTACGCGGGGCGACTCATCCCCGCCGATATGGAAGAGGGCGCCGGGGAAAAGCGGTACCATCTCGTCGATGACGTCCTCCAGGAAACGGTAAGTCGTTTCCTTCCCGGGGCAGAACACGACATCCTCTACACCCCAAATGATGCGGGGCGTCATGCTGTCGCCCCGGCAGGACAGCCACGGGAACGCGGCTATGGCGGCCATCCCGTGACCGGGCATTTCAAATTCGGGAACTATCTCTACGTGATGGCGCTTGGCGAAGGCGACCACGTCCTTTATCTCCTCCTGTGTGTAGTAACCACCGTAGACCGACCCGTCGCCTTCCACGCGACAGCCGCCTACTTGCGTCAGCTGCGGATACTTCTTGATTTCGATTCTCCACCCTTGATCGTCGGTCAGATGCCAGTGCACGCGGTTGATTTTATAGGCGGACAGCATCTCGATCTGCTTCTTCACGGCATTGACCGGCAGGAAGTGGCGGCAGGGGTCAAGCATGACGCCGCGATAAACAAAGCGGGGATAGTCTTCGATACTGACACAGGGCACGTCCCAGACGACGGAACGGCTGACACGCTGCCCCGCTTCCACCTCGGGCGGAAGCAGCTGGAGCAAGGTCTGAGCGGCGTAGTAGAGACCGTCGGACGTGGAAGCGCGGGCCTCTATGCGGTCCGGCAGGACCTCCAGACGGTATGCCTCCGCGCCTTGTACGCTCTTGTCCAATATGAACGAAACGGTCCCGGCGCGCCCGACGCGGCCCTTTTCGAACGAGAAGCCTGTGACGCGCCCCACTTTATCTGAAAAGTAGCGGGCCGTCTCCTCGGCGTCCTTGCCTTTCCAGGCGATTTCCGTCGCAGCAGTAAAAGTGAAATTACCGGACTTCACATCCATCCTTTGCGGGGTGGGAATTACGTTAATATCCCTCGCCGACAACGTTGCGCAAGGGCCGCCGGTGACAAGCCAGACAGCTGCTATCAGTTTGAGGAAAAACTTGCCTTTCATGGTTCTGGTTAGTATTAAATGTTTGAGTCCTTATTTCCAGCTATTTTCTTGCGACGGGGACCGCGATGTTTGCGCCGGGGCGTATCGCCGGCCTTCGGTGCCTCGGATTTCCCGCCCTCTGCACCGGCGGGACGCGAGCGGCGCTTGGGCTTGCCTTGCCCCTTTCGCCGTGCCGGTTCGGCCGTGGCAGACGGGGCGGACAGTCCCTCAGGCAGCTTGGCCCGCGGAATCTTCTCCTCCATCAGCCGCTCTATGGCCGCAAGCGCTCCGCGGTCCCGTTCGCCCACAAAGGTTATGGCCTGCCCGTCACGGCCGGCGCGTGCTGTGCGGCCGATGCGGTGAACGTAGTCTTCGGCGTCGCGAGGCACGTCGTAGTTGATAACCAGCTTGATGTCGTCAATATCGATGCCGCGGGCTACTATATCCGTCGCGACCAGGACGTCAATCTTACGGGCTTTGAACTTCAGCATGACCTCGTCGCGCTCTTTCTGATCCAGGTCGGAGTGCATCGCCGCCACGTTATACCCTAAGCGGCTGAGCAGGATGTTCAGCTCCTTGACTTTCTGCTTGGACGAGGCGAACAGTATCACCCGCTCGGGCGGCTGCTGCTTAAAGATGTGCTTCAGGATAGTCATTTTGTCCTTATCCCGGCATACGTAAACGCTCTGGTCTATCTTTTCCACGGGCTTCGACACGGCAATCCGCACCTCGGCCGGGTTGTGCATGATGTTGCGGGCCAGGGTCGTAATTTTGTCCGGCATGGTGGCGGAGAAGAGTATCGTTTGCCGCTCGGCGGGCAAGTGTTCTATGATTGTCATGATGTCGTCGCTGAAGCCCATATCCAGCATGCGGTCGGCTTCGTCCAGCACGAGATGCGTCGTCCGGCTCAGGTCGAGTGTGCCGAGATTCAAGTGCGTGATGAGGCGGCCAGGGGTAGCAATCACGATGTCGGCTCCGCTCTTCAGGCTCTTGCGTTCCTGTTCGTAGCGGACACCGTCATTGCCGCCGTACACGGCGACTCCGTTGATGTCCATGTAGTAGCCGAATCCCTCCAACGCTTGATCGATTTGCCGGGCCAGTTCGCGCGTCGGCGCCATGACCAGACAGTTCACCGCATCCTCGGGATGGGGGTCCCGCCGCAGCACCGTGAGCAGCGGCAGCAGGTACGCGGCGGTTTTTCCCGTTCCCGTCTGCGCTATTCCGATTAGGTCGCGGCCTTCCAATATATACGGTATGCACTGTTCCTGTACGGGCGTGCATTCGTCGAATCGCATGTCATAGAGCGCATCCAACAAATCTTCATTCAGGTCTAAATCTGTAAATTTCATCTTTTATTATGTAGATAGGATCATTGCCAGTCCGGGTCTCTGCACAGACCTACTCCGGCGTGCGCTTATACAGCACGTAAGCGATTATCATGAACACGATGTTCGGAATCCACACGGCGATGCCCGCCGGCAGGCCGGCGTTGGTCGCAAACGTGGCCGACACCGTCTGAAACATGATGTAAGTAAAACTCAGGGCCAAGCCGGCGCCGAGGGATATGCCCAACCCGCCTTTGCGTTTCTCACACGACAGGGAGGCACCGATGACGGTCAGGATGAATGCCGCGAACGGCATGGCGAAACGTTTGTGGTATTCCACTTCGAAGAGGCTGACGTTCGGGGCGCCGCGCAATTTCTGCTTCTCTATGAAATCCTTCAGCTCGGGCAGGGTCATCGTCTCCTGCTGGTTCCTGACATAGAAGAAGTCCGAGGGCTCCATCATAATCATCGTATCCAGTTTTTCACCGCTCGTAATCTGCTCGCGCATTCCCCGCAGGGTGCGTATTCTGTATATACGCAGCGTCCAGCTGTAGCGGCGGTCTGAGAGTGTGTCGTACTGGATGTTCTGCGCCGTCAGGTGGGATACGAGCTTCTTGTCCTCGAACTTGTCCAGGGAGAAACCGTATCCGCTCTTGGTCTCGTTATCGAAATGCGTGATATATGCCACGACGCCCGTGTCTACCTGCATCTGCACGTTCTCTGCCGTACTCACGCTTTTCTTCTTGATATAGGCATTTTCGAAATTCACTTTCGAAACATTACCGCGGGGTATGACATAGGCTCCGAGGAAGAATGTCAGCAGCGCGATGATTGTCGCGGAAATCATGTAGGGTTTGAGCAGACGCTTGAAGCTCATTCCCGTTGACTTCATGGCTATGATCTCAGAGTTCCCGGCCAGCTTCGTGGTGAAAAGAATCACGGCAATAAACACGAACAACGGGCTGAACAGGTTGATGAAGTAGGGAATGAAATTCAGGTAGAAGTCAAAGATCACCTTCTGCATGGGCACGTGGCTCTGCGTGAACTTGTCGATGTGCTCGTTGTAGTCGAAGATGATCGCGATCATTATCACGATGCCTATCAGGAATACGTACGTGCTCAGGAACTTCTTTATTATATAACGGTCTATACGCGTTGTGCGGAAAATGCCGCCCGCTTTGAGGAGGCCCCTTCCGCCGGCACGCAGCCCGCGCCCGATAATCTTCAACAGCTCCGACATGGTGAATTTCTTTCCGGACATACTACAACCTGCGCGACAGTTTCTCTATCATTCCCTTCATCCATGACATATAGTCATCCTGCAAGATGTAGCGGCGCGCCTCCCTTACCAGCCAAAGGTAGAAGGCCAGATTGTGAATGCTGGCTATCTGCATGGCCAGCAACTCTTTCGCCTTGAACAGATGATGCAGGTAGGCGCGTGAGTACTGCGTGTCCACAAAGCAGATGCCTTGCGGATCCACCGGCGTAAAGTCCTCGGCCCACTTCGCGTTGCGCATGTTCAGCACGCCTTCCGCCGTAAAGAGCATCGCGTTCCGCCCGTTCCGGGTCGGCATCACGCAGTCGAACATGTCCACGCCGCGGGCTATGCCCTCCAGGATGTTGACGGGCGTGCCTACGCCCATCAGGTAGCGCGGACGGTCCTTCGGCAGGATGTCATTGACGACTTCTATCATCTCGTACATGGTCTCGGCCGGCTCGCCCACAGCCAGACCGCCGATTGCATACCCTTCCGCCCCAAAGTCCGACGCAAAACGAGCGCTTTCCTGCCGCAGGTCCTTATACACGCAACCCTGAACGATGGGGAAGAGTGCCTGGCTGTAGCCATAGCGGGGCGGAGTCTCCTGGAATCTTCGCCAGCACCGGCGCAACCAGCCGTGCGTCAGGTCCAGACTGCGGCGCGCGTAGGCATAGTCCGACGTGCCGGGCGGGCATTCGTCAAAGGCCATCATGATGTCCGCGCCGATGGAGCGCTCTATGTCCATCACCTTCTCGGGCGTGAAGAAGTGCTTGCTCCCGTCAATGTGCGAGCGAAACTCGCACCCTTCTTCGTTCAGCTTACGGATGCCGGCGAGTGAAAACACCTGGAAACCGCCGCTGTCTGTCAGCATGGGGCGGTCGAAACCGTTGAACCGGTGCAGTCCGCCGGCCTTTTCTATGACCTGCAACCCAGGTCGCAGGTACAGGTGGTACGTATTGCCCAGGATAATCTGGGCCTTGATGTCCTCTTTCAGTTCTCGTGTGTGCACGCCCTTCACGCTGCCGAGTGTACCCACCGGCATAAAGATAGGGGTCTGGATGCGGCCGTGCCCGGTCGTTATCTCGCCGGCACGGGCCGCCGACCCCGCATCCGTATGTTGCAGTTCAAATGTCATTTTGCGTCGGTATCTTTATCGGCTTCCGCCGCCAGGGCGAAGTCTACCGGGTTATCCACCTTCTCGTCCAGCAACGCGAACTTGAACACCTCGTCCACGTTCTCTACGAAATGGAACGACAGGCCGTCGACATAGTTGTGCTTGATTTCCTCAATATCCTTTCGGTTCTCCTTGCTCATCACGATGTCCGTAATGCCGGCGCGCTTGGCTGCCAGGATTTTCTCCTTGATACCGCCCACGGGCAGCACTTTGCCGCGCAGCGTAATTTCGCCCGTCATGGCCGTGTTGGCGCGAACCTTCCGCTGCGTCAGCGCGGAGGCGATGGATGTGGCGATGGTGATGCCCGCCGAGGGACCGTCCTTGGGGGTGGCCCCTTCCGGTACGTGCACGTGGATGCTCCAGTTGTCGAATATCCGGTAATCGATGCCCAGCAGCCCGGCATGTGCCTTGACATACTCCAGGGCCAGGACGGCCGATTCCTTCATGACATCGCCCAGGTTGCCCGTCAGGGTGAGACGGGGCGACTTGCTGCGACTGATGCTCGTCTCGATGAAAAGTATCTCTCCGCCCACGGCGGTCCAGGCCAGCCCCGTCACGACGCCGGCATAGCGGTTGCCCTGATACTTGTCGCGGCTGAAGAGTGGCTTGCCGAGCAGTGTCTCCACATCCTGCTGCCGGATGACGGAGTCGGCAAACGGCATGTGTCCCTCGACGGCAGTCAGGTAGGCCGTCTTGCGGAATATCTTGTTTATCTGTTTCTCCAGCTGCCGGACGCCGCTTTCGCGTGTGTATTTCTCTATGATAAACTCTATGGCGCCGGGGGAGAACTTCAGCGGCACGTTGTCTCCGAAGTCAAGTTCCTTCTGTTCGCGCGGGATGAGGTGACGGCGGGCAATTTCCTTTTTCTCCTCCGTCAGGTAACCCTCCACTTCTATCAGCTCCATGCGGTCAAGGAGCGGCCCCGGTATGGTGTTCAGATTGTTCGCCGTGGCAATAAACAGCACCTTCGACAAGTCGTAGTCTATGTCGAGGAAGTTGTCATGGAAGGCGTTGTTCTGTTCCGGGTCGAGCACCTCGAGCAGGGCAGACTGCGGGTCGCCGTTGTAGTTGTTCTGCGACACTTTGTCTATCTCGTCGAGTATGAACACGGGGTTGTTGCTTTCGGCTTTGATGAGCCCCTTCACTATGCGGCCGGGCATGGCGCCGACGTAAGTGCGGCGATGGCCGCGGATCTCAGCCTCGTCGTGAATGCCACCGAGTGAGATGCGCACGTACTTGCGCCCTATGGCTTCCGCAATACTGCGGCCGAGCGAGGTCTTGCCGACGCCGGGAGGGCCGTAGAGGCAAAGGATGGGGGCCTTCATGTCCTTGCGCAGGCGCAGCACGGCCAAGTGCTCCAGAATGCGCTCCTTCACCTTTTCCATGCCGTAATGGTTGCGGTTCAGGATGCGCTCGGCGTTGCGTATGTTCAGGTTGTCCGCCGTCTCCTTGCCCCAAGGCAACGAGACGAGGGTTTGCAGATAGTTCAGCTGCACGTTGTAGTCGGGACTCTGCTGGTTGATGCGGGCCAGCTTGTCCACTTCCTTCGTGAACGTGTCCCTCACCTTTTCGGGCATATTCAGCTGAGCAGCCTGCTCGCGCAGCTGCTTCACGTCCTCGTTCTGCGCCTCGCCGAGTTCGTTCTGTATGTTCTTGATCTGCTGTTGCAGGAAGTATTCCTTCTGCTGCTGGTCCAACTCCTCGCGGGTGCGGTTCTGGATGTTCTGCTTCAGCGTGGCGTACTGACACTCGCGGTTCAGGATGGAGAGCAAGCGGTAGGCGCGTTTCTTCTGGTCAGCCTCAGCCAGCAGTTCCGCCTTTTCCTCCAGCGGGAAGGGCAGGTTTGTGCAGATGAAGTTGATGAGAAAAACGGGGTGGCTGATGTTGCGTATGGCAAAGACGGCCTCCTCGCGCACGGAGTCGCTCATGCGCAGGAGGCGCACTGTGGCGTCCTTGCAGGCATCCACCAAGGCAGTGTATTCCTTGTCGTGCTCCTCGGGCAACACCTCATTCAGTTTGGTGACTCTGGCCCTGAGGTAGGGTTTCGAACGTGTGGTCTTGCCGATCTCAATGCGGGCATAGCTTTGCAGGATAACGGTCGATGTGCTGTCGGGCAACTCGATGAGGCGCACCACCTTGGCCACGACGCCCACAGGATAAAGATCCTCGCGCGCGGGCGATTCCACAGAGGCGTCGAGCTGGCACACCACGCCCAGGTAGCCTCCGTTTTTCATCACCTGGGCCACTAGGCTCTGCGACGAGTCGCGGCCCACTACCACAGGAGCCACAACGCCCGGGAAGAGCATCATGTTGCGCAGAGGCAGGATGGGCAGAATGTCGGCCACATCCTTCTCAAAAAGGTTGGATATATCTCCGTCGAAATCTGCAATCAGCGAAAAGGGGTTCTGCTGAACTTCTTCTTTGCTCATAGTTCAAATTCGGATGTTAAGACGATTTTTAACCGGTTCAGCGGGCACGTACCCGCGATTTCATATACTCTGCAAAAAACATACCAACCACACGCATTCAACAGACTGCCAGGCATACTTTTCCGGCAAAAGGGCCTACAAAGCGCAAAGGTACGTTTTTTTTCTGAATCCGCCCAGCTTTTTCCAAGCTCCGCGCGGGGATTTTCGGAGGAGCCTGCCAGAGCGGCAACCTCAGGGTGCCCGTCCGGCCTCGAGGCGTTGCCGGACATGCCCCGCCACAGGCCGCGTCGCCACGGGAATAGGCCGCGTCGTCACGGGGATAGGCCGCGTCACCACGGGAATAGGCCGCGTCGCCACGGGGATAGGCCGCGTCGCCACGGGAATAGGCCGCGCCGCCACGGGGATAGGCCGCACCGTCACAGGGATAAGCCGCGTCACCACGGGGATAGGCCGCGTCACCACGGGGATAGGCCGCGTCACCACGGGGGTAGGAAGTGCAAGCACACCCG
>CALUIN010000039.1 GCA_944320745.1 uncultured Alloprevotella sp. | reverse complement strand
TGGGCACTGAGGGATTCGAACCCCCGACCCTCTGCTTGTAAGGCAGACGCTCTGAACCAACTGAGCTAAGTGCCCTTGCGGGATGCAGAAGTGGATGCTGAGGGATTCGAACCCCCGACCCTCTGCTTGTAAGGCAGACGCTCTGAACCAACTGAGCTAAGCATCCTGCGGTGAAGAAGTGTGGGCACTGAGGGATTCGAACCCCCGACCCTCTGCTTGTAAGGCAGACGCTCTGAACCAACTGAGCTAAGTGCCCTTCTTCCTTTCAAAAGCGATGCAAAAGTACGGTTTTATTCGTTAACTCCCAAATTTCAGGACCACTTTTCTACTAAAAAAATTCACTTTCCCTGCCTTTAGGGGTATTTTCGCAGAGAATCCAGCTCTGAAACAAGTTCCCGCACCAATTGGACGGACGTCTCCATGCGTTCGTATTCATCGCGGTCGGGCTGCCCCATCTTGGCCCTTTCGTTCCGGAAACGCATGGCGCTACAGAAGGAGGCACGCGCTGAAGCGTGAATCTCCGTGGCACCGGTAGACCGCAGCACCGCGGCGGCATTGGCCGGCGTGACGCCGCAACCGGGCATCACGACAATGCGCCCCCGGGCCTGGCGCACCAGCCGGGACAGGACGCCGGTGCCTTCAGTCGCACTGCGTGCCTGCCCGGATGTCAGCACGCGGTCGCAACCGGCGGCAATCAACTGTTCCAGCGCCTTGCCGGCATCCGCGCAAACATCAAAAGCGCGGTGAAACGTGACACTCATGGTCCCGGCCGCGCGCCTCAGACGCTCCAGCACCGGCATGTCTATGTCGCCGTCCGCCGTCAGCGCGCCGACAACCACGCCATCCGCTCCCAATTCGCGGACGGTCCGTATGTCGTCCTCCATGATGTCCACTTCGGACGGTGTATAGAGGAAATCGCCGCCGCGCGGACGAATCAGTACATGCTTCTTCATACCGGGCAAGGCCACTGCGGCCCTGACCAGGCCGGCAGAGGGGGTGAGCCCTCCTTCGGACAAGCCGCTGCACAGTTCAATGCGGTCCGCCCCGCCCTCACACGCCGCGCACGCACTCTCGTAGCTGCCGGCACATATTTCCAATCTGTAGACTTTCATCCCGTCAGGCATTTATTACACGAAGGTAGCAACAAAAAGACTATGCACCACGGCCACGCCCATAAAAAATTATTAACTTTGTTCGCAATTTGTACCAAGCCCCACACGCATGAAAAAATATGTATCGGATTTGCTTGTAAACGAGACAGAACGTCTGCACGAGGACTACGTGCTGCTGCGCCTCACCGACCCGCAAGCCCCGCTCCCGCCCATGTCACCGGGACAATTCGTAGAAATACGAGTGGACGAATCGCCGTCCACATTCCTCCGCCGCCCCATTTCCATTCATTACGTTGACCGGGAGCGCAACGAACTCTGGCTCCTCGTCCACATTGTCGGCGACGGCACGCGCAAGCTCGCCACGCTCCGGAAAGGCGACCGGCTGAATTGCCTCTACCCGTTAGGGCATGGCTACACCGTGCCCGACACGCCGGGCCAGCGGGTGCTCCTGGTCGGCGGCGGCATAGGGTCCGCACCTTTATTATATTATGGTGAGCAGCTGCTTGCGGCCCGCTGCACACCCTATTTTCTGCTGGGCGGACGCAGCCGGAAGGACCTGCTCCAGCTGGAAGAGTTCTGCAAGCTGGGCGAGGTTTTCCTCACGACCGACGACGGCACCGCCGGAATGCAGGGCTTCGTCACACAGCACACGCTTTGGGACAACGCCGCCTATGACCGCATAGCCGTCTGCGGCCCCAAGCCGATGATGAAAGCCGTGGCGCACATGGCGCACGAACGCGACATCCGCTGCGAAATATCGCTCGAAAACCTCATGGCCTGCGGCCTCGGGGCTTGCCTGTGCTGCGTAGAAAAGGATGCCGACGGGCATCACGTCTGCGTATGCCAGGAAGGCCCGGTGTTCGACACCGGCCGATTAGGCTGGAAGTAAACGCTGCCGGCACAGACTGTTCAACTCTCATCATTGCGAATTTATGGCAAATCTTCAGACAAAAATAGGAAACCTGGTATTCCAGAACCCCGTAATCACCGCATCAGGGACGTTCGGTTATGGCATCGAGTTTGCGGACCTCGTCGATCTGAACCGACTGGGCGGTATCGTGGTCAAGGGCACGACGCTGGCCCCCCGCGAAGGCAACAACTATCCCCGCATGGCGGAAACGCCCTCGGGAATGCTGAACTGCGTAGGCCTGCAAAACAAGGGGGCCGACTACTTCTGTACGCACATTTACCCAGAAATCAAGGACTTGCGCACGAACATCATCGTCAATGTCTCCGGCAATTCGCCCGAGGACTACGCCGCCTGCGCCGCACGGATTGCAGAGCTGCCCGGTATTCCGGCCATTGAGCTCAACATCTCCTGCCCCAATGTCCACGATGGCGGCATGGCATTCGGCGTGACATGCAGCGGAGCAGCCAGCGTGGTGAAAGCCGTGCGCAAGGCCTACGACAAAACCCTGATCGTCAAGCTCTCGCCTAATGTCACGGACATCGCGGAGATAGCCAAAGCCGTAGAGGCCGAGGGGGCCGACGCCGTTTCCCTGATCAACACACTGATGGGCATGAGTATCGACATAGAGCGCCGGCGGCCCCGCCTCAGCATCGGCACGGGCGGCCTGAGCGGGCCGGCCGTAAAGCCTGTGGCCGTGCGCATGGTGTGGCAGGTCTATCGGGCCGTCAAAATCCCCGTGATCGGGCTGGGCGGCATCATGAACGCGGCAGACGCCATCGAATTTTTCATGGCCGGCGCCTGTGCCATAGAAATCGGTACGGCCAATTTCATAGACCCGACTGTGACCATGAAGGTGATAGACGGCATAGACCAGTGGCTGGACGCGCACCATGCGGACTCCTTGCAGGACATCATCGGCGCCCTCGAGGCTTGACCCGCACCGAAACGCCTCGTGAAAAAAAACGGAGTACGTCCCCACCCCAAAGCATATTGTTCATGAAAAAGTTTACCCTTGCCGCAGTCTGCCTGCTCTGCTTGGCCGGCTGCCAAAACGACAACAAAAAAGCCGGGTGGTCGAAAGCCCGGACTGAGATGGAAGCACAGGCACAAGTGTGCCTGAAAGACGCGCGGGCCGCGCTGGAACGCGCAGACTATACCACGGCGCGCGCGAAGGTAGAAGAAATCCGCAGCCAGTACAACCTGGCGCTCAATGCCCGCGAGGAAGCGATTCTGTTTATGGACTCCGTAGACATGCGCCAGGCCACGCAGGAGCTGCAGCGTGTCAACCAGTTGATTCACACTCAGCCGGAAAATCAGGATTCCCTGAAAGCCGCTGCCGACGAACTAAGCCAGAAAATCAAATTTTACCTGCGGAAGCTGGAACACGACAAGAAGAACCGGCAGGAACACTGATCCCTGCCCGGCCGGAAAGGCCGGCGCCGCGCATTCCTTACCCATAACAAGTCTGTCTCCCGGACGCTGCAGCTGCCCGCCGGTCCGCCGCAGCCGGGAAAAATTAGAAGCCGCATGCCCTCAATAAAAGATGCTCTGAATCCGGCCCAATGGGAAGCCGTCAGTTACTGCGACGGCCCGTCGCTCGTCATAGCGGGTGCCGGGTCGGGCAAAACTCGCGTCCTGACCTATAAAATTGCCTATCTTCTTCAGAACGGCGTCGCTCCGTGGGAAATACTGTCACTCACATTTACGAACAAGGCGGCGCGGGAAATGAACGACCGCATCGCACAACTGACCGGGCCGGAAGCGACACGCCACTTGTGGTCCGGCACATTTCACAGCATCTTCTCCAGAATCCTGCGGCTCGAGGGTAACCGCCTGGGCTTCGACCACGACTACACCATATACGACGCGGCCGACTCCAAGAGTCTCGTCAAAAGCATCGTGAAGGAAATGGGGCTGGACGAAAAGATATACAAACCGGGACGCGTCGCAGCAAAAATATCGGAAGCCAAAAACGCCCTTGTCCTCCCGGACCAGTATAACGCGGACGCCGGCATTCGCCAACGGGACGAGGCGGAAAACCTTGGCAAGACGGGACAGATCTACGAGACTTATTTCCAGAGATGCCGCAAGGCCAACGCCATGGACTTCGACGATCTGCTGCTCAACACGTATCTTCTCTTCGAGCAATTCCCCGAAGTGCGGGAGAAGTATGCGCGGCGATTTCAATACATCCTCGTAGACGAATACCAGGACACAAACGCGGCACAGCACCGCATTCTCACCAAGCTCACCGAGGCGAACTCGCCCATCTGCGTAGTCGGAGACGATGCACAGAGCATCTATGCTTTCCGCGGCGCAAAGATTGACAACATCCTGCAGTTCTGCCAGCAGTATCCTACGGCGCGGCTCATCAAGCTGGAACGGAACTATCGCTCCACGCAGACAATTGTCAACGCGGCCAACTGCATCATCAGCCACAACCGGCACCAGATAGAGAAAACCGTTTACAGCGGCAACGCCGTAGGCTCTCCCATCAAGGTGTTCGCCACATACAGCGACAAGGATGAGAGCCTGCAGGTCGCAGCCGAAATCCGCAGGTTGCTGCGGCTGAACCACTTTGAACTGAACGACATCGCCTTGCTCTATCGCACTAATGCACAGAGCCGTGCCTTCGAGGACACACTCCGCGCAGCCAACATTCCCTACCGCATCTACGGTGGTCTGTCGTTTTATCAGCGCAAGGAAATCAAGGATGCGATTGCCTACTTCCGCTTGGTCTGCAACCCCAGCGACGAAGAAGCCTTCAAGCGCATCGTGAACTACCCGGCCCGCGGCATCGGGAACACGACACAGGCCCGGCTACAGCTGGCGGCTGCAGAAAACGGGACATCGCTATGGGAGGTAGCCTCTAATCCGGAGGAGCACGGGGTCGCGCTGGGAGGCGCTTCCAAGAAAAAGCTCGATGCTTTTTGCAAACAAATAGAAGAATGGAGGGAAGCTGCGCGAATGACGGGCGGGCATGAACTGGCCAAACGCATCATTGCGGAAAGCGGCATCGCCGCGGACATTGGAGCGGACAAAAGTACGGAAAACCTGAGCCGACAGGAGAACATAGACGAACTGCTCAGCGCCATCCTGGCCAACGAGCAGGAATACATGGAAGAAAACGGAGAGGGACTGGTCCCGCTCTCCAACTATCTGTCCCAAGTCTCGCTCCTCACGGATGCAGACGAGAAAGACGACGGGACACCGAAAGTGTCGCTCATGACGGTTCACGCGGCCAAAGGCCTGGAGTTTGAAGCCGTATTCATCACGGGCATGGAGGACGACTTATTCCCGAACAGTAGTGCGAAACATTATCCCAAAGAAATGGAAGAGGAACGGCGACTATTTTACGTTGCCGTAACCCGCGCCAAGCAATTCTGCTACCTGACCTACGCAAAAAGCCGCTACCGCTACGGGAATCTGGAATTTTGCTCCCCCAGCCCGTTTCTGGACGAGATTGATGCACAATACTTGAGCTGGGAAAACGAAACACGGCCAGTATCAAACATACATACTCGCCTGGAACGACAGGCTTACTCCACGAGTTATCCGCCCCGTCGGCCAGCCTTGACACCTCTGAAGAAAACGGCATACACAGCGCCCGAACCGGCAGTGCAGTCAGTCCGGAAGGTGCCAGGAGGCGACCTGCAAGCCGGCCAGATGATAGAGCACGAGCGCTTCGGCATCGGTACCATCCTGTCGTTAGAGGGGGCGGGCGACAATCTGAAGGCCCGCGTACGGTTTCAGAACGCGGGAGAAAAAAATCTGCTGATGAAATTTGCCCGGTACAAACTGTTATAACGATACCTTCCCCATCCTAAGCGGGGCGCGACGAAAGGACTCGCCCGCCGCTTTCGCTTTCCCTGCACTCTCACATAGAGAGTTGGCGCAAAGTGAAATCACCCATGAGGCGGCTGCGGTCCACGTTTCCCTTGACTCCCGGAATACGTCCCTTTGACGTGTACTGCCAGATGATGTATTCCTTGCCGTCGTGCAATACCGGCTGCTCACTCTGGTACTTTGCGATCATCCAAGGATAGCCCTTGAAGATGTCCTTCAAGTGGCGGTTGTAAAAGTTCTGGTAGGAGTAGAGCAAGGGCTTCTTTCCATAAAATTTTTCTACGGCCTGCACAAAATCTTTCAAGTCGCTGATGAACTTCTCTTCGGACACATGCCCGCGATGCTCTATATCGATGATGGGTACCAAGTCTTGCTTGTCGGGCAGGACGTTACTCGTAAGATTCTGAAACTGCTCGCGCCAACTGATATTGGGCCGGTAAAAATGGTAACTGCCTACGCTCAGTCCTACGCGGCGGGCTTCGGACAGGTTGCGGGCATACGTGTCGTCAACCAGTGTAGCTCCCTCCGTTGCCTTAAGGTAGGCGTATGAAACCTGCGAACTGCCTGCTACAGCGTCCCAGTCTATCTCTCCCTGATAATGAGAGACGTCGATGCCTTCGCGATAACGCGTATTGACCGTCCGCTGGACCGAGGAAACCGCTCCCATAGCTTCAGCCCGTGCGACACTCCGCTCCTGCATAGCCTGAGCAACCATTTTGTCTGGCTCTATGACTAATGCCGGCCCTCCGGTGGCATGTCGCCCGCGGGCATCCTTTTTCCGGGCATTTGCCGTAACTGGCATGAGCAACATCAGGCATATTGAGAGTAGGAACGCGGTCCCTGTAAAACGGTTCATAAGCGGAAGGGGAAATTTTGTTACAAAAATACAGCTTACAATTCAGATACTCTAAAATTTAATTATTAAATAAATCAAAAGCATTTTCCCTCGAGGGCGCACCTCTGAAATACTCCACGCCGCAAACGACTGCGTGCCCGTAAATCTGAATGCAGTAGCTCGCCGCAGCGGAACAAAAAGCGATGCCTTTCTCCCTCTATATGCGAAGGGTAAAAGCATCGCCTTAAGTCTTTGCGGAAAGTGAGGGATTCAAACCCCCGGTACGGACAAGCCGTACAGCGGATTTCGAGTCCGCCCCGATCGATCACTCCGGCAACTTTCCTTTTTTTGCTTATCGGGCGCAAAGGTAGGCATTTCCGCCGACACAGCAAAATTTATCGGTCATTTTTTCTGGTAACGCTTATTCAGTCCGGCCACGACCTCGTCCGTTATATCCATCCCCGCATCGCCGTAAAGCATGACCGCCTTGTTGAAAATCATCGTGTATTTCTTCGAGCGGTTGAAATCCTTTAGGAAACTGTCGAGACTGTCTTGGAGGGCACGGGCGAAATTGTCCTGCTCTTCAGCCAGCTCCTGCTCTGTTGTGGATCTGTACTGCGCGTAGGCATTCTGCTGGCGGTTGAACTTATCCACTTCCGCCTTGTACTGGGCCTCCGTCGTAATTTGTCCTTGCTGCATCTTCCTCTGGATCGATTCCTGCATCTGCTGCAACGCCTTTTCTTTCTGCTGCACCGATGTCTGGTAGGCATTGACCTTTTGCTCCAGGCTGGCCTTGCCATCCAGGTAGAACTGATAATGCGCCTGCAGAGAGTCCATATCCACATAAGCCACCGCGCCGGTAGATGCAGAGGATGCAGGCTTCACGACATCAACTTTCTTCTCATCGCTCCCGCAGCCGGCAAGGAACAGTGTAAACGCTGCTATCAGCACACTTTTAACTTTCATGACTTTGACAATAGTGTTGATTAGAATGTTTCTCACTCACTCTATTCCTGTTCTTCTTTCGCATCGCCGCATCCTGCGCCTGTACGCAATGAATGCCCTTGCGATTAAGTGCCTTGTTTCCATCTACATGGGTATGCACAAAATTTTTCCCGGCAAAGACCCTGACGCTCAGGAGTGCCAGACCAATTGCAATTATTAACAATGAAAACAGGAATGCCTCTAACATTTCTTCTTAACTTTGGCTCCGCGAAGGTAGTGTATAATTTGCGAATACGCGGTCTTCGCACAGGCTTATGTTCGATATTTAACTAATTATTGCACTTACTGAAAGTCATTATGAAAGAGAAGAATCCTCTACTTCAGCCCAGCATCGTCTTCAACTGCTTCGCCAAAGTAAACCAAGTGCCCCGCCCCTCGAAGCACGAGGAAAAGATGATAGCCTTTCTGAAAGAGTTCGGCCAGCGGCTGGGCTTGGAGACGCTCGTAGACGCTACGGGCAACGTGCTCATACGCAAGCCTGCCACGCCTGGCTACGAGCATTGCAAGACCGTCATTCTGCAAAGCCACATGGACATGGTATGCGAACCGAGCGACGGCTCGTTCGACTTCATGCACGAACCTATCCGCACGATTGTGGACGGTGAATGGATGAAGGCTCAAGGCACCACGCTCGGGGCTGACGACGGCATCGGCGTAGCTATGGCCATGGCTATACTTGAAAGCAACGACATCGAGCATGGGCCGATAGAGTGTGTGTTCACACGGGACGAGGAAACAGGCCTCACCGGCGCCGCAGGCATGCAGGCCGGATTCATGACCGGCGACATGCTTATCAACCTCGACTCTGAGGACGAAGGCCAGATTTTCGTCAGTTGCGCAGGCGGCGCCCGCACAACCGCGGAGTTCGACTTCGAAGAGACTCCCGTCCCGGAGGATTACTACTTCTTCCGCGTGGGCGTCAAGGGCCTGACCGGCGGCCACTCGGGCGACGACATCAACAAGAAACGCGCCAACGCCAACAAGATACTCGTCCGCTTCCTCTGCGACGAACTGGACAAGACGGACCTCCGCCTGATCGACATCCAGAGCGGCGGGCTCCACAATGCCATCCCCCGCGAAGGGTATGCCGTCTGCGCTGTTCCCGCTGAGAGCAAGGAACAGGTTCGCGTAGACCTCAACATCTACACCGCCGCCGTGGAAGAGGAATACGCCGTCACCGAGCCGAACCTCGAAATGACGCTGGAGTCCGTTCCGGCCCAGGCTTACGGCGTCAAGCCCGAAACGGCCCGGCGCATCCTGCTGTCGCTCCGCATAGTCCATAACGGCGTCTTTGCAATGAGCCAGGATCTCGACTGGCTGGTCGAAACCTCATCCAACCTCGCCAGCATCCGCCGCACAGAGAAGAAATTCATCGTCACGACCAGCCAGCGCAGCAGTGTACAAAGTGCCCGCGAAAACATGAGCGCCACCGTCCGCGCCGCCTTCGAGTTAGGAGGCGGGAAAGCCGTCACAAACGAAGGTTATCCGGGCTGGAAGATGAATCCCGACAGCCTGCTGCTCAAAATCGCCCGAGAAAGCTACGAGCGCCTGTTCCACAAGGAGCCGAAGATTCTCGCCATCCACGCCGGACTGGAATGCGGCCTCTTCAGCGAGAAATATCCTCACTTGGACATGATCAGCGTCGGTCCCACGCTTCGCGGAGTCCACTCGCCCGACGAGCGTCTCTACATCCCCAGTGTCAAAATGGTATGGGACCACTTGCTCGACATCCTCAAGAACATCCCCCGCGACTGACTTTCACGGCATGGCTTTATCCAGAATCTGCAAAGTGCTGCCCCGCCTGGTGTGGGGCGGCCTTTTCGTCCTATGCGCGCTCACGGCGTGTATGGACGACACGGAATTTACCAGTTCCCCGACCGACCGGCTGGCTTTCTCGGCCGACACCGTACGGCTGGACACCGTCATCAGCGGTCAGGCCACGAACACCTATACTTTTGAAGTTTACAATCCCAACGAAAAGGCCATCCGTCTTCCCCAAGTTTATCTGGAACAAGGCGCGCAGTCGCCATTCCGCGTCAATGTGGACGGCACCTACCTTGAAGGCGGCAGCGCGTCAGGGTTCGAAATCGAGGCCAAGGACAGCCTGCGCGTATTTCTCTTCGCCAGCATCGAAGACAGTCAAACCGACGAGGCCGTCCGCGCCACAGACAACCTCGTATTCGTCACCGAGGGCGGCACAGCGCAGAAAGTCAATCTGGAAGCCTACGGACAATCCGTCATCCCGCTGCGCGGCCTAATCCTGACCCGGGACTCGCTGCTCGAGGCCCGCCGTCCCTATCAGGTCTACGACAGCCTGGTCGTCAGCCGCGATGCGCGGCTCACACTGGCAGCCGGCGTCCGCCTCTACTTTCACCCCGGCGCGCAACTGATCGTACACGGTTCGCTCCAGGCCGAAGGGACAGCCGCAAGCCCAGTGCTTTTCCGCGGCGACCGGCTGGGAAACATGTTCTCACAACAGCCCTACGACCGCATCCCCGGCCAGTGGGGCGGAATCGTCTTCACCGGCGAGAGCTACGGCAACCGCATGAACTTCTGCGACGTTCACAGCGGCACGTTCGGCGTGCGCTGCGACTCTTCAGACGTATCGGTCGAGAAACTGCGTCTGGAAAACAGCATTGTCCACAACATGAGTGGCGACGCCCTCACCGTCCGCGCCGCCAATGTCTTTGTCGGTAACAGCCAGATCACCAACGCCGGCGGAAACTGCGTCACGCTCCTGGGCGGCAGCAGTACCTTCGTCCACTGCACCATCGGAAATTTCTATGCGTTCTCCGGCGGGCGCGGCGTTGCGCTTTCCTTCGCAAACTGTGAGGGCGACATACGCCTGCCGCTCCACCGCGCCGCATTTCTCAATTGCCTGATCACCGGCTACTCCACCGACGAAGTGCTGGGCACCCAGTCCGAGCGCTATCCCAACGATCCGTTCGCCTACAGCTTCCGCAACTGCCTACTCGACACCCCGGCGTTCGAGGACGAGCGCGTCTCGGCATGTCTGTGGGACAACGACGAGAACGCCGTCTCCCGTGAGGACAATTTCGCGCCAGCCTTCGATCTTGACCGGCTCGTCTTTACCTTCGGGCTTAATCCCGCCTCTCTGGCCGTTGACAACGCCGACCCCGAGGTCACGCGCACCTATTACCCCAACGACCGCAACGGACGCGACCGCCTGGCCGACGGGCATCCCGACATCGGCTGCTACGAACTGCAAAAGGACGACACGGCCGGCGAATCCGCCTCCACCCATCCATAACCCGCATCATATTATAATATGCCTGAAACCTCACCCTCCTCGTCCGCGCCCCGCACGTCACGCCGCAAGGCCGCGACCCCGCCCCCGACGGACAATTTCGGCCACCTGCAACCCCAAGAGCCCGAGCTCGAGAAAGTAGTTCTCGGCGCACTGATGATAGAGAAGGACGCCTACTCTCTGGTCAGTGAAATCCTGCAGCCTGAAAGTTTCTACGAGCACCGCCATCAGCTCATTTACGAAGCTATCCGCCAGCTCAACATGGAGCAGAAGCCCGTCGACATCCTGACGGTAACGGAGAAGCTCAAGTCCACCGGCAATCTCGAGGACGCCGGCGGACCGTTCTATATCACGCAACTTAGCGGCATGGTCGTTTCCTCGGCCCACATTGAATACCACGCCCGCATCATTGCCCAAAAATACATGGCGCGCCAGCTCATCACCTACACGAGCGACATCCAGACCAAGGCGTTCGATGCCACGCAGGATGTCGACGAACTCATGCAGGAGGCCGAAGGCAAACTCTTCGAGCTGTCGCAGCGCAACCTGAAGAAAGACTATACCCAGATAGACCCGGTCATCAACGAGGCCTACAACATGCTCCAGAAGGCAGCAGCCCGCAGCGACGGACTCAGCGGCATCGCCAGCGGCTTCCACGACCTGGACAAAATCACCAGCGGCTGGCAGGACTCCGATCTCGTCATCCTCGCGGCGCGTCCGGCCATGGGTAAAACCGCCTTCGCCCTGAGCATGG
This sequence comes from uncultured Alloprevotella sp., assembly GCA_944320745.1. Classification (GTDB taxonomy): domain Bacteria; phylum Bacteroidota; class Bacteroidia; order Bacteroidales; family Bacteroidaceae; genus Alloprevotella. Next base: position 81,906 of record CALUIN010000039.1, on the reverse strand, counting down.
CCAAGAACATTGCCGTTGACCAGCAAATCCCCCTCGCCTTCTTCTCGCTCGAAATGTCCAACGTGCAGCTCGTGAACCGTCTCATCATCAACGTCTGCGAAATTACGGGCGAGAAAATCCGAAGCGGACAGCTGGCCCCCTACGAATGGGGCCAGCTCGACCACCGCATCAAGGACCTCTACGGCGCACCGCTCTATATCGACGACACGCCCTCGCTCTCCGTGTTCGAGCTCCGCACCAAGGCGCGCCGACTGGTGCGCGAACACGGCGTTCGCCTCATCATGATCGACTACCTACAGCTCATGAACGCATCGGGCATGAAGTTCGGCAACCGCCAGGAGGAGGTCTCCACTGTCAGCCGCTCCCTCAAGGGCCTCGCCAAGGAGCTCGGCATCCCCATCCTCGCCCTCTCGCAGCTCAACCGCGGTGTCGAAAACCGCGAAGGCAACGAAGGGAAACGCCCCCAGCTCTCCGACCTGCGCGAATCCGGCGCCATCGAGCAGGACGCGGACATGGTCCTGTTCATTCACCGCCCGGAGTACTACCGCATCTATACCGACCCTCTCACCGGACGCGACCTGCGCGGCAAAGCCGAGATCATCATTGCCAAGCACCGCAACGGTGCCGTAGGCGACGTGCTCCTCACCTTCAAAGGGCAGTACGCCCGTTTCCAAAACCCGGACGACGATCTCCTCGTACCCATGCCCGGCGAGGAAGGGGCGTCCGCGGGCATCTCCGCACAGGACTTTCCGGCCGGGGTGCAGGACGCGGGACCGGACCCGATCCCCCCGTTTGCTCCGCCAACCGGCGACGTCCCGTTCTGAAGCCGGCGCACGCCATCGCCCCACGGCAGGAATCACCTCAGGTACTAATCATCCCAAACCAACATAACAGCTATGCCCGACATCATCAGAAGAATGCTGGCCGGCGAAACGATTCTCGAGAGCGATCCGGAATATCCGCAACTCGAAGCGCAGTTCACCGAAAGCATGCAATTGGTCAGCCAGCTCAATACTGGCTTCCACACGCAAGACGAAATCCGCGAAATCCTCTCCCGCCTGACGGGAAAGCCCGTAGCCGACACGGTCCGCATGTTTCCCCCGTTCTACACCGTCTGGGGCAAAGGCACGACGTTCGGCCCGGGCGTGTTCGTCAATTCGGGCTGCACCTTTCTCGACCGCGGGGGCATCACGCTGGAAGAAAACGTATTCATTGGCCCCGGCGTGCAGCTCGTCACCGAAGGCCACCCGGAGGAACCCTCCCTGCGACGCAACGTCTACGCCCGCGCCATCACCATTGGCCGCCGCGCGTGGATAGGCGCCGGAGCCATCGTGCTTCCCGGCGTCTCGATCGGTGAGAACTCCATTGTCGGTGCAGGCGCCATCGTGACGCGCGACGTCCCTGCCGACACCATCGTTGCCGGCAATCCTGCCCGCCCCATCCGTGGCATCCGGAAATAAGCGGATGACTCCGGCTCCCGCCCCTCCGCATCCGAACGAAAGCCCGGCCCGCCGCTGCTGTTTCGCGCACGGCGTGGCCGGGCTTTTGTTTCCGCCACAGGCGCCCGCCGGAAAATCCACTCCGCCGCGGGCCTGAATGACCGGCAGGCGCGGCGGGCCGCTATTTCCCGCGACGCCGCGCCCTATCCCCGTGAAAACACGCCTTAGCCCCGTAAGAACGCGCCTTAGCCCCGTCCTCGCCGGCAAAGACGGCCGTAAGGGGAAGCGAGACGGGATCGGCAGTGGCACGCTATTTGCATGAGACAGGTCAGACAAAAAAATCCATTTTATCATGGCACAAAAAGGCAATATCGGCATTACCACCGAGAACATATTCCCGGTCATCAAGAAATTCTTATACAGCGACCACGAAATCTTCCTGCGCGAGCTCGTGTCGAACGCAGTCGACGCTACGCAGAAGCTGAAGACACTGGCCTCGAAGGGCGACTTCAAGGGCGAGCTGGGCGACCTGACCATCCGCGTAAGCGTGGACAAGGAGGCCGGAACGCTCACCGTGACGGACCGCGGCTTGGGCATGACAGCTGAGGAAATCGACAAATACATCAACCAGATCGCTTTCTCCGGAGCGAACGACTTCCTCGAGAAATACAAGAACGACGCCAACGCCATCATCGGGCACTTCGGCCTGGGCTTCTACTCTGCCTTCATGGTGGCCAAGCAGGTGGACATCGTCACCCGCAGCTGCCGCGAGGGCGCGCAGGCTGTCAAATGGACCTGCGACGGATCTCCCGCCTACGAAATCACGGAATGCGAGCGGGCCGACCGCGGCACTGACATCGTGCTGCACATCGATGACGACTGCAAGGAGTTCCTGGAGAAAAACCGCATCCAGTCCCTGCTTTCGAAGTATTGCCGCTTCCTCCCCATCCCGGTAGCCTTCGGCAAAAAGACGGAATGGAAGGACGGCAAACAGGTGGACACGGACGAGGACAACATCGTGAACGACACCGAACCGCTCTGGACCAAGACGCCCTCCACGCTGAAGGACGAGGACTACCGGAAATTCTACCGCGAGCTATACCCCATGAGCGACGAGCCGCTCTTCTGGATTCACCTCAACGTGGACTACCCGTTCCACCTGACGGGCGTCCTCTACTTCCCGCGCATCAAGAGCAACATCGAGATTCACCGCAACAAGATTCAGCTCTACTGCAACCAGGTCTACGTGACGGACGAAGTGGAGAACATCGTACCGGAGTTCCTCACGCTGCTGCACGGCGTCATCGACTCGCCGGACATCCCGCTGAACGTGAGCCGCAGCTACCTGCAGAGCGATGCAAACGTGAAAAAGATTTCAACGTACATCACGAAGAAGGTGTGCGACCGCCTGCAGTCCATCTTCAAGAACGACCGCAAGGAATACGAACAAAAGTGGGACGACCTGAAACTGTTCATCCACTACGGCATGCTCTCCGAGCAGGACTTCTACGACAAGGCCTGCAAATTCGCCCTGCTGAAGGACGTGGACGGCAAGTTCTACACTTACGACGAATACAAGGAACTGATACAGTCTGCCCAGACGGACAAGGACGGCCAACTCGTCTACCTCTACGCCACAGACAAGGAGGCACAGTACAGCTACATAGAAGCAGCCAAGGCAAAGGGCTACAGCGTGCTCCTGATGGACGGCCAACTGGACAGCCCGCTCGTGGGACTGCTGGAGCAGAAATTTGAAAAGAGCCGCTTCAGCCGCGTGGACGGCGACGTCATCGACCGCCTGATACCGAAAGCCGACCAAGAGCAGGAGAAACTGGCCGCTGCAGAAGGCGAGAAGCTGGCCGGAGTGTTCACTGCCGTGTTGCCGAAAATGGACAAGGCGGAGTTCCACGTGGAGACTGAGAACATGGGCGAGAACGCCCAGCCGGTGCTCATCACGCAAAGCGAATATATGCGGCGCATGAAGGAAATGAGCCGCCTGCAGGCCGGCATGTCTTTCTACGGCGAAATGCCGGACATGTACAACATCGTGCTGAACGCCGACCACCGGCTGGTGAAAGAAGTGCTCGACGACGTCAACAGCAAGGTAGCGGAACAGCTGCAGCCCATCGAGGCAGAACTGAAGGGCTTGCATGCCCGCCACGCCACTCTGGAGGAACAGCAGCGCGGCAAGAAGGCGGAAGAAATCACGCAGCAGGACCGCGACGAACTGAAAAAATGTCACGACGCCATCGAGGAGCAGAACAACAAGAAGAAAGAGGTCCTGGCTGCCTACGCGAAGACCAACAACGTTGTGCCGCAACTCATTGACCTCGCACTCCTGCAAAACGGACTGCTCAAGGGTGAGGCCCTAAGCCGCTTCATCCAGCGCAGCGTGGACCTGATCAAATAAGAAACAGGACGCGCGGCCTTATATCTATTCATCCGAGGACTGCGGAGCAAAGCCGGAAGGTTTTCCGCAGTCCTCTTTTTTTCATCCCCGAACCATGCGCTTCTTCATATTTATCATTTCCGCCGTCCTGGCGGCACTGCCGCGACCGGCGCAGACCGTCCCGACAGCAGCACAGACCGGCACGAAGAGCGGGCGGGTGGTCTGCACACGGGCCGACTCGGCCGAAGTGGTGCGCCTGCTCCGCCTGCCAATACAGGGCAACGACGTGCTTTTCTTCGCACGCCAGTTTCTGGGCCGCCCCTACGTGGCTCATACGCTCGAAGGACATGACCCGGAACGCCTCGTAGTGAACCTGCGTGGACTGGACTGCACCACCTTCGTAGAGACCGTCTACGCCCTGACACTGACAAAACGGCAGAAGAGTGACAGTTTTTCCGACTTCTGCCATAATCTGGAAAGCCTGCGTTACCGCGGCGGAAAAATGAACGGCTACCTGTCGCGACTGCACTACTTCACATGGTGGATGCACGACAACACCGCGCGGGGAAACGTGGCAGAAGTCCGCCTGCCCGAAGCGTTGACGGCTCCGCTGTACGTGCGCAACCACTACATGAGCAGCCACCCGCAACTCTACGGGATGCTGCGCCGCCACCCGGAATGGACGGACAGCATCGCAGCGCTGGAACGGCAGGCCAACGGATCGGACGGCTCGTACCTGCGGGAAGGCGCAACGGCCGGCAGCCGCCGGCAACTCGCTGCCATACACGACGGCGACCTGATAGCCATCGTGACAACAAAAGACGGTCTGGACTATTCCCACCTTGGCCTTGCGGTCTGGGGAAAGGACGGACGGCTGCACATGATGCACGCCTCGACGATATACAAACGAGTGGTAGAGGACCGGACGGACCTGTTCACGTACCTGAAACGGCAACGCCAGGCGGTGGGCATTCGCGTGTTCCGCCTGGCAAAATGAAGCACCCGCCCAGACGCGACGCGCCCGGAAGCCAATGGCTCCCGGGCGCGCTGCCGTCTTAATCTGACGGACTTAGATGAGATATTGCGAAGAGATGCTCTCATTCTCCATGACGCGGCGTATGGTCTCTGCCAGCATGCCGGCAACGGAAATCTCGCGCACCTTGCTGCAATGACCGCGATAGGGGATGCTGTCCGTGAATACCATTTCCTGGAGCGCGGATGTCTCGACGCGCTCGTCGGCCGGTCCGGACATGATGCAGTGGCTGGCAATGGCACGGACACTGTTTGCCCCGTTCTCCATCATGAGATTGGCGGCCTTGGTTATCGTACCTGCCGTGTCAACGATGTCGTCCACAAGAACAACATCCATGCCTTTCACGTCGCCGATGATCTGCATGCCTTCTACCTCGTTGGCCTTCTTACGGCTTTTGTTGCAAAGCACCATGGGGCAATCCAGGTACTTGGCGTAAGAGGCGGCCCGCTTCGACCCGCCTACGTCGGGGGTGCCGATACACAGGTTGGGCAGGTTGAGACTCTGGACATAGGGCAGCATCACCGTGGAGGCGTAAAGATGGTCCACAGGTACGTCGAAGAAGCCCTGCTCCTGGTCGGCGTGCAGGTCCATCGTCATCAGACGGTCAATGCCCGCCACGCTCAGCAGATCGGCCACCAACTTAGCGCCGATGGATACACGGGGCTTGCTCTTACGGTCCTGCCGGGCCCATCCGAAATAAGGAATCACGGCGCAAATGCTACGGGCGGAGGCGCGTTTGGCAGCATCAATCATGAGCAGCAGCTCCATGAGATTGTCCGAATTAGGGAACGTGGACTGCACCAGGAACACGTCGCGTCCCCGGATGGACTCTTCATAGCTCACTTCAAACTCTCCGTCGGCAAACCGTGTCACCACCAGTTTTCCCAACGGGCACTTCAGCTCGGCGCAAATCCGTTCTGCCAGATAGCGCGTGCTGGTCCCGGCGAAAACCATAAAAGAATTGTTGTTCATCATGTGAGTGGGTATTAGGATGGATGATATTTAACTGGTTGCTTTCTTCAATTTCCTGAAATAGGTCAGCAGCTCCTTGAAGTCCTGGGCCTGATAGATGTTGAAGTGGCTCCAAAGGGCTCCCAGCACGACGCAGCCGCCGAATCCGAAATCGCGGAGCTGGCTGACATTGTCGGCATTCACGCCGCCCAAGGCCATGACCTTGCGGTCTATGACGCGCCGCCGGGAGAGCTGCCGCAACGCTTCGGGCGAGAAAGCAGCGGTCCGGCCAGGCTTGGAGATGCAGTCGAAGATTGGGGAAAGGAACACATAGTCGCATGTCTTCTTGGCCGCTTCCACCTCCTCCGCCGTATGGCAGGAACAACTTTTCTGCCCTTTGTAACCCGCAGGGGGCTCGGGATTACGGCTGTTCAGATGGATGCCCTTCAGATTGTACTCGTTCTTCAGATAGAAATGGTCGTGCACTACGATCTGCTTCCGGTACGCCTCGGGCAAGAGTGAAAGAAGCCGTTCGGAGTAGACAGCCTCCGTATGGGGCTTTCTCAAGTGCAAGGTATCGAGACCTTCGTCGAACAATGCCGTAAGTATTTGATGCTCCTCGACAAAAAAAGTCGGTGAGGTCATGACTATCAGTTTCATACGAATAGCTCGTGCGTTTATGAAGCAAAGTTACACAAATTTAACCGGTTTGACATCACGCTCACCGACTTTTTATTAGCGCATCTTGACTTGCCGGGAATGATATTCCGCATAATAGCCCGTCTTGTACAGTTGGAAACAAAACAATATAGGATGCCGGCCCAACAGGTTCCGCCTTAGCAGGCCGCGGATGCAGCGGAATCCCCACGCCACGACGGGCACCAGCCCCAAGCGGTCCATAAACTTATATACGCGCGATGCACCCGCCACGGACTGCATGGGTTCGCCGAGCCTGCTGAGCACGCGCAAGGAAGTTTCCGTCTTCTCGAGAAACGAGGCGTTGCGGTCTATGCCCATGTGGTAGAGGGCGTTGTCTGTGTGGAGTATTTTCTTGCCGTATTGCTGAAGCATGACGCCCATGAGTACGTCCTCATATCCGTACTCCGTGCAGCGGGAATCAAAACGTATGGCCGCGAATACGTCGTGGCGGAACATGGCATTGAAGGCCGTGAAACAGGTGTAGGGGACCCGGTTACGGTAGGCCGCCGTGCGCTGTCTTTCGGCCGCTTTCTCGTAGCGGTAGCGCAACTCGCAACCGCGCGGAGCCGGTCCGGGCGGGTTCTTCAAGGCTCCGCATATCACGTCGGCCTTGTTCCGGTCGTTCCAATACCTTTCCAGAAAGTCCGGGCCGGCAACCCGGGCGTCGCTGTCAATCATCAGCAGCCACTCGCCCTTGGCGCGCTCAGAGAGAAGGTTGCGCAAATATGCCTGGCCTATATTCTGAGGTACACGGCAATAGGTTCCACCCACAGCGGCCGTAGCCTTGCAGTTGGCTGCTTCGAGGGAGGCATCCGTAGAAGCATCATCGCCGACAAGCAGTTCCCATTCGAAGCCTTCCACCCTGCTTGCCAAATCCCGCCCTTGACGTCCCAACTCAAAGATCAGAGCCGAAGCATCGTAGTTGAATACTGGTATCAGGATGGACAACATTTGAAGTTTGTTAAAAACCGGTTACAAAAATACGCAAAAATGATTAGTAGAAGCGCCTTTTCTCAAAATTCTTAGCCTCGGTAGCCATCTTTTTGTAGAATACGTGTACCCTGCTGGCGCACATATTGAAAATTAGTCGTAACTTTGCATCCGACAAAAGTTAACGTAACGACTTGCATTCAATAACTTTTTTAATCCATACGACTTATGTTACAAGAGAAAGCAGGCGAAATCGCCGGAAAAATCTGGCAGGCCTTGAACGAGAACGGTGAAATGGCCTCGAAGGATTTGAAGAAAGTTACCAAAGTGAAAAGCGAGAAAGAACTTTTCCTGGGCTTGGGCTGGTTGCTCCGCGAGGACAAGGTGCAAACCGTTGAAGCTGAAAAGGACATTCTCGTATCTTTGAAGTAAGACCTCTCCTTTCGGCTCCGCTGAAAAGGGGAGACGAATGAAATGGCGCGTAACGAAGAGTTCCGTGTGAGCCCTGCGTTGCGCGCCGTTCGTGTGCGGGCGACCGGACGGGAAGGTGGAAGCGACGGCTGCGGACAGGCTGCGCGGCAGGACGCGCCGGGAAGACTGCGCGGACCGGCGTTTCATACATATTTATATATATGGCCGGAACATAAGCCCATACAAGAGCTTGGCGAAACGTAAGGATTTTCGTAATTTTGCACGCCCACAGGCTTCATTGACCTTGGGTTATTGCCGCTAAAGCTGCCGGCGCATCAGCATTTTTACGTTCTTAGAAATTATACCAGACAGAACAGATATGATTACGGTTTCCAACCTTGCCATCCAATTCGGGAAACGCATCCTCTACCAGGATGTCAACATGAAATTTACTAACGGGAACATCTACGGGATTATCGGTGCCAACGGCGCCGGCAAATCGACCCTGCTGCGCGCCATCTCGGGCGAACTGGACCCCACAAAGGGGACGGTGGAGCTTGGCCCGGGCGAACGCCTTTCCGTGCTGAGCCAGGACCACTTCAAGTTCGACCAGCACACCGTATTGGACGCCGTACTGATGGGGCACAAGGTGCTCTGGGACATCATGCAGGAACGCGACCGCCTCTACTCCAAAACAGACTTCACCGATGAGGACGGCATCAAAGTGGCCGAGTTGGAAGACAAATTTGCCAATATGGGCGGCTACACCGCCGAAAACGACGCGGCTACGCTGCTCAGCGGACTGGGCATTAAGGAAGCGCTGCACAACAAACTGATGAGCGAGCTTTCCGGTAAGCAGAAAGTCCGCGTCATGCTGGCGCAGGCGCTTTTCGGCGAACCCGACAATCTGTTACTCGACGAGCCGACCAACGACCTTGACTTGGAAACCGTAGAATGGCTGGAAGACTATCTCGGCAACTTCGAACACACAGTCCTCGTAGTCAGCCACGACCGCCACTTCCTCGACCAGGTCTGCACGCACACTGTAGACATTGACTATGGCAAGGTGACGCTCTTCTCCGGCAACTACTCCTTCTGGTATCAGTCCTCCCAGCTTGCTCTCCGCCAGGCTCAGAATCAAAAGCAGAAGGCCGAAGAGAAGAGAAAGGAACTGGAGGAGTTCATCCGCAGGTTCTCGGCCAACGTGGCCAAGAGCCGCCAGACGACAAGCCGGAAGAAGATGCTCGAGAAACTCAACGTCGAGGAAATCAAGCCCTCAACGCGCAAATATCCCGGTATCATCTTCACCATGGACCGCGAGCCCGGCAACCAGATACTGGAAGTCAAAGACATGAAAGCCACGGCAGACGACGGCACCGTGCTCTTCGACAAGCTGAACTTCACCGTAGAAAAGGGACAAAAGATTGTATTCATCAGCCACGACCCGCGCGCCATGACCGCCCTCTTCGAAATCATCAACGGCAACGCCAAGCCTGCCACCGGTGAATACAAGTGGGGCGTCACAATTACCACAGCCTACCTGCCGCTCGACAACACAAAATTCTTCGACTGCGACCTTAACATGCTGGACTGGCTCAGCCAGTACGGCGAGGGCAATGAGGTGTACTTCAAAGCCTTCCTGGGACGCATGCTCTTCAAGGAGGAGGACATCCTCAAGAAAGTGAACGTGCTCTCCGGCGGCGAGAAAATGCGCTGCATGATTGCCCGCATGCAACTCCGCAACGCGAACTGCCTCATACTGGATACGCCGACCAACCATCTGGACATGGAGAGTATCCAGGCCTTCAACAACAACCTGAAACTTTTCAAGGGGAACATCCTCTTTGCCAGCCACGACCACGAGTTTATCAACACCGTGGCCAACCGTGTCATAGAACTCACGCCCAACGGGACCATCGACAAACTGATGAATTACGAGGACTATATTCACGATGAGCGCATCAAGGAGCTCCGTGCTTCACTCTACGGCGAGCTATAAAGCAGCCTGACAGGCTGGCACATTTTTTGCAATCCATAGGATAAAACTTATTAAACAAAGCATCATGACATCCGAAACCAAGCATAACGAAGCGACTGCCAGTCAGAGACCTGAAGAGAAAGTACAAGCAGCGGCCACAAATACGGACGCAGCAAAGCCCGAACAGTCCGCCGAAAAGCCCGCCGAGGAAAAGGCTCAGGAATCGGCGGCCCAGGAACAGTCCACTACAAAGACCGAGGAGGGCACCGCGCCGACCGGCGAAGAAGACAAAACGGCTAAAGAGCTGGAAGCTGCTCAAGCACAGATAGCCCAGCTCAAGGACCAGCTGCTCCGCCAGATGGCCGAGTTCGATAATTTCCGGAAACGCACGCTTAAGGAAAAATCCGAGCTCATCCTCAACGGGGGACAGAAAGTGCTGGAAAGCATGCTCCCCGTGCTGGACGACCTGGAGCGCGCCGAGGACAACATTGAAAAGAGCAACGAAGTGGAGACGCTCAAAGAGGGCGTGCGGCTCATTCTCAACAAATTGACAAAGACTCTCTCTGCCCATGGACTGAAAAAGATGGAAACAGAAGGTGCGGCGTTCGACACCGACTTCCACGAAGCCATCGCACTGGTCCCCGCACAAGACGAAAGCCAGAAGAACCATATCATAGACTGCGTGCAGCCTGGCTACATGCTGAACGAAAAGGTACTCAGACACGCTAAGGTTGTCGTAGGACAATAAGCCACTGGCCTGCGCCCCACACAGGCCTGGGCACGTGGCATTAGCACAACATCTACTGATTCAGAACAATTATGGCGGAAGAAAAAGATTATTATAAAATACTGGGCGTCGACAAGGCGGCCTCGGCCGACGAGATCAAGCGCGCCTACAAAAAGGTAGCTATCAAATACCACCCGGACAGGAATCCGGGCGACAAGGAGGCCGAAGAGAAGTTCAAGGAAGCGGCGGAGGCCTACGACGTGTTGCGCGACCCCGAGAAGCGAGCGCGCTACGACCAGTTCGGAGCGGCCGGCGTGAACGGGGCCGGCGGATTCGGCGGCGGCACGCAGGGAATGGACATCAACGACATCTTCTCCCACTTCAGCGACATCTTCGGCGACATGGGATTCGGCGGTTTCGGCGGCTTCAGCGGCGGGACGCACCGCCAATCCCGTCCGCGCTACAAGGGCGGCGACCTCCGCATGAAGGTAAAACTGTCCTTGCAGGAAATCGCCACCGGCGTAACCAAAAAGTTCAAAGTCCGCAAGAACGTTGTCTGCCCCTATTGCCACGGGACGGGATGCGAAGAGGGCTACTCCCCCGAAACATGCGCCACGTGCCACGGCTCCGGCTACGTAGTCCGCAGCCAGCGGAGTTTCCTCGGCATGGTGCAAAGCCAGGAGCCCTGCCCCACCTGCGGCGGCGAGGGCACCGTCATCACGCACAAATGTAAGCACTGCCACGGCGAAGGCATCGTCAGCGGCGAAGAAATCGTAGAAATCAAGATCCCGGCCGGCGTGGCCGAAGGCATGGTGGTCAACGTCCCCGGAAAGGGACACGCCGCCAAGCACAACGGCGTGCCGGGCGACATCCAGGTTCTCATCGAAGAGGAGCCGCACCCCGACCTCATTCGCGACGAAAACGACTTAATATACAACCTGCTGCTGACCATACCTCAGGCCGTGTTGGGCGACACCGTGGAGGTTCCGACCATAACGGGACGCGCCCGCATCAAAATCGAACCGGGCACACAGCCCGGCACAGCCCTACGCTTACGCGGCAAGGGTCTGCCCGCGGTCAAGGGCTACGGTTACGGCACGGGCGACATCGTGGTCAACATCAGTGTTTACATGCCCGAGAGCCTCTCCGCCAGCGAACGCCATGCCTTCGAGGAAATGAAAAAAAGCGGAAACATGACGCCGAGTCCTTCCATCAAGGACAAAATCTTCAAGAAATTCCGTTCCTACTTTAACTGATGAATTACCAGGAAACGATTCAATACCTGTACAACAGTGCCCCGCTCTTCCAACAGATTGGCGGGGCTGCTTATAAAGAGGGGCTGGACAACACTCTGGCGCTGGACGCGCATTTCGGCCATCCCCACCTCCAGTACAAGAGCATCCACATAGCCGGGACCAACGGCAAGGGGTCCTGCTCCCACATGTTCGCAGCGCTCCTGCAAGCCGCAGGGCACAAAGTCGGCCTATACACCTCGCCCCACCTGGTGGACTTCCGCGAGCGTATCCGTGTGAACGGAGAAATGATACCCGAGGACTACGTGTGCCGCTTCGTGGAGGAAGAAAGAAGTTTCTTCGAGCCGCTGCATCCATCCTTCTTTGAACTGACCACGGCCCTGGCCTTCAAATATTTCTCGGACTGCCGCGTGGACGTTGCCGTCATCGAAGTCGGCTTGGGTGGACGGCTGGACTGCACCAACATCATCCGCCCCGAACTATCCGTCATCACAAATATCAGCTTAGACCACACGCAATTCCTGGGACACACCCTCGCGGCCATAGCCGCCGAGAAAGCCGGAATCATCAAGAACGGCGTCCCCGTAGTGGTCGGCGAAGCCGTAGCGGAGACACGGCCCGTATTTCTGGCCAAGGCCGAGGAAGCCGGTGCCCCAATCTGTTTCGCCGAGGACTCGCCGGAAGTGCTGGAGTCGCACCTGACCGACCACGCCGCCCGCACATACAGGACGCGCAGCTACGGCACGCTGGAAAGTGACTTGCTGGGCGACTACCAGACGAAGAATGTGAACACGGTGCTCCACGGCGCCTCCATCCTCGCGGGCCTGCTGCTGCCGGAGCAGGGAGAGCTCCCGAGCCTTCTGGCCGCCACCCTGCCCAACGTCTCAAAACTTACCGGACTGGCCGGACGCTGGCAACGCATAGGCAGTCGGCCCACCGTCATTTGCGACACGGGCCACAACGCCGGCGGATGGGAGTGGCTGGGTAAACAGCTGAGGCAAACGCCCTGCCGCCAGCTCCACATGGTCTTCGGCATGTGCGAGGATAAGGACGTCACGGCTGTGCTCCGCCAGCTGCCGCCCGACGCTACTTATTATTTCACCCATGCCTCTGTGCGCCGGGCGCTCCCGGCCGACCGTCTGCAAAGCCTGGCCGCCGCCCTTGGTCTGAACGGGCAGTCCTACCCGACTGTGGCTCAAGCCTATGCGGCAGCCCGCCGCGCGGCCTGTCCCGAGGACCTGATATTCATCGGCGGCAGCAGCTTCGTCGTAGCCGACTTCCTGGCAGCCGGCGCCCACACTCCGGCATAAGTCTTGCCACGGCTCTTCCGGCTGTGGCAAGACTTATTTTTTCGGCCGAAAAAGCAATAAAGCGGGCCACACTCCGTTAATAGAAGATAAATGTTATACTGACCAGGCACATACATGATAGAATATATAAAAGGTTCGGTAGAAGAACTCACCCCCACGTCCGTTACCCTTGAAGCCAACGGCGTGGGATATGGCATGTTCATATCTCTGAACACATACTCCGCCATACAAGGGAAAAAAGAAACCAAACTCTACGTCCACGAGGCTATCCGCGAGGATGCCCATCTGCTCTACGGTTTTGCGGAGAAAGAGGAACGCACCATTTTCCTCCAGCTCATCGGCGTGCCGGGCATAGGCGGCCAGATGGCCCGGATGGTGCTGTCCTCGTTCACGCCACAGGACCTGGCCCGCATCATCAACGAAGGGAACGCGCGGATGCTGAAGAGCGTAAAGGGAATAGGTCCCAAGGTGGCCCAGCGCATCATCGTCGACCTGAAGGACAAGATTCTCTACAATCTGGAACAGTCCGGCCACGGCGCTGCGGATACGTCGACGACGGCCCTCTCCGCCTCCTCCGCCGTGGCAGACGAAGCCATCGCGGCCCTGTCCATGCTGGGCTTCGCGCCCGCGGCCTCGCAAAAGGTCGTGCTCGACCTCGTCCGCCAGCACCCGGACAGTCCGGTGGAGCAGATTATCAAACTCGCGCTGAAGAACATGTAAGCGTCCTCATGCCACTCGCCCCGCAAGGGCATGCCGAACCCCACACACCGTGAAGTCTTTCCTCAACATACTCATCACTATCCTGCTCCTGCCCCTGACCGGCGCCGGAGCACACGGCCGTGGCAACGCGCACACGGCGCTAAGGGAAATTCATACGGGAATAAGCCCCGTGCGGACGCCGCTACTTGCCGTGGCGAGCGACTCGGACAGCATAGCTCCGCGCTTCAAGGTCAACCCCACGACCCTGCAGAATGAGGCCGACGTGGAACGCGAGGCCGCCGACCTGCGCGACCCGGAGAACCTCTCCACCGGCGTGTACTACGACGAGCGCACCGGCACTTACCGCATGGGTACGAAGCTGGGCGACAGCTTCCTGGAAGCTCCCTTCTACATGACGGAGCAGGAGTACCAGGACTGGAGCATGCGCCGCTCCATGCAGGCCTATTACCGCGACAAGAACAGGGAAGAGTTTGAAAGCCGGGGAAAGGACAAGTTCGATTTCACGGACATGCGCTTCGACCTTGGGGCGGCCAGCAAGATATTCGGCCCCGGCGGCGTGCGCATCAAGACACAGGGTTCGGTCGAACTGAAGATCGGGGCGAACACACGCGTCGTGGACAATCCCTCGCTGGCCGAACGCAACCGCCGCGTGTTCGGCTTCGACTTCGACGAGAACATCAACCTGAGCGTCAGCGGAAGCGTGGGCGACAAGGTCAACATGGATTTCAACTATAACTCCGAGGCCACATTCGACTTTGACACGCAAAACCTGAAACTACGCTACGAAGGCAAGGAGGACGAAATCATCAAACTCATCGAGGCGGGCAACGTGTCGCTGCCGACCAACTCGTCGCTCATCCGCGGAGCCTCATCGCTCTTCGGCGTGCGCGCCGACATGCAGTTCGGCAAACTGAAGTTGCAGACCGTCATCTCGCAAAAGAAGTCCAGCAGCCAGAGCGTCAGCTCAAAAGGCGGCGTGCAACTGACCAACTATGAGTTCGCCGTAGACAACTACGATGAAAACCGCCACTTCTTCCTGGCCCAATATTTCCGCGAGCACTACGACGAAAACATGGCCCAGCTGCCCAACATCCTCTCCGGCATCACCATCAACCGCGTGGAGGTCTGGGTGACAAACAAGACCGGCGCCACCACGAATACGCGCAACATCGTCGCCTTCACCGACCTTGGCGAGCACGACCACATCAGCAATCCGCTCTGGGCACCCGGCACGGACGCCGTACCCAGCAACAACGCGAATACCCTTTACGCCTCGCTCAACGCGCAGCTGTCCGGCGCAAGGGAGATCTCTCAGACCACGTCCGTCCTGGACGGATTCGGACTGACCGGCGGCACGGATTACGAAAAACTGGAAACTGCCCGACTGCTCAACGCTACTGAGTACAAACTCAATAGCTCCCTGGGCTACATCTCGCTGAAATCCACACTTCAGACGGACCAAGTGCTGGCCGTAGCCTTTGAATACACCTACCGCGGCCAGCGCTACCAGGTGGGCGAGTTTTCCACAGACTTGAAAGATAACTCCTCCGCTCTGTTTGTAAAGTCTTTGAAAAATACGGCCAACACCCCGCAGATGGGAAACTGGGACCTGATGATGAAAAACGTGTATGCGTTGGGAGCCACGTCCATTCAGAAAGATCAATTCCGGCTGGACATTAAAATCCTCAGCGACACGACCGGCGTCTACCTGTCCTACCTGCCTGAGCCGAATCTGAAGGACCGGAAAATCCTTTCGCTCGTAGGTCTGGACCGCTTGGACAATAACAACAACCGCCAGCCCAACGGCTACTTTGACTACGTGGAGGGCTACACCATCGACGCCACAAACGGCCGCATCTATTTCCCCGTAGTGGAACCGTTCGGCTCGTATCTGGCCCAAGTCATCGGCGACCCGGCCATTGCGGAACGCTATGTCTACCAAGAACTGTACGACTCCACAAAGACGATAGCCAAACAAATTGCCGAGAAGAACAAATACCTCATCACAGGACAGTACAAAGCCAGCAAGACCGGCGAGATACAGCTCGGCGCGATGAATATCCCGCAGGGCTCGGTGGTCGTCACGGCCGGCGGCATGACACTGATGGAAGGCACGGACTACATCGTGGACTACAATTCGGGAATCGTCACGATTATCAACCAAAGCCTGCTGGACGCCGGCACGGCCATCAACGTAAGTCTGGAGAGCGATACGGACTACGGCATGCAACGCAAAACCATGTTCGGCCTGAACTGGCAGTACGACTTTTCCAAAAACTTCCAGATAGGCGGTACATTCATGCACTTGGGCGAAAAACCGCTTACGACCAAAGTGGCCATGGGCAGCGAACCGCTGAACAACACACTCTGGGGCCTCAACATGTCCTGGAAAAAGGAGAGCCAGTGGCTGACCAACATGCTGGACAAGCTGCCCTTCGTGCACGCCACAGCCCCCTCGTCCATCAACTTCACGGCCGAGTTCGCACAACTCTTTGCCGGCAAAAACCGCGGGGCGCAGGGCAACGCGTCCTACCTGGACGACTTTGAGGGCGCCAAGAGCGACATCGACATTTCCAACCCCACCGAGTGGGTGCTCTGCTCCACGCCGTCCATGTTCCCGGAGTCGGCCTACACCAACGACGTGCGCTACGGCTACAACCGCGCCCGCCTGGCCTGGTACTACATCGACCCGCTCTTCACACGCCGCTCCTCCTCGCTCACTCCGGGCCACATCAAGGGGGACCTGGCACAGCTCTCCGACCCTGACGTGCGGGAAGTCTACAAAACGGAACTTTTCCCCAATACTCAGATCAACTACCGCGAGTCGTCCACGCTGAACGTGCTCAACCTGGCCTTCTACCCCAACGAGCGCGGTCCGTACAACCTGGACCCGAATCTGGACCCGAACGGCCACCTGCTCAATCCACAGCAACGCTGGGGCGGCATGATGCGCAAGCTCGAGACGTCCGACTTTGAGACCGCCAACATTGAGTACATAGAGTTCTGGATGATGGATCCCTTCATCAAGGCACGCGAAAACGGAACCGACATATCGGGCGACCTGTACTTCAATCTGGGAGAAATCAGCGAGGACATCCTCAAGGACGGCCGAAAATTCTTCGAAAGCGGCATGCCCGCCGACGGCAACCCGTCGCTCTACACTGAAACCGTATGGGGGCGCGTCCCGACGCAAAACAGCATCACTTATGCCTTCAACACCTCCAGCGGGTCCCGGCAAAGGCAGGACGTGGGCTACAACGGTCTGACCAGCGAGGAGGAAGCCACCTTCCCGGCGTACCAGCAATTCCTCAACCAGATACGCGGCATCGTCCGCCCGGAAGTCTACGACTCCATCATGCAGTCGCCCTCGGCCGACAAGTACCACTACTTCCGCGGGAGCGACTACGATGCCGTAGAAATGTCCATCCTGGACCGCTACAAGCTCATCAACAATCCGAACGGGAACTCAGTGGACACGGAGCACTCGCCCGAAAGCTACAGCACGGCCTACAAGACGACGCCGGACGTGGAGGACATCAATCAGGACTACACGCTGAACGAATACGAGAAATACTACCAGTATCATGTCCGCATTGACCCGGCCTCGATGAACGTGGGCCAGAACTACATCGTGGACCGTCGCATAGCCAGCGTCAAGACCCGCGACAACAAGACATCGGAAGTGACCTGGTATCTGTTCCGCATCCCCGTGGATCAGTATGAGCGGCGGGAAGGCGGCATCAGCGACTTCTCCAGCATCCGCTTCATGCGCGTATTCATGACCGGATTCCAGACCCCGGTCGTGCTCCGACTGGCCACATTCAACCTGGTGCGCGGCGAATGGCGCAGCTACGAACAGGCGCTCTACACCGGCAAAGCCCCGGACGTGAGCGGCACACTGGACGTCTCGGCCGTAAACTTCGAGGAAAACAACGAGAAGCAACCGGTGAACTACGTGATCCCGCCCGGCATCTCGCGCGTCATAGACCCCGGACAGGAACAGATACTTCAGGAAAACGAGCAGGCCCTGGCCATGACGGTCAAGAACCTGGCGTCGGGCGACGCGCGCGCCGTCTACAAGAACACGAATCTGGACCTGCGCCGCTACAAGCACTTGCAGATGTTCGCCCATGCCAACCACTTGCCGGAGGACAACAGTCTGACGGACGGGCAAGTGAGCATCTTCATCCGCTTGGGTTCCGACTACAAGAACAATTTCTACGAATATGAAATTCCGCTTCAGGTGACGCCGGAAGGCAACTACGCGAACAACGAGTCCGGAGCAATGGCTGTCTGGCCCGAGGAGAACATGCTCGACATTGACTTGTCTCTCTTCACCGACCTTAAGAAGAACCGTAACAGGCAGAAGGCCCTGGGTACGGCCAGCTACGTCAGCCTGTACAGCGAGTACGACCCCGACAAGCCGAACAACAAAATCAGCGTGATGGGCAATCCCTCACTCGGCGAAGTGAAGACCATCATGATCGGTGTACGCAACAATTCGCGCGCCCTGAAGAGCATTGAGGTCTGGGCTAACGAACTGCGCCTGCAGGACTTCACGAACAAGGGCGGATGGGCGGCTCAGAGCACGCTCAACATTCAGCTCTCCGACATTGCCACACTCAATTTCAACGGACACATAGAGACGGACGGCTTCGGCGGTCTGGAGGAAAGCGTGTCGCAACGCCGCGACAACAGCCTGTACCAATACAGCGTGACAACCAACGTGGAGGCAGGGCGCTTCCTGCCCGACGCGGTCAAGCTGAAAGCTCCGATCTATTATTCGTACAGCAAGGAGCGCACCGTGCCGCGCTACAACCCGCTCGATACGGACATGGAACTCGGCGATGCGCTCGACGGCCTGGCCAGTGAGCGCGAAAGAGACTCGCTGAGAAACATCGCCGAAAGGGTGGTAATCAATAAGAACTTCAGCATTTCCGGCGCGCGCTTCGACATAGCGACAAAGCGCCACCCCATGCCTTACGACCCGGCAAACTTCACGTTCGGCTATGCCTACAGCAGCCGCCACACGACCGGTGAGACAACGGCTTGGGAAAAGGACCAGAACTGGAAATGGTCGTTTAACTATAACTACACGCCCAACTATGAGCCCTTCGCTCCGTTCAAGAACAAAAAGGGGAAAGGGAAGTGGAACCGCTTCGCCAAAGAGCTGGCATTCAACTATATCCCGCAGAACATCGCGTTCAACTCCGACATCATCCGCAACTACTACGAATTGCAGGAACGCGACATGGAGAACCTTGACAACACGTCGTTGCCGCTCACTTGGGCCAGTGATTTCCTCTGGAACCGCAGCCTGACGCTTCGCTGGGACTTCACGAAGAATCTGCACATGAGTTTCAACTCGGGCACAAACGCTGAAATAGAACAGCCCTACACGGCTGTCAACAAGGACCTCTACCCCGACCGCTACAAGGTTTGGAAAGATTCCGTCTGGAACAGCATCAAGAACCTGGGCACGCCGCTCAGCTATCAGCAGACCTTCGATGTTTCCTGGCAGATACCCCTGAACCGTATGCCGATCTTCGACTGGCTCGCTCCGGACATAAAGTACGTAGGCACATACAACTGGCAGCGCGGTGCGGAACTGGACGACGGATCCTCTATGGGCAACACCATCAGCAATTCGCGCGACATCAGCGGGAACGTGCGCCTGCGGATGGAAACGCTATACAATCATGTGCCCTTCCTGCGCAAGGTGAACCGCAAATTTTCCGCCTCGAACTCGGGCAGCCGACAGGAAGAAGTCAAAAAATTCACCAAGGAAATCCAGCTCAAACCAGACACGACGGTAACGGTCGCCCATAACCAAAAGACCAAGAGAATCCGCGTCTCCGCCATCCTGCCGGACGGCTCCTCCTACCGCGTACGCTACAAGGTGCGGGACAACAATACCATCGAAATTCTGACGCAGGACACGGCCCGCATCAAGCTGACCGTCCTTCCCCGCAAACGGACGGAGGATGAATGGTGGTATAAAGCATTGGAATATACCACCCGCGTGGCCATGATGGTGCGCAGCATCAACGTGTCCTACAGCAATCGCTACAACATGACGCTCCCGGGATTCCTGCCTAATATCGGCGACTTCTTCGGCCAGCGCAGCAGCGACGGCCTGCAGCCGGGACTGGATTTCGCCTTTGGCTTCACAGACGAAAGCTATATCCGCCGCGCGGCGGAAAAAGGCTGGCTCCTGCAGGACGAGAACTCCATCACACCGGCCACAACCAACCTCACCGAGGACCTGCAGATCCGGGCAACGCTTGAACCTATTCGCGACCTCAAAATAGACCTCAACGCCAACCGCACAGTCAACAAGGCCCGCAGCATACAATACATGTTCGAGGGCATGCCGACCACGCAGAGCGGTAGTTTCACCATGACGACCATCTCCATCGGCTCCGCCTTTGAGAAAGTGGGAAGCGCGGACAACGGTTACACCAGCAAGTCCTTCAATCGCTTCCTCAGCTCTCTTGATAGCTATCAGCAACGCGTGGAAGGCCTCTTCACCGGTGCGCGCTACCCGGCAGGCAGCACCCTGGCCGGCAAGACGTTCGACCCGGCGAACGGAACCGTCAGCAAATATGCCGCCGAAGTCATGATACCCGCCTTCCTCGACACCTATACCAAGGGAGGCGGCTCACTGGACATTTTCCCGGCACTTACCCGCCTGCTGCCCAACTGGACTGTCTCCTACGCCGGACTATCCAAGCTGCCGCGGATGAAGAAGATTTTCAAGAGTTTCAACTTGAACCACAGCTACCGCAGTGTCTATTCCGTAGGTTCCTACAACACCTACTCCAGCTACCAGGAATACATGAACGGCTTCGGCTTCGTGGAGAATGTCACCACAGGCAATCCCGTTCCCAGCAGCATGTACGACATCTCCACGGTCAGCATCAACGAAACTTTCTCTCCCCTATTTGGCGTAGACATGACGTTCCTGAATAACCTCACGGCAAAGGTTGAGTACCGCAAAACGCGTGTGCTCACGCTCAGCATGACCTCCCAGCAGATCACGGAGACCCGCTCCAACGACATGGTCTTCGGCGTAGGGTATAAGATCAACGGCCTGAAGCTCTTCGCCCCCAAGCGCACCGTCCGCGCCAGGAAGCGCGGCAGCAAGCGGGGACAGGAAGAGGAGCAGCAGAAACAGAACAACAACCAAGGATTCTCTAATGACTTGGATCTGAACCTCGATTTCTCCATCCGCAACCAAAGCGCGCTCAACAGAGACATACTCTCAGCACTCACGCAGGCCACCAGCGGCAACAAAGCCGTACAGGTTTCGTTCACCGCCGAATATGCGCTGAGCCGCTACCTGACGCTCACCGCCTACTATGAACGGCAGATGAACAAGCCTCTGCTGACCTCCAGTTCCTACCCCACGACAACCCAGGACTTTGGCATAAGCCTAAAGTTCATCCTCAACAGATGAATCCCGCCTGCGCTTGAGCTATCCGGCCCCGACATAGTTGCTATGCCGGGGCCAGATAGTCCATGTAAATTAATAAAGAGTGACAGGGGCCGCACAAATCGTGCGCGAATTATTTGGCTGAATAATTTTTTCTCTGTAATTTGCGCCTGATTACAGACTACAAAGGTAGTAAAACTTAAATCTCATATCACATGAAAGTTTACGGTTCTCATGAAATCAAGAACATCGCGCTCCTCGGGAACGACGGTTCAGGTAAGACAACCCTCACGGAAGCTCTGCTCTACGAAAGCGGTGCCATCAAGCGCCGCGGCAGGATTACCGCGAAAAATACTGTATCGGACTACTTTCCCGTAGAGCAGGACTATGGATACTCCGTTTTCTCGACGGTTTTCCACGTTGAATGGAACAACAAGAAATTAAACATCATAGATTGCCCGGGATCTGATGATTTTGTCGGTGCGGCCATCACGGCGCTCAACGTGACCGACACCGCCGTTCTCCTGATAAATGGCCAGTTTGGACCGGAAGTGGGCACGCAGAATCATTTTCGCTACACCGAAAAACTGGGCAAGCCCGTGATCTTCCTGGTCAACCAGCTGGACGCAGAAAAATGCGACTATCACGCCATAGTAGAAGAGTTGCAGAATATCTATGGCAACAAAGTCGTTCCCATCCAATATCCCTTACAGACAGGGCCGAACTTCAACTCCTTGATTGACGTCATCCTGATGAAGAAACTCACGTGGGGACCCGAGGGCGGAGAACCGGTGCTGGAAGACATTCCCGAAGAGGAAAAGGAGAAAGCCGAAGCTATGCACAAAGCCCTCGTAGAAGCCGCCGCCGAAAACGACGAAGGCCTCATGGAGAAGTTCTTTGAAACAGACCACCTGACCGAGGACGAGATGCGCGAAGGCATACGCAAGGGACTCGTCACGCGCTCCATTTTCCCAGTATTCTGCGTTTGTGCCTCGAAAAACATGGGCGTAGGACGTCTCATGGAGTTCCTGGGCAACGTGGTTCCCTTTGTGGACGAAATGCCCGCTGTCCACAACACCCGCGGCGTCGAAGTAAAGCCCGACCCCGCCGGCCCCACCTCCGTCTATTTCTTCAAAACCGGCGTAGAACCGCACATCGGCGAAGTGCAATACTTCAAAGTGATGAGCGGCACACTCAAAGAAGGTGACGACCTGACCAATGCCGACCGCGGGTCCAAGGAGCGCATGGCCCAGATCTTCGTCTGCTCCGGAGCAAACCGCGAAAAAGTTGAAGAACTGGTCGCCGGCGATATAGGCTGCACCGTGAAGCTGAAAGACGTCCGCAATGGCAACACCCTCAACGGGAAAGACTGCGACAACCGCTTCAACTTCATCAAATATCCCAACTCGAAATACACTCGCGCCATACGCGCCGTCAACGAGGCCGACACCGAAAAGATGATGGCCGCCCTCAACCGCATGCGGCAGGAGGATCCCACCTGGGTCGTAGAGCAAAGCAAGGAACTGCGCCAGATCCTCGTACACGGACAAGGCGAGTTCCACCTGCGCACGCTGAAGTGGCGTCTGGAGAATCTGGACAAGATTCCGGTAGAGTTTTCCGAACAGCGCATACCCTATCGCGAGACCATCACCAAGGCGGCCCAGGCCGAGTATCGCCACAAGAAACAGAGCGGCGGCGCAGGTCAGTTTGGCGAAGTACACTTGATTGTCGAGCCCTACAGCGACGGAATGGAAGATCCCACCGTCTACAAATTCGGGAACCAGGAAATTCGCGTCAACATCAAGGGAAAAGAGGAGATTTCACTGGAATGGGGAGGCAAACTCGTATTCATCAATTCTGTTGTAGGTGGAGCCATCGACGCGCGCTTCATGCCCGCCATACTCAAGGGCATCATGAGCCGTATGGAACAGGGGCCGCTCACCGGCAGCTACGCGCGAGATGTCCGCGTCGTTGTTTACGATGGAAAGATGCACCCGGTAGACTCCAACGAACTCTCCTTCATGCTGGCCGGCCGCAACGCCTTCAGCATTGCCTTCAGAAATGCCGGACCGAAGATCCTTGAACCGATCTACGATGTCGAAGTATTCGTTCCCAGCGACAAACTGGGCGACGTCATGAGCGACCTGCAAGGACGCCGCGGCCTCATTATCGGCATGAGCAGCGAAAACGGTTACGAGAAGCTACAGGCTAAAGTTCCTCTCAAGGAAATGAGCTCCTACTCCACCAGCCTCAGTTCTCTCACCGGCGGACGAGCTTCCTTTATCATGAAATTCGCCAGCTACGAACTTGTTCCGACCGACCTGCAAAGCAAGCTTATTGCAGATTTCGAAAAGCAGGAAGGAGAATAAAGTCTCCACTTGATATTAAGAGACGGGGCGCGTATGAGTGTGCCCCGTCTTTATTTTATTCCCCCTTTTTCTGCTTCTGATAGAGTTGCCAGGAATTATACACGTTGTGCCAGATACTGTAGAACCCGCCGGCCAGCGCGCTGACTGGTGTCAGAAAGGTGTACCCCATCCATATGGCGAACACGGTGTTCTTTTGGCCCAGGCTCTGCGAAACACATATCGGACAACCGTAGCGCCGGCCCAAGCGCCGGCCCCAGTAAAATTGCAACGCGCACGCCAGCAGACTGACCGCAGCAATGCCAGCCTGGTAGGGCCAGGCCACGTCGCTATGCACCATACTGCGTGTGGTCACGGCTATGGCGATGGAGAGCGATACCGCCCAGATATAAAACGCCAAGTCCTTGCAGCCCATTACCGCACGATGCACCCCCGGCAGCAGCCAACGGACAAGCATTGCCAGGAAGAAGGGACAAATCAATGTGGGAAAAACCTTCCCGACAATCAGAAAAAAGGAAGTGATGAAGTCCAGCTCCGGGTTTGGATGAACCAGCGGAATGAACAACGGAACCAGCACGGCCGCACCTAGGTTTATCAGGACGGTGTAGGTAGCTATACCGGCCGCATCGCCGCCCAGTTTCGCCGTAACCACCGCCGCGGCTGTAGCGGTCGGGCAGATGAAACACAACATCGCACTCTCCACGACTACACGCCCGGGCAAGCCGGGCATCAGCATCAACCACAACGACAGCAAGGCGAACAAGCCGAACTGAACGAGCAACAGCC
The DNA here is from genome assembly GCA_944320745.1 of uncultured Alloprevotella sp. Taxonomy (GTDB): domain Bacteria; phylum Bacteroidota; class Bacteroidia; order Bacteroidales; family Bacteroidaceae; genus Alloprevotella. The sequence goes on along the minus strand of CALUIN010000039.1, from coordinate 57,479 downwards.
ACAGGTGCCAGCGGTATAACCGCAGCGAATGCGGATCCACCTTGCAGAAGGTGATGAACAACATGCAAAAAATCAGCAAGGGCTGCACGACAGAAACCGCGTGGTTTGCCAACTCATGCGTACGATCCAGGAACGGTAGGGACACATAAAGAAAATACCCCGCAATGCCGGCAGCCATGGCTATCAGCAAGGTCCAATTTTTCAGGAAAGTCTTAATGCTCATTTTTCTTTTCCAACTGGAATATCTCGTCGCGTAACTGTGCGGCCAGCACGAAGTCGAACTTGGCCGCGGCCTCTTTCATCTGCCGCTTCAGGCGCTCCAGTCGCTCCTCGGGCGACACATTCGCCTTGCCGTATGTGGCAGCTGCCTCCGCCGCTGCCGGCAATGGCGGTTCTCCAGCCTGCGCATAGCCCTTCACTTCGGGCACGCTCTTCCTCAGTTGCGCCAATTCGTTGGTCCCGGTCCCTTTACGTATTTGCTTAGGTGTTATGCCGTGCTCCTCGTTATAGCTGATCTGCTTCATGCGCCGCCGCTCGGTTTCGTCAATCGTCTGCTGCATGGACGGCGTTATTTTTTTGGCATACATGATGACGCGGCCATTCACGTTACGTGCTGCACGGCCGGCCGTCTGGGTCAGCGAGCGGTGAGAGCGCAGGAAGCCCTCCTTGTCCGCATCCAGTATGGCCACGAGTGCCACTTCCGGAAGGTCCAGCCCTTCGCGCAGCAGGTTAACCCCCACCAATACAGAATAGATGCCTTTTCGCAGGTCGTCCATAATCTGTACCCGCTCCAACGTATCCACGTCGCTATGGATGTACGCCGTGCGCACGCCGTTCTTTATCAAGTAGTCCGTCAGTTCCTCGGCCATGCGCTTGGTCAGAGTTGTCACGAGTGTGCGCTCGTCGTTGGCCACACATTTCCGTATCTCCTCCATCAGGTCGTCTATCGGATAATCCGTCGAGCGGACCTCTATGGGCGGGTCGAGCAGTCCCGTGGGACGGATCACCTGCTCTACCACTACGCCCTCGCTCTCCGCGAGCTCATACTCTGCCGGCGTGGCACTAATATATATGACCTGGCGCGCCATTTCGTGGAACTCCTCGAACGTCAGAGGGCGGTTGTCCAATGCGGCCGGCAAGCGGAAACCATAGTTCACCAAAGCCTCCTTGCGCGAACGGTCACCGCCATACATGGCACTGATCTGCGGCACACTCACATGGCTTTCGTCGATCACAATGAGAAAGTCCTTCGGAAAGAAATCGAGCAAACAGTAAGGTCGTGTACCGGGCTCGCGTCCGTCGAAATATCGGGAATAGTTCTCGATGCCCGAGCAGTGACCCAGTTCGCGTATCATTTCGATGTCATAGCTCACCCTCTCCTGCAAGCGTTTTGCCTCCAGCGTCTTCCCTTGCCCGTTGAAGAGTTCCACCTGTGCCGTCAGATCGTCCTGTATCTTGCGGATAGCCAGCTCCTGCGTCTCCTTTGACGTCAGGAAAAGATTGGCCGGATAGATCTTATACTCGTCGAACGTGGCCATGCGCGTTCCGCTCAGCGCGTCCACTTCTTCTATCCCGTCCACTTCATCGCCCCAGAAAGTGATGCGCAGCATCTCGTCCGCATAGGCCAGGTAAACGTCCACCGTGTCGCCGCGCACACGGAAGTCGCCCGACTTCGGAGCTACATCGTTGCGCGTGTACAGGCTGTCCACCAAGCGGCGCAGCAATACATTCAGCGCCAGCTTCATGCCGACTTTCAGGGCTATAACGTTTTCGTAGAAGGCCGAAGGGTTTCCCATGCCGTAAATGCATGAGACGGACGAAACGACAATCACGTCGTTCCGGCCCGAGAGCAAGGCCGACGTCGCGGCGAGTCGCAGCTTGTCTATGTCCTGATTAATGGCCAGATCCTTCTCTATATAGGTATCCGTAGCAGCTATATAGGCCTCCGGCTGATAGTAATCGTAGTAGGAAACGTAATACTCCACCGCGTTGTGGGGAAAGAACCCCTTGAACTCCGAATAGAGCTGCGCCGCCAGCGTCTTGTTATGACTCAACACGAGCGTGGGCTTGTTGACCTGCGCTATCACATTCGCCACAGTAAATGTCTTGCCCGACCCCGTCACACCCAGCAACGTTTGCGCAGGCATTCCGGCCTTCACGCCGGCCACAAGCTGACGAATGGCCTCTGGCTGGTCACCGGTGGGCTGATAGTCCGAATGCAACTCAAATCTGTTCATGTTCATTTCCCCTCCAAACAGACTGCAAAGATAGTGAAAGGCGAGAGGAATGCAAAGAAGGAACGCAGTTTCTCCTCTCTTTCCCGATCCGCTACCTATTTTCGCAAAGACAAAAATAGAAATTTGCCACGAATAGCACAACTGCCGCATCAGCCCCCTGCCCTACACAGTTTCTCTACCGCTGTATTTTAACCAGATCCGTCAGGGATGTCCTAAAATTAGGGGCGCAGCCTCCGGCTGCATTTCTTCGCTACGTGGAGCTCCCGTCTAAACGTAGCCGCGATTAAGAAACGTGCAGAAGACATACTGGCAAATCATGAATACCTATGCCTTGGGACTGGTTCCGCCGAAAAGTTGGGAATGAAGTAGGGGCTAAAAAAACTGGCCCTATATACGCGATGTAGAAATACCTTACTGATAGTGATTCCGCAGGGATTCGAACCCTGGACCCACGCCTTAGAAGGGCGTTGCTCTAATCCAACTGAGCTACGGAACCATGCCTTTGCTGTTTCGGATGCAAAGATAAGACTTTTCAGCCACACGGACAAACCATCAAGGCAAGTGTTGTCCAGAAAGTGGCAGCACCTCGCCAGAGAGAGGGCCTTGCCTCACGCTCCGGCCTTTGCACCGACAGAGGTCGAACCTGCCTTGAACACCGGAGCCAACACGGGATAGAGGAACTCGAACTGGAAACTCTGCCCCCGCGCAGAGGGGAACTGGCTACGCAGGTCCACGTCCTGGCGGTTCTTCAAATGATTGATTATCTTGTTGTAGCATTCCTGGCCGCTCTGCGCCTTCACATAGGCGGAAAACGCTGTGTCCTGATACTGGAACTTGGTCGTGTTGGGTATCTGTATGACGCGCTTGAAAATGATACGTCCCTTGTACCAGCCCGGCCGCACCTCGGCCAACTGCGCCATTTTCATTTCCTTCTTGTTATAGGAATCATTGGCTGGAGGCGCAGGAGCCACCGTCTTGCGATTGGCCTTGAACTCCGCCATGCTTGCGGCCGTCGTCTTTATCAGAATGAAATATACCCGCGGACGGATTTTGTACCGCTTGGGATAGGGCATGTCGCTGTCCAAGTAGGCACGGACTTCGGACACAAGCTCCTGAGTGACATGAATATCGGGAATGGAAGACAAGAATTCTAACAGCTCATCAAAACTATGAACCAAAGTATCTTGATCGAAATATCTCGCGTAAATGTTCATCGTCCAAATAATTATTCAACTGAATCAAGATGCAAGGTAAATCTGCGGGAATGTTTTAGCAAAGCATCGCACTGCCGCCGTCGAAATAAAGAGCGGAAAACGAGACTCGAACTCGCGACCCCAACCTTGGCAAGGTTGTGCTCTACCAACTGAGCTATTTCCGCAAGAAGTGAAGAGGAGGAGACTCGAACTCCCACGGCACAATTGCCACTACCCCCTCAAAGTAGCGCGTCTACCGATTCCGCCACCTCTCCAGATCTCTTGTTCATTTTCTTAGGAAGTGCCCAGAACAGGACTCGAACCTGCACGTCATTGCTAACACTAGTACCTGAAACTAGCGCGTCTACCATTCCGCCACCTGGGCAATCCAATGCAAAATCTGTCAAATTGAGAGCGGAAAACGAGACTCGAACTCGCGACCCCAACCTTGGCAAGGTTGTGCTCTACCAACTGAGCTATTTCCGCAGTCGTAGCGTTTTCTCTCAAACGCGGTGCAAAGATACGACTTATTTTCAAACCTACAAACATTCGGGCTGTTTTTTTCACTTTCTACATATTTATCTCCATCCGGACTTGGCAAAAAGGGGCAGTGCGGCGGCCTGGCACTAGGCTTTATGCGGTAGCACTTCCACCCCACTCGCATCGCCCGGAAGTAGTGAAATGGGTGATATGCAGAATCTTACGCCGAACCACCATCCCGAAGGCGGAGCTTTCTCCGGCGCGAAACCGACGACGACAGAAAAACCCTCACCCATATAGGACAAAATTCTGTCCGGAACGGACTTCGCAGCCATTCCTTATTATATATATGGTATAGGCAACATACCCCGGCGACACGGCAATACTAAAAAAAGAAGAGCAGCTACTTTCGCGCTGCCCTTCGTAAAGGAAATATGTCTGCGCACCGACGACTCTCGGCGCACACATGAGGTCTCGTTATAATATGCCCAACTCGCGGAACACCTTGGTCAAGGCAGCCACGGCGCGGTCCACTTGCTCCTTCGTGTGCGTAGCCATCAAGGCCACGCGGACCAAGGTGTCGTGGGGCGCACATGCGGGCGGGATAACCGGATTAATGAATACGCCCTCCTCGAAAGCGCGGGCGGTGGCAAGGAAGGTCTTATCCGTGTCGCGCACATAAAGGGGGATAATGGGAGACTGCGTGTCGCCAATCTCGAATCCAGCCTCGCGGAAGCGGGACAAGGCATAGTTCGTCACGTCCCACAGCTTCTGGATGCGCTCCGGCTCGGACTGAATGATGTGCAGGGCTTCCATGGCCGCAGCCGTAGCCGCCGGCGTGTTGGAAGCACTGAAGATATAGGTACGCGAATTATGACGCAGCCAGTTGATTATCGACTTGTCCGCTGCGATGAATCCTCCGATCGAAGCCAGCGACTTGCTGAATGTACCCATTATCAGGTCTACCTCGTCGGTCAGTCCGAAATGGTCGCAGACACCGCGGCCCTGTCGGCCGAACACACCAATGCCGTGAGCCTCGTCCACCATGATGGACGCATTGTACTTGTGCTTCAGGCGGACGATTTCGGGCAAGTTGGCCAGGTCGCCTTCCATGGAGAACACTCCGTCTACGACAATGAGCTTGACGGCTTCGGGAGCGCACTTCTGCAACTGTCGCTCCAGGTCGGCCATGTCGTTGTGCTTATACTTCAACGTGGTGGAAAAAGACAGGCGGCGGCCATCAACGATGGAGGCATGGTCGCGGTCGTCGCAGATGATGTAGTCCTCACGCCCGGTGATGCAAGCCAGAACGCCGGAGTTCACTGTGAAACCGGTGGAGAAACAGAGCGCTTCGTCCTTCCCGACAAAGGCGGCAAGTTCCTTCTCGAGCTGCACGTGCAGGTCGAGCGTCCCGTTGAGGAAGCGCGAGCCTGCACAGCCGGCGCCGTATTTGCGGAGCGCCTTGACTCCGGCCTCTATGACGCGCTCATCCCCCGTCAGCCCGGTATAGGCATTCGAGCCGAACATCAGGACTTTGTGTCCGCCCATGTCAACTTCCGTTCCTTGCTTCCCGTCGATTTCGCGGAAATAAGGGTAGACGCCTTTTGCCATATATTCCTGCGGCGTCGTGTACTTAGAGAGTCTGTCTTGTAAAATACCCATAATCTAATATTTGGCTGAGGCTTCCTGGCCTCTGGAGGAGGCGCTTCGCCCCCTGTACTGAAAAAACTGGGCAAAGATACATATTTTATCATAAATAAGGCATCGTTGCATTCGTTTTTTCGCGTTGCCGCCTACCGAAACGGATTTTTGAAAAGACATCTCGCAGATATTCCTTATCTTTGCAATTCAATAGCCCCGCGCATGAAAAAACGTATCCTCTTTATCATAAACCCGATTTCAGGAACCGGACGGCAGGATGCCATACCGGAAGACATCGAGAGACATATCGACACGGCGCGCTATGACTATGCCATCCGCACCACGGAATATGCCGGCCACGCCACGCTGCTGGCCAAGGAGGCCATACGCAAAGGTTACGACACCGTGGTGGCGGTAGGCGGTGACGGGACCATCAACGAGGTGGCGCGCGCCGTGGTCCACACACACACAGCCCTGGGCATCATCCCCTGCGGTTCGGGTAACGGACTGGCCCGCCACCTGCAAATCCCGCAGAACGTGAGGCGGGCCATCGAGATCATTAACAAGGACACCATTCACTGCCTGGACTATGGCCGCATCAACGGTCACCCGTTTTTCTGCACTTGCGGCATGGGCTTCGACGCCTTCGTCAGCATGAAGTTCGCCGAGGGGAAAAAGCGCGGACTGCTGCAATACGTCAGGGACACCGTGAGCTTCGGCCTGAAATATAAGCCGGAGACTTACACCATCGTCAACGAAAACGGCACGGAGCGGCATAAGGCATTTCTCATCACCTGCGCCAACGCCTCGCAGTATGGCAACAACGCCTACATCGCCCCCGAGGCTTCCATGAAGGACGGGCTGATGGACATCATTATTATCAAGCCGTTCAAGACCATTGAGGCGGCGCAGGTGGCCGTCCAGATGTTCAACAAGACGTTGCTCAGCAACAGCCACGTCGAGATGTTTAAGGCAAAGAAAGTACACATCACGCGCCCGGAAGCCGGCGTGGTGCACTGCGATGGCGAGCCCATCCTCATGGGCAAGGAAATCGATGTAGTTCTCATACAGAAGGGGTTCAACGTCGTTGTCAACCCTGAAGCGCATTCCAAGAAGAGTCTGCTACAGGAGATCGCGGACAACGTCGTAGAGACGCTGCGCCCCTACCTGGCCCAGCTGAAAGAGCCTGAGGTTGCGGAGAAAGACGAATACGACCTGAACCGCTTCGTCAATGCCCAGGAGGGCGTCTACGAGACGGCACGCGACGAACTCATGCAAGGGACGAAGCGTTCCCACTGGATGTGGTACATTTTCCCGCAGTTGCGCGGGCTGGGACACAGCGCGGTCTCAAACTATTACGGCATCTCGGGCCGGCAAGAGGCTGCCGCCTACCTGGGCCACCCGCTGCTGGGCCGACGGCTACGGGAGGTGTCCCGCATCTTACTTAACACGGAGAACAAGTCGGCCGTAGCCATCTTTGGAGATACGGACGCCTGCAAGCTGCGCTCGTCCATGACGCTCTTTGAAGCCGTCGCGGGGGACGATCCCCTATTCGGCCACATCTTGGAAAAGTTCTATGCGGGAGAGCGTTGCCCGCTCACGCTTCAGCGCCTCTCGGAGGAATCCTCCTCACCGGCATCACCCTCGTCCTCGGTCAGTTTGTGATCCTTGGCCAAAGCGTGCCACAGGTGGTAACGGTAGTCCGGGTTCAGCCGCTCCATTGCCGCCAGCACCTGCTCTATGGCCGTGCGGTTCGTGGCCTTGTCGAACGGGCATTCTTTCCTCATCCGCGGGTAAGCATGACTGGCAGCCCAAGCGACGAGGTCGGCCTCTGTCTCCATACAGAGCGGACGTATCAGCGTCACGGGAAACTTTCTCATCCGCAGGCGTGCGGGCATCGTAGCGAACGTACCGGAAAACGTCAGATTCAGCATGGCCGTCCGCAACAGGTCGTCCTGGTGATGGCCGAGTGCTATTTTGTTGCAGCCCCAGGCTTGGGCCACATTGAACAGGATCTTGCGCCGGTTCCACGCACACAGGAAACAGGGCGAACGGCGCCCGTTCCGGTCGGGCTGAAAACTACCATTCACTTGATGCAGGGCTACGCCCCATTGCCCCGCGAGGTATTCCAGTTCCGCCCAGTCGGAGAGATAGTCCACATTCTCCATACGGACGTGAAGCGCTGTCAGGCGGAAACTGTCGTTGCGGCGTCGCCGCAAAGTAGCGAGCAGTTCGAGCAAAGCCAGCGAATCCTTGCCGCCGGACAGGGCGACCAGAATGTGATCGCCAGAAGATACGAGCGAAAACGTCCGGACCGCATCGCCGAAACGCCGCCACACCCGCCGCTCCATCCGGCCTTTTTCCAGTTCCTCACCCGACAGTCCGCCCATCCGCACAGACTTATTTCATGAACACGAAATAAACTGCCGCCACCAGGCACGCAAAGGCTGCCACGTGATTCCAGTGGAAAGATTCCTGCTGGAAAAGTATCGTAGCTATCACGGTAAACACCATCAGCGACACCACTTCCTGAATAACCTTCAGCTGTACCAGCGTGAACGGTCCGCCGTTGTCAATGAATCCCAGGCGGTTGGCCGGGACCTGGCAGGAATACTCGAACAGCGCTATGCCCCAGGAGAGCAGTATGACGGCCACGAGCGGCCAGTTGCGGGTCGTCCCCATCTGCTGCAGCTTCAGATGCCCGTACCAGGCAAACGTCATGAATATGTTCGAGCATACCAATAACAATATCGTGTACAGTCCTTTCATTTTATCATCGTTAATATTTATATAATCTACTTAGCCTCGGAAACAGCAGGCGCGGACGCGGGCAATCAGTCCTCCGTCTGCCCGGCCGAAGGCTCGGGCAGACGGATAGCGGAAAGCACCTTCTGCCAATAAGCCCTCACATCCTTCCAGTGATAAAAGGGCGCGACGTCCGTAGACACGGGCAACTTCGCCTCTCGCTCGTTGAGCAGCACGCGCAGCAGGATGTCGTCGCTGCCCGCCTTGCGGTAGAAGACCAGCTGCACGTTGCCGCACATCGGGATGATACGGTACGTCCGGTACGTGTCGGCAATGGCGTCCCAGTCCGCAGTGGAGACCTGCAGACGGTCCAGCCCCATGAGCGCGGCCAGTGGCGCAAGGTTCGTGTCGTGTCCATAGCGCAGCGTCACGGCGCGGTTGCCCGAAGCGATCACCGTATCCGCCGTCAGCACGAAGTTTTCCAGCAAATTGCGTTCCAGCCAATACATATGCCCTCCGCTTGCCGGCGAGGCGCCCTTCTCATAGTACCACTCGAAATTGTTGCGTTGCCACAAGGCGTAGCGTTCCTCCGGCGTGAAGAGGAAAGAAAGGTCGTGCGGCGCATAGCTGCTCTGGGCGATGCCGTACAGTTCGAACAGGTCGAGCATCAGTTCCTGCGGCGTCCGGCTCAGCTGCGAGAGGACGGCCGTATCCGTGAAGAGCTGGCCCATGAGCCGCTGCGGATGAACGTAGACACTGTCCGCCGCGCGATAGACGCCCCCGGCATTGCCCAAATGCTCCGCTTCGTAGGCCTTGTTCTTGTATTTCATATAATAGGCGTCGTGCTGGCTCGCGTCCTGCGTAATGCGCAGACCGGGGCGCAGCCGCGCCAGCTCCACACAGGCCGAAGCCATGGAAAGGAATGCACGCGTCTTGTACGTAGAGCGGGCGTCCACATGGACGCCGTCGCCGAACACCGACGGATAGTGCTCCACCATGCGGCGCACCAGTCCGCGGTGTTGCGCCGCGCCCTTGGGCGTCAGTTCGCCGTATCGCCCCTGCGCCTCGTCCTTCAATGCCTGCGCCGCCTTTAGGGCGCGCTGCCCGTCGGCGGACAGACACCCCTGCGCGGCGGCCTGCTTCAGGGCTGCTATAGGGCGGTCGTACTTCTCCGCATCGGTGAGGTAGCGCGAGCCGTGGCGCGCAAACACGGAGATATAAAAAGGTTCATAGCCCGCTGGCGGAGCGGTCTGAGTGACGCGCGGCGCCTCGTAGGCGTAATACTTTCCGGCGGCCAAGGCCGGGTTTGCGGCCAGTTCCTCGCGGGCGCTCTGTCCCGCAGCCTGGATTGCCGCTACGGCGGCCAGCATGGCCGTCCATAATAGTCTCAACATGTTCTGTCTGCTTTGTCGCGTGCAAATTTACGGTTTTTCTTCAAGTCCGCACACGTCTCCGCACTGATTAATCCGCCGGCCCGTCCGCCCGGCGAGGCTGGTAAAGCACATGAGCGGCGGCCCGGTTCTCACAGCCGGACCGCCGCTCACGTATGTCATATAGGATACCGTTCACTCCCACTCGATCGTCGAAGGCGGCTTGGAGGAAATGTCGTAGCAAACGCGGTTCACGCCCTTGACGTGGTTGATGATGTCGTTGCTCACCTTGGCCATAAACTCATAAGGCAGATGGGCCCAGTCGGCGGTCATGGCGTCCGTGCTCGTCACAGCACGCAGGGCTACCGCGCGCTCGTAGGTACGCTCATCGCCCATTACGCCCACACTCTTGATGGGCAGCAGGATGACGCCGGCCTGCCACACCTGGTCGTACAGGGATGTCTCCTTGCCGTCGGGTCCGGTCGTCTTCCAGTCGCGCAGTCCGCGGATAAAGATGTCGTCGGCATCCTGGAGCACCCGCACCTTTTCGGGCGTGATGTCGCCCAGTATGCGGACGGCCAGGCCCGGTCCGGGGAAGGGGTGGCGGGTGATGAGGTGCTCGGGCATGCCCAGCTGGCGACCCACGCGGCGCACCTCGTCCTTGAACAGCCACTTGAGCGGCTCACACAGCTTGAGGTTCATCTTCTCGGGCAGGCCGCCCACGTTGTGATGGCTCTTGATGACCTTGCCCGTGATGTTCAGGCTCTCTATGCGGTCGGGATAAATGGTGCCCTGCGCCAGCCAACGGGCGTCGGTAACTTTCCTTGCCTCGGCTTCGAACACGTCAATGAATCCCTTGCCTATTATCTTGCGCTTGCGCTCCGGGTCGGTCACGCCGGCCAGTTCGCTGAAAAACTTCGCGCTGGCGTCCACGCCCACTACGTTCAGCCCCAGGCATTCGTAGTCGTGCAGCACGTCGCGGAACTCGTTCTTCCTCAGCATGCCGTGATCTACGAAGATGCACGTGAGGCGTGACCCGATGGCGCGATGGAGCAGCACTGCAGCTACCGAGCTGTCCACTCCGCCGGACAGACCGAGGATAACGCGGTCGTCGCCCAGTTGTGCCTTCAGTTCGGCCACCGTGGCGTCCACGAACGAAGCGGCACTCCAGTCCTGGCGGCTGCCGCAGATGTCCACGACAAAGTTGCGCAACAGCTGCGTGCCTTGAAGCGAGTGGAACACTTCGGGATGGAACTGCACGCCCCACAGCGGCTCGTCCTGAGCCTGGTAGGCGGCGTATTTCACCTTGTCCGTCGAAGCGATGCAACGAAAGCCTTCGGGGATGGCCGTAATGGTGTCGCCGTGGCTCATCCACACTTGGGAATTGTCGTCGAAGCCCTTGAAGAGCGGATTACCCTTGTCAATGTACGTCAGGTTGGCGCGCCCATATTCGCGGCTGCCGGCAGGCTCCACCTTGCCCCCGTAGGTCTGCGCCATAAATTGCGCGCCATAGCAAATGCCCAGGATGGGCAACCGCCCGCGGATGCCGGATAGGTCCACGCGGAAGGCTTCCGGATCGTACACGCTGTAGGGCGAGCCGCTCAGTATGACGCCAATAACAGAAGGGTCGTCCGCGGGAAACTTGTTGTAGGGCAAAATTTCGCAGAAGGTGTCCAGTTCGCGCACACGCCGGCCTATGAGCTGCGTGGTCTGCGAACCGAAATCAAGAATGATAATTTTCTGTTGCATCTACTCTTGGTTTTCTGATGTATTGGAATGCGCAAAGTTAGGAAAATCAACGCAAAGGGCCAAACTTTGTCCGATTCTTTTGCTTCCTGTACGGCAAAGCCGGCACTGGCCGGCGCGCCTCCTCCTCCGTGCGCGGCGGAGCGAGGTGCACGGCCTGCGACCACGGACAAGCGCGCCGGACACGAGCCTTAGGCGCGTAGCGACGGGGCTAAGCCCGCTACTCACTGGCCTTAGCCCCGTTCCGCCGCCGATGCGGCAGGTCCGGCCGGAGAGGGAAGGATCGCCAAAGGAGCCTCACACGCCAGCCGCGCGCAAAGCCGGCCCGCCCCGCCGGGCTGTCCGGCCGGCCACATCCCGAAGAGACCTGGCAGGCAGGCCGGACGATGAGGAACGGCAGGCCTGCGACTTTTAATATTTTTATACGTAATATGTGCTTTCGGGAAAAAAGGATTTTGTAATTTTGCGGTGCGAACCGGGGAAGGCCCTCTGCGGCCGGACCGGAGCATAGTTCCAAAAGAGAGAATTATCAACCATTCATTTATTAATAAAGTTATGATCAAAGTAGGTATTAACGGTTTCGGCCGCATCGGCCGTTTCGTATTCCGCGCTGCCCAGAACCGTAGCGACATTCAGATTGTAGGTATCAACGACCTCTGCCCGGTAGACTACCTGGCTTACATGCTGAAGTATGATACGATGCACGGCGCATTCCCCGGTACGATTGAGGCCGACGTTGAGAAGAGCGAGCTCATCGTAAACGGTCAGCACATCCGCGTAACGGCAGAGCGCAACCCGGCCGATCTGAAGTGGGACGAGGTAGGCGCAGAATACGTAGTTGAATCTACGGGTCTTTTCTTGACGAAGGAAAAAGCTCAGGCTCACCTGCAGGCTGGCGCCAAGTACGTGGTTATGTCTGCTCCCTCCAAGGACGACACCCCCATGTTCGTATGCGGCGTGAACTTCGACAAGTACGAGAAGGGCACTCAGTTCGTTTCCAATGCTTCCTGCACGACGAACTGCTTGGCTCCTATTGCCAAGGTGCTGAATGACAAGTTCGGTATCGTGAACGGTCTGATGACGACGGTACACTCCACGACGGCTACCCAGAAGACGGTGGACGGTCCGTCCATGAAGGACTGGCGCGGCGGCCGCGCTGCCAGCGGCAACATCATCCCGTCCTCCACGGGTGCTGCCAAGGCTGTAGGCAAGGTCATCCCCGAACTGAACGGCAAGCTGACGGGTATCTCCATGCGTGTGCCGACTCTGGACGTTTCCGTAGTCGACCTGACGGTGAACCTCGCCAAGCCCGCTACGAAGGAAGCCATCTGCGCTGCCATGAAGGAAGCCTCTGAGGGCGAACTGAAGGGCGTACTCGGCTACACGGAAGACGCTGTCGTTTCCTCTGACTTCCTGGGCTGCACGCTGACCTCCATCTTCGATGCCAACGCCGGCGTTTACCTCACGGACACCTTCGTAAAGGTTGTTTCCTGGTACGACAACGAGATCGGCTACTCCAACAAGGTGCTTGAGCTCATCGCCCACATGGCCAAGGTAAACGGCTAATCAGCACAAGCCTACTCAAAATCTCTTAATAGAGGTTGCGAAGAAAATTCTTCGCAACCTCTATTTTTATATTAAAACGTCTGGTCTTTCTATTCAAAAATCGTATAATTGCACTGCTGAATATAAAGATTAGATAAAATGAAAGCAAAATTCTAATTATCGGTATTTTGCATCAGCGTTTTAACCACTTCATGCAACGACGACTCTTTAACAGTAACGTCCAATGCAAGCTCGCCTGAAATGCGCGCTGTAGAGAGAGAAATCTCCCCAACATTTGATTGGTAGAACACCTCAAACATTAAGTTGGAAGGTATAAATGCACCTGTCACTTTACCATGGTATACGGGTACTTCTACAAATATCCCATCGACGCCAGACTTTGAAGGTACCCCCCATTACATTAATGAGAACATACCATTATCCACAATTCGTCTGGGATGAAACATTGGCTAAACTCTACGCCCCAAATCAAAAAGCAAGCAACTAACGTCCTAAATTAATACTACACTACCATGAACAGATTATTGACTAAAATAGCCCTGTTGCTCTGCCTCTTGCTGCCGGCAGGACTGTCCGCCTGCTCGGATGACGACGCGGACGACGCGACGCGCATGTACGAAAGGATAGAAAACACCTATCACGACAAACTTTGCATATATGTGGGAGGCGAGCTCTTCGCATACGGCGAACCGGACATGGTGAAGGGATTCAGGTCGCCCTACCTTATCGTCGAAATACAAGGAAGGGCTATCTACTTCAACCTCAACTACCTGCTGAGTATGTCGCTCGATGACAAACAGACCGAAGAGCGATACACCATGAAGCTGTACTTCAACGAACAGGCTTACCATGACCCCAATCCCTAACCCTCATCAAAACTTACGACTATGCGCAAACTTCTATATTCCCTTCTGCTCTTGGGCTGCCTCGCCACGGGTGTCACGGCCTGTTCCGACGACGACATGGACTATGTCGACGCGACCATGCAGCAGATACAACAGACGGACTACTTCGCCATAAACGTCTATGCTCCTAACCTCTACCGCAATGGGGCTCCCGTGGACCACATCGCCTTAGGTTACACCTCGGGCGCATACATCGAAAAATTCGAGCGTCCCTTCCTCATCGCCATGAACGGCGGCACGATGGCCTACTGCTTTAACTTCAATTACCTGGAACGGATGGAGTTCGTACAGACTTCGGCGCCGGAGCTGGACAACCAGGAGGTGACGGTAATCAATCTCTATTTCTCGAAATGATCCTGCCCCGAAATGTTCCTGTGAGCCCGTCCCACGCCCGCGTGGCGCGGAGCGGCCCTTCACCTGTTAATGGCGGGTACACCTATATTAATATATAAAGCATTTCACATGGACACGTCCTCTATTCCCGGCCCGGCCATCGTGCACGATGCCGCGGCGAAGCGGTTCTGGACCCGCGTGGACGGACACGAAGCCTACGCCACCTACACCCTGCACTACGGCGGGCTGGACATCCGCCACACCCGGGTGCCGCCGGCAATCGGCGGGCGAGACATTGCCGCCGCGCTGGTCAAGGCGGCCTACGACTACGCCCGCGCTCAGGGAATGAAGCCGCTGGCCACCTGCTCCTACGCTGCCGTGTGGCTACGCCGCCATCCGGACTATCACGGGGCTGCGAGCCCGGACTATGCCGGCCCGGACAGTTGCGCGCTGTAGCTTCCCAGCCAAAACGCGCCGCGCGCCACGTCTACCTCCAGCCCGGCGCTCTGATTTCCGCCCTTCGTCTTCCTTCCGCAAAAAAATTGGAGCGGAAAGGGAAAAAGGCGGTGGCGGGTTGATGCTAATTTCGTACCTTTGCAAACATGCAAGGTTATGACCTCATTACCATCCTCGGCCCCACGGCCTCGGGCAAGACGGCCTTCGCCGCGCGACTGGCCTATGCGATCGGCGCGGAAATCATCAGCGCGGACAGCCGCCAGGTGTACCGCCGCATGGACTTGGGGACGGGGAAGGATCTGGAGGACTACGTCGTCCGCGGACGGCACGTGCCCTACCATCTCATCGACATCGCCGAACCGGGCACAAAGTACAACGTCTACGAATATCAGCACGACTTCCTGCAGGCCTACGAGGACATCCGCCGCCGGGGCCGCCGCGTTGTGGTATGCGGCGGGACGGGGCTTTACCTGGAGAGCGTCCTGCGCGGTTACCGCCTCAGTCCGGTACCGCAAAACCCGGAGCTGCGACGCCGGCTGGAGGGAAAGAGCCTGGCAGAACTGACAGAAATCCTGAAGTCGTACAAGACCCTGCACAACACAACGGACGTGGACACAGCGCAACGCGCCATCCGCGCCATAGAAATAGAAGACTACTACCGCCGCACGCCCTTGGAGGAGCGCCCCTTCCCCACCCTGCGGAGCCTGACGCTCGGCATCGCCGTGGACCGCGAGACACGCCGCGCCCGCATCTCGCAGCGGCTGCGCCAACGGTTGGAGGCCGGCATGGTGGACGAGGTGCGCGCACTGCTCAACGAAGGCATTCCGGCGGCAGACCTCATCTATTACGGACTGGAATACAAATACCTCACGCTCTACGCCACGGGCCAACTGCCCTACGACGAAATGTTTCGCCAGCTGGAAATTGCTATCCATCAATTTGCCAAAAGACAAATGACCTGGTTCCGCGGTATGGAGCGTCGGGGAGTCGACATCATCTGGCTCAGCCAGCCCCCGGAAAGACCGGAGAACCTGCGCCAATACCTGGAAGAAAACGGACTTACGGAACTTGCACAAGAAATCAACCTTGAAGAAGACCATCATGGAACAAGCCACGCATGACCTGCCTGAGACAACGGGCGCGAAGGGCATAAGCAAGGACCGCTTGGGATTAATCTACAGTCCGAAACCTGGGAAGGGGAAACGGTGGAAACACGTCCTGCACTACCTGGAACAGCGCGGCGCGGCATTCGACTACGTGAAAAGCGAAAACTCCGCGGACGTGGAGCGCCTGGCAGCCATGATGACACGCAGCGGCTACCGCACCATCATCATAGCCGGCGGCGACGCGGCGCTAAACTATGCTATCAACGGCATCATGAATACGCCGTCGCCCTCAGGAGAGCATCCCGCCCTGGGCGTCATACCTATGGGCTTCGCGAACGACTTCGCGCGGTTCTGGGGATTTTCCGCCTCGGACTACCGGCACACCGTCGACCAGCTGCTCCAGCGCCGCGTCCGCCGTATCGACGTGGGCCGCGCACGGCCCTACGTCCCCGACGCAGCGGATAACGGCCCGCTCTATTTCCTGAATTGCGTAAACGTCGGCGTCGCGGCATCCATTATAAACCTCCGCCACTGGACGCGCAGTTTCCTGGGACTGCGTACGCTGTCTTACCTGCTGTCGGCTTTTCTCCTCATCTTCCAACGAATGAGCTTCCACATCGAGTTCGCCACCGGCGGCGACCATTTCAGCCGTCGGACCATGGCCCTCTGCATCGGTTCGGCACGCGGCTACGGCCAGACGCCCAGCGCCGTCCCCTACAATGGACAGCTGGACATCAGCCTGGTCTCGCCCCCTCAATTCACGCAATTGCTGCACGGGCTATGGCTGCTCTTCACCGGCCGCTTTCTCAGCCACAAAGGCATAGCGGTCTGGCGCAGCAAGCATATCGAAATCCTGTCGCTGGACCATGCCGGCTTCAGCCTGGACGGACGCTTTTGCCCGCTCCACGCCGAACGCATGACCGTGGACATATTGCCCGAGGAGATTCCCTTCCTCATCCCGTAAGCGCAAAGCTTCGCGCCCTCACACCAATACTTATGAAAAGAACAGCTCTTTACCTCAGCGCCGCTCTCGCCTGTCTGTTTTCCGGGCAGGCCCGGGCGCAAAGCATGGACTCCGTACTGGTCAGCGTACCGGAATCGGAACTGCCGCTCCTGGAACGCAATCCTCGACTGGACATGCTCGACCTCTACAACAGCCAAATGGAGGCGAAAGGCGAGAACATATTCGGCGGAGCGTCCTACCTAACGGAAAAGGACGACAACTACTTGCGCATCCGCCTGACCGACGTGAGCGAGTGGGAACTCCAGCGGCTGACGCTTGACGGAGACACTCTGTTCGTCTGCATTCACTCCGTGAGCACTCCCGCCACCGGCAGCACCGTGCGCTGCTACTCCAAGACTTGGGAGCGCGACACGTCGCTCCGTCTCCGAATGCCGGACTTTTCCGATTTCTGGAAACCGGAGGCAGACAGTCTGACCGCCGCACGACGGACCTCACTGCGCGAACTGCTCCAAGAGTCGCCGGTGGAAATCCATTGGGAACACGATGCGCAACATCAGCCGCAGCTCACGTTCAGCCTGTCCGTCGAGGGCCTCAGCATAGAAGACCGCGACGATGCGCGCCGCTGCCTGAAGCCGGTGACCGGCCCGGCAGCGCAATTTATAGTCCGTACACGGCCTTGAGCGAAGGACAGGCCGGCCTTACCATCCGCCCCGCATCCCGCGAGGCGGATTTTTTTGGACTGGCAGCATAGAAATTCACAGATGTTTACTAACTTTGTATGCCTGAACTTTCGGCGATGATGTAAAAGCTATGACTCAGATTCCTCTCAACGGCTGGAAAGACTTCGGTCTGTTTACTCTGCCCGAATACCAAGACGGACGGGGCGCTCTCGGCGTTGCCGAAACGGACAATCTTCACTTTCCGTTCCCCGTACGCCGCGTATTCTGGATTCGGAACGTGCCCGCCGGACAGACTAGGGGAAGTCACGCCCACCGCACCTGCGCCGAAGTATTGATCGCACTGAGCGGAAGCCTGAAGGCTCACGTCGCGAACGCGACGAGCGCGCGGGACTTTTCTCTGAACAGCCCCACGCAGGGACTGTTTATTCCCGCAATGACCTGGTGCAGCTTCTCCGACTTCACGCCGGACTGCATCTGCCTTTGCCTGGCATCCCATCCCTACGAGCGCGAGGGCTACATCAACAGCCTGGCGGATTTCTATAAGGAGACAAAGCCATGAAAGCACTGCCCTATACCCCGGAACTTGCACCGGCCTGGAACGCGTTCGTTCGGACTTCGCGCAACGGGACGTTCCTGCTGGACCGCAACTTCATGGACTACCACAGCGACCGCTTCAAAGACGGATCGCTGCTATTCTATACGGCCAACGATCAGCTGACCGCGGTCCTGCCGGCCAACCTAAAGCCGGAGCAGAAACTCGTCCAGTCGCACGGCGGACTGACCTACGGCGGCCTGCTCCTCTCCCAGACAGCCACGCTCACGGACGTGCGCGACGCGTTCGTCGCCGCAGCCGAGCACTACGCAGCACAAGGCTACGAACGTCTGGCCTATAAACCCGTCCCCGCCATCTACCACACGTACCCCGCCGAGGAAGACCTGTACTGGCTGTTCCGGGCCCAAGCCGTCCTGACGGAGCGCACCGTCTCCAGCACGATTCTCCTGAACAGCCCGTTAGCGCAGGCGCTCTGGCACAGGAAGACGAAGAAAAAAGCCTGCGAAGGACTGACGCTGGAAACGGGCAACGCCACGCTGCTGCGCGACTTCTGGGCAATCGTGGACGACGTTCTGTCCAGCCGGCACCATACGCACCCCGTGCACACGCTCGCCGAAATCTCTTTGCTGAGCCGGCGGTTCCCAGACAGCATCCGCCTCTTCACAGCCACGGACCAAGGGCGAGTGGTCGCCGGATGCCTGGCTTTTATCACAGAGACTACGTTTCACGTGCAATACATGGAGGCCGGTGACGAGGGCCGCCGCCGCCGGGCGCTCGACTGGCTCATGGCCCGCCTGATCGGACTGGCACGCGACGCCGGACTGCGCTTCCTCGACTTCGGCATATCGACGGAGGACGGAGGACGCTTCCTCAACGAAGGGCTGGCTTACCAAAAAGAAGGCTTCGGCGGACGGGCCATCTGCTACGATACGTATGAAGCGGAAATTCCCAAACTCATGACATTATGAACGTACCCTTCCTGGACCTGAAGGCCGTCAATGCACGGTTCGCATCCGCCCTTGCCGTCGCCGGACGCGACGTGCTGCACTCCGGCTGGTACATATACGGCACGCAGTGCCAGGCCTTCGAGCAGGAGTTCTCCCGATACGTCGGCACGGCCTGCTGCGTCGGCACTGCCAACGGGCTGGACGCACTGACCCTCATTCTCCAGGCCATGAAACTTAAGGAGTGCTGGAGCGACGGCGCGGAAGTTATCGTCCCGGCCTTCACATTTATCGCGACGGCCGAAGCCGTGAACCGCGCCGGATTGACGCCAGTATTCTGCGACGTGGACGAGAACTTCACCCTTGATGTCCGGAAGGCCGAAAGCCTGGTGACGCCACATACCTGCGCGCTGCTGCCCGTCCACCTCTACGGCCACATGGCGGACATGCCGGCCTTGCTGGCACTGGCCCGCCGCCGCGGGCTGAAAGTCGTGGAGGACGCGGCACAAGCTCACGGCGCCACGCTGGACGGCCGCAAGGCCGGGAGCTGGGGCGACGCGGCGGCTTTCAGCTTTTACCCTGGCAAGAACCTGGGCGCCCTCGGCGATGCCGGAGCCGTCACCACCGACGACGAGGCGCTGGCCGGACTGATACGCATGCTGGGAAACTACGGCGCGCGAAAAAAGTACTACCACGAAGTCCTGGGCGCAAATAGCCGGCTGGACGAGCTGCAGGCCGCCTGCCTGCGGGTGAAGCTGCCCGCCCTCGACCGCGACAACCGCCGCCGGCAGGCGATTGCCCGCATCTATGCCGAGTCCATACGCCATCCGGACATCCGGCTGCCCTATGCCGGAGACGCGGACGCCAGCGTATTCCACATTTACCCCATCCGAACGCCTCGGCGCGCCGAGCTGCAATCCTATCTGTCCCGGGCCGGCATCGGGACGCTGATTCATTATCCGCTACCCCTGCACCGGCAGGCGGCCTACGCCTCGTACCACGCCCTGTCGTTTCCTCACGCCGAGCAGGCGGCGGCCGAAGAGCTCAGCCTGCCCATGAGCCCCGTCCTGACGGACGAGGAAGCGGACTACGTGGCCACAACCCTAAATCATTTCAGCCTATGACATTAGACATTCTCATCTGTTCCTTGAACAAAGGCATCGTCCGCACCGACGACCTGCTTTTGCCGCCGCGAGAGGACGTGCGCTACGTCATCTCCTACCAGTACACCGACGAGCGCTACTTGGACCTGATTCCCGGAAAAATCAAGGACAGGCCCGATGTCCGGCTGTACAAGTACCATGGGCAAGGCCTCTCGGCCAACCGCAACCTGGCCATGGAAAAGGCTACAGCCGACCTGGTCATGTTTGCGGACGACGACACGCACATCCTTCCGGAAGCCATAGACCACGTGTTCAGCATCTTCAAGGAGCATCCGGAACTGGACGCGGCCTTCTTCCGTGCCAGCACCTATACGGGCAAATCCCTGAAGGATTATCCGGACGAGGAGTTCGACATCCTGCGCATACCCCAGCAGTACTCCATCTCGACCATAGAAATGGTGTGCCGCCGGTCCAGCGTGCAGGGCATCGTCCGCTTCGACGAGCGCTTCGGACTGGGCACGAAGTTTCTCACCTGCGGCGAGGAGGAAATATGGCTGGTGGACGCGCTGCGGGCCAAGCTGAAAATGCGATATTTCCCCATCAAGACGGTAGAGACGTCGACCATGCTCAAGAAGTCGCTCATCTACGTCGACGCCGGCGTGCAACGCAGCCGGGGGGCTTTCACCTACTACCTGCACGGACAACGGGCCTGGTGGCTTTGCTTTCAGTTCGCACTCAAGTCCGCCTCGAGCCACCTCTGCCACTTCTGGCCCATGATGTGCCACCTGAGCGAAGGCATCCGCTACATGCGCCGCACATCCTGAGCCGGCCAAGCTCACGGACAGGCATGAAAAAATCCCTTACCGCCACCCGTCACGGGCGAGCAGTAAGGGATTTTTTATTCCCCTAAGGCCAGGCGGCACGGGGCTAAGGCAAGTTCAAACGGGCCTTAGCCTCGTCCAACATGGGCTTATAGGAATGCGGAACGGCCGCCGCATGTGCGCAGATGTATGTCCAGACGGTGAGCGCCGGCTCGTAGCAGGCATAGTGCGACAGCAGCGCGGCAGCTTGTGCTACACGCGGACCGCACATTTCGTGATTGTCCACGACGAATCTCAGCAGGGACAGGGCATAGTCTGCCTGTCCGGCTTCGAAGAACGACTGCGCCGCCTCAAGAAAATCCCCGGCATGGTCGCCCCCCAATGCCGGGAGCGACAGCAGCTGAGTATAGGCGTCGGCAAAGCGGCCCGCGGCAATCTGGCACAAAGCCAGACGGACCACAATCCGCTCCCGGTCACGGTGGCCGCGGGGGCAGAACGCGCCAGCGTTGGAATAACAGGGTATGGCCCGCTCATACTGCCCTTGCAGGAAGAGCCAGTCGCCGCAGTCCTCGCACGTGAGATAGTCCTGCACGGACGCTGCCAGGGACACCACCGTCTCCAGCTCGTCCCGCTCCGCACTCTGTATAAAGTTACGCACCTGCAGCGCCTCCTCGCAAGGACCTATGGCCAGGGCATATTCGCACGCGTCGACGGCGGCCGAGTAGTCGCCGGACCGCATACTGGTGGCCGCAAGCTGTTTCCACAGTTCCTGGTCGAACGGATTGGCGTCGAGCTGTTCGTTGAGCAGCTTCTTCGCCTCCGCGTATTGGCAGGACAGGCTGTAGCACTCCGTCATAAGTGCCTGCACCTGCGCATAGTCCGTGTAGTCACGCGGGATACGGGCCAGCCACTTCAGGGCGTAGAAAACGTAGCCGAAGTCACGCAGCAAGGCTGCACTGTCGAACAGAAAGTCGTACTCCGGCAAGTCCTGGACAGAGGGGAGCGACTGACGTATCAGCTGGTCCGCCCGCGACAGGTCGGCAGAACGGACGCAAAACTCCACGTCGAACAGCAAGCCGTCGTAGCGCGACGGCATGGCCCGCACACGCTCCTTGCGCGCCGTGGCCCAGTCGCCGTCGTCGGCGGCCCAGTGGGCCCGCGTCAGTATGACCTCAGGGTTGTCCGCGTCATGCTGCTCGGCCGCTCTGCGGCAGAGCTCTGCCTCGAAGTCCATGCCGGCACGCGAATAGTAATCCATCAGGTCCAACAAGTCGTAGGCGTCCATGTCCGGCAGGCGCGTGGTGCGCCATTTCCGCTCAAACTCGGCCGCGAGAGCTTCTAATTCCTTCTTTCTTTCCATGATTCGGGCGCATCCGATTAACGGGTTCGTGATAGATTGGCCACCTTTCTCCGGGGACCGGCGAAAGGTATCTGTACGAAACCGGTGCGGCGGATTTGCACCCGCCGCACCGGCCGATAGCAGCACTTCAACGCTTGGAGTTGTCCTTGAGGCTGACAGTGCGGTTGAATACGGGGTGCTCTGGCGTGAAGTCCTTGTCGTAGGTGAAGTAGCCTATCCGCTGGAACTGAAGGTAGCGGTTGTCCTGCTGCTCCACGGCGAACTTCTCCACATAGCAGTCCGTCAGCACCTGCAAGGAAGCGGGATTGAGCAGTTCACGGAAGTCGCGCTCGTCGGCCGAAGGATTCTCCACCGAGAAAAGCCGGTCGTAGAGACGGACCTCGGCCGGTACGCTGTGGCCCACGCTCAGCCAGTGCAACGTGCCCTTCACCTTCCGGTTAGCCCCTTCCAACCCGCTCCGGCTTGCAGGGTCGTACTCGCAGTATATCTCTTCGACCGTGCCGTCGGCCGATTTCTTGCAGCCGGTACACTTAACGATGTAAGCGTTTTTCAGCCGGACCTCCTTGCCCGGAACCATGCGGAAGAACTTCTTCGGTGCATCCTCCATGAAGTCCTCGCGCTCCATCCAAAGCTCGCGGCTGAAAGTAAGGGTATGCGTGCCGTCCTCGGGGCGCTCGGGATTGTTCACCGTGACCATCTCCTCTGTCTTTCCTTCGGGATAGTTGGTGACGATGAGCTTTACGGGATGAAGCACGGCGGAGACGCGGAGCGCGCGGGCATTGAGGTCCTCGCGCGCGGCTGCCTCCAGCATGGCGTAGTCGTTCAAGGCGTCAAACTTGGTGTACCCGATCATGTCGATGAACTTGCGGACAGCCTCGGGAGAGTAGCCGCGACGGCGCAGTCCGCAAATCGTCGGCATGCGGGGATCGTCCCAGCCGCTGACCAGATGCTCTTGCACGAGGGCCAGCAGCTTGCGCTTGCTCATTACCGTATAGGTGAGGTTGAGGCGGTTGAACTCGTACTGGCGGGGGCGGTTGTCGTCCAAGTCCTTACCTTCTTTGAGCTCGTCGATAAAGTAGTCGTAAAGCGGACGGTGGGGAACAAACTCAAGCGTACAGATGGAGTGTGTCACTCCTTCGAAGTAGTCGCTCTGGCCATGGGCGAAGTCGTACATGGGATAAGCCCGCCACTTGTCGCCGGTGCGATGATGGCGCTTGTTTATAATACGGTACATCACCGGATCCCGGAAGTGCATGTTGGGATTGGCCATGTCAATCTTAGCCCGGAGGACCATGGCGCCCTCGGGCACCTCGCCGGAATTCATTTTCTCGAAGAGGGCCAGGTTCTCCTCGACGGGCCGGTCGCGATAGGGACTGGCCACACCGGGCTGCGTGGGCGTGCCTTTCTGCTGGGCTATCTGCTCGCTGGTCTGCTCGTCGACGTAGGCTTTTCCTTCCTTGATAAGCCGCACGGCAAAGTCCCAAAGCTGCTGAAAATAGTCCGACGCATGATAAATGTGTCCCCACTGGAAGCCCAGCCATTGGATGTCCTCCTTGATGGCTTCTACGTATTCCGTATCTTCCTTCTGCGGGTTCGTATCATCGAAGCGGAGGTTACATACCCCACCGAATTTTTCGGCCACACCGAAGTCCATGCAGATGGCCTTGGCATGACCAATGTGCAGGTAGCCGTTTGGCTCGGGCGGGAAGCGCGTCTGCAAACGTCCGCCGTTCTTGCCGGCCTTGAGGTCGTCCTCGACAATCTGTTCTATAAAGTTGAGGTTTCTTTTCCCTTTGCTCTCTGGTTCTGTCATTGTGTTCATGCTAATGGGGTATCAGTTTGCCATTTCAGAAATAAACTTGATGCGCACCAAGCGTATCTCTTCCTCAGTATAATCGTTGCCGAGCTCATCTATGGCAGCACTCAGGTCATCGGTCTCCGACTCCTTGAAGTACTGATAAATATCGCTGACATGGTCTTCGTCCATCACGTCGTCGATGAAATAGTCTATATTGATTTTCGTGCCGGCATAGACGATGGCTTCTATCTCGTCCAGCAACTCGTCGAACTCTATGCCTTTGGCCACGGCTATGTCGTCCAGCGCGACCTTGCGGTCGATGCTGTGGATAATGCTGACCTTGATTTTCGACTTGTTGGGCACTGTGCGGATGCGCAGGTCCTCGGGACGCTCTATCTCGTTTTCCTCGCAATGGCGCTTGATAAGTTTGCAGAACTCTGCGCCATAGCGCTTCGCCTTGCCGGCCCCGACGCCGGGAATGTTTTGCAGCTCCTCGATCGTCTGGGGATAAATAGTGGCCATGGCTTCCAGCGAAGCGTCCTGGAAAATCACGTAGGGCGGCACCTCCAAGTCCTTGCTCATCCGCTTGCGCAGGTCCTTGAGCATCTGGTAGAGAGCCGGATCCACCGTGCACGCCGCTCCGCTCTGCGGGGGGACTGCTATCTCCTCCTCGTCAAAGTCACGGTCCTCTACTATTTTGAAGGAGACCGGTTCATCGAGAAAATTCCGGCCCTTGTCCGTCACCTTCAGGACGCCGTAATTGTCCACATCCTTCTTCAGGTAACCGGCAATGAGCGCCTGGCGGATAACAGCGTACCAGATCTTCTCGCTGACGTCATCGCCGCAACCGAACTCTTCCAAGTCATTGTGTTTATGCGCACAAACTTCGTCCGTGGCGCGCCCGATCAGAATATCCTTAATATAATCGTCCCTAAAATTTTCTTTCGTCGCTATGATTACTTCAAGCACTTTGCATAAATAGTTACTTGCCTCCACTTGTTTCTTCGGGTTTAAGCAGTTATCACAATTTCCACAGTTCTCCTTTGGATACTCCTCTCCAAAATAATGCAGCAGCAGCTTGCGGCGGCACACGGAGGACTCCGCATAAGCCGCCGTCTCCTTCAACAATTGCCGCCCGATGTCTTGCTCAGCCACAGGCTTGCCTTCCATGAACTTCTCCAGCTTCAGGAGGTCCTTATAGGAATAGAAAGCTATGCACTTGCCTTCGCCGCCATCACGGCCCGCGCGGCCCGTCTCCTGGTAATAGCCCTCCAGACTCTTAGGTATGTCATAGTGAATGACAAAGCGAACGTCCGGCTTGTCTATTCCCATGCCGAAGGCGATAGTGGCCACTATGACGTCTATCTTCTCCATCAGGAAGTCGTCCTGAGTCTTGGAGCGGGTCGCGGAGTCCATTCCGGCGTGGTATGCTTCGGCTTTTATGTCGTTCGTGCGCAGCACTTCCGCCAATTCTTCCACCTTCTTCCGGCTGAGGCAATAGATGATGCCGCTCTTGCCGGGGCGCTGCTTGATGAATTTGATGATTTCCTTGTCTATGTCCTTGGTCTTGGGGCGTACCTCGTAATAAAGGTTGGGGCGGTTGAAGGAGCTCTTAAACTCTGCCGCGTCCAAAATTCCCAGGCTCTTTTTGATGTCGATGCGAACCTTGTCCGTCGCCGTAGCCGTCAGGGCAATGACGGGCGCATTGCCGATCTGGTTGATGATAGGCCGGATCTTGCGGTATTCAGGCCGGAAATCGTGTCCCCATTCGGAAATGCAGTGAGCCTCATCGACCGCGTAGAAGGAGATTTTGATGCTGCGCAGGAACTCTACGTTCTCCTCCTTGGTCAGAGACTCGGGAGCCACGTAGAGCAGTTTCGTCTTGCCCGAAACCACGTCGGCCTTCACCTGGTCTATGGCAGCCTTGTTGAGCGAAGAGTTGATGAAGTGGGCCACTCTGTCCTCCTCGCTCGTCTGCCGGATAGCGTCTACCTGGTTCTTCATCAGCGCTATCAGCGGAGAGATGACGATGGCTGTCCCCTCCATCAGCAATGAAGGCAACTGGTAGCACAAAGACTTTCCGCCTCCCGTAGGCATCAGGACAAAGACGTTTTTTCCTTCCAGCAGGCTCCGGATGATAGCCTCCTGATTATTCTTGAAGCTGTCAAATCCGAAGTACTTTTTCAATGGCTCGTGCAAATTCAAAATCTCGTTCATACCAATCACTTGTAGGGGTTCGGCTTTTGCGCGCAGGAACGGCGGCACGTTCCTCTCATTCACCTAACAAAGTTATAAACAAGTTTCGATATTCCGCAAGCTCACTGGAAAAAATTTTAGAAGAAAAAAACAGAGCCGCTATTGCCGGCGCGCCAGCAGGTTGGATTTTTCGTACTGGCGCCGGGCATAATCGAGCGTCACCTCAAATTCTTTCACGTCGGAGGAGGGCACTTCGTACATGGCATCCATCATGATGGTCTCCACTATGGAGCGGAGTCCGCGCGCGCCGAGTTTATACGTCAGTGCCTGCTCCACGATATATTCCAAGGCTTCGGGAGCGAAGGTCAGCTTTACGCCATCCATCTCGAACAATTTCACGTACTGCTTGATAATGGAGTTCTTCGGCTGCGTCAGGATGTTGCGCAAGGCATCCTTGTCCAGCGGGTTCAGATAGGTAAGCACGGGCAAACGGCCTATGATTTCAGGAATCAGTCCGAAGGACTTCAGGTCCTGCGGTTCGATGTATTGCATCAGGTTGCCCGGGTCTATGCGCATGGCGTTCTGCACGGAGTTGTAGCCCACGGTATGCGTATTCAGCCGTTGCGCGATTTTCTTCTCGATGCCGTCGAAGGCACCGCCGCAGATGAAGAGGATGTTGTTTGTGTTGACGTGCACGTAGTCCTGGTCAGGATGTTTGCGCCCGCCCTTTGGGGGGACATTGACGACGGAGCCTTCCAGCAGTTTCAGCAGACCCTGCTGCACGCCCTCGCCGCTGACGTCGCGCGTGATTGAAGGATTGTCGCTCTTGCGGGCAATTTTGTCGATCTCGTCGATAAAGACAATGCCCCGCTCGGCACGCTCCACGTTAAAGTCGGCCACCTGGAGCAGGCGCGACAGTATGCTCTCGACGTCCTCGCCCACATAACCTGCCTCCGTGAATACCGTTGCGTCCACAATCGTGAAGGGCACGTCGAGCAACCGGGCGATAGTGCGGGCAAGCAACGTCTTTCCCGTACCCGTGGAACCGACCATGATGATGTTCGATTTCTCTATCTCCACGTCGTCCGTCTTGCCAGCCACGCGTTGCGCCAATCGCTTGTAATGGTTATAGACCGCCACGGAAAGGAACTGCTTTGCTGCGTCCTGCCCGATAACGTACTGGTCCAGATATTCCTTTATTTCCTTCGGCTTAGGGACCTTGTCCAGCTGGATTTCCTCGGCGGCCTGCTGGGCCTTGGCGTTCTTCGTGGCTTGCTCCACTATCTTGAACGCCTGCTCTGCGCACTCGTCGCAGATGTTGGCCTCGAGGCCGGTAATCAGAAATCCCACTTGGCTCTCGTCCCTTCCGCAAAAAGAACAGGTCTTTTTATTTTTCATTCCGATTTCTTGTCAAAACCTTGTCAATCATGCCGTAATCGCGGGCTTCCTCGGCCGTCATCCAGTAGTCGCGGTCGGAGTCTGCCCACACTTTCTCGAAGTCCGTGTGAGAATGGTCGGCAATAATCGTATAGAGTTCCTTCTTGAGCTTCTGTATCTCGCGGGCGGTAATTTCTATATCGGAGGCCTGCCCCTGGGCTCCGCCCATGGGCTGATGTATCATGACGCGGCTATGCGTCAGCGCAGAGCGCTTGCCCTCCTTGCCGGCCACCAGAAGAACCGCAGCCATCGAAGCCGCCATACCCGTACAGATGGTCGCCACGTCGCTCTGGATGAACTGCATCGTGTCGTAGATGCCCAATCCGGCGTAGACCGAACCGCCCGGCGAGTTGATATATATGGAAATATCTTTCCCGGGGTCGCACGAGTCGAGGTAAAGCAGCTGCGCCTGAAGCGTGTTAGCCGTGTAGTCGTCAATGGGCGTCCCGAGGAAGATGATGCGGTCCATCATCAGGCGCGAGAACACGTCCATCTGCGTCACGTTCAGCTGACGCTCTTCCAGGATGTAGGGATTCAAGTACTGATTCTGACTCTTAATCACATCGTCCAGCACCATGGAGTTCACGTTCAAATGACGTGTAGCATATTTCCTAAAATCGTCCATAATCTTATTATAATTCGAGACGGGGCACCCCCGTCTCTTATTGGAAATCCGCGCGCGGGATGCCAGCCGGCAATCCCGCGTGCGGTTAATGCCTGTCTAAATATATAATGTGTTCCCGATCGGTATCAGGACTCGAACATCTTGCGGAAATCCTCCACGGAGACAGACTTCCGGTCCAAGGTAACGCAATCCTTGAGCGCGGCGACAATCTTCGTATCGACGCAACGGTCTACAAGCATATTCACCTGGTCCTTCTTCTTAAGCATGTCGCCGGCATACTGCTCCAGATATTCCTCGGGAACATTGACCATGCCGTACTGGGCAAACTGGAAACGTACCGTCTGGATGGCCATTTCCTTGATGTCCTTGTCCTCCACCTTAATCTGGTGAGCTGCGACGAGCTGTTCCTTGATGAGGTGCCACTTCAATTCCTCGATGCTCTTGACGTAGTTCTCTTCCACGAATTTCTCGTCCTTCTCCTTGTTGTTCTGCTTCATGATTTTCTTCAGCAGTTCGTCGGGGAACTCCAGGCTGCCCACTTTCTGCTCTGCGTAGGCGCGGACATCGAGAAGGAACTTGTAATCGCTGTCGGCCGTGTGCTGTATGGCGATGCTCTCCTTCACCCGGGCGCGGAACTCTTCTTCGCTCTTCACTGCGTCCTTGCCAAACACCTGGTCGAAGAACTCCTGATCCAGCGTGGCAGGAACGAAGCGGCTGATGTCGTCAATCTGGAAAGAGAAGTTGCCCGCGTAGTTGGCCACCTCTTCCTTCTTCACCTTCAGCAGGGACGCAATCTCCGTATCGCGGCCTTCGTAAGCCTTCGAGGGGTTGAACACTACGACGGCATTCTTCTGAGCATTCTCGAAGATTTTCTTCTGGTCGTCGTTGTTGAAGTAGGTCGGCATCAGGGATACCTTCTCCACCTGCAGGCCGCCTTCCTTCACGTTGCCGTTCTCGTCAAGCTCGGCGAGCGTTCCGCGCAGCACGTCGCGGTCTGCATACGTGTCAACCGATTCCGGATGACCGCCACGCTGGGCAAGCTGCTTCACCTGCTCGTCTATCTGCTCGTCGGTGATTTCTATGTCATAGTATGCGACATGGTCGTCCTGGTTCAGTTCGAGCTTGAACTCGGGGGCGATGGCAATGTCAAACACGAACTCAAAGTCGTCCTGCGCTTCAATATCCTGCGGCACCTGCTTCTCGCTGGCCAGCGGCTCGCCCAGCATGTTCACCTTGTTCTCACGGATATATTCATAGAGTTTCTCGCCCAGCAGCTTGTTCACCTCCTCAGCCTTGGCCTGCGGACCGTACATCTTGCGGACAAGACTCACAGGCACCTTGCCGGGACGGAATCCGGGCATCTTCACCTTGTGGCTTAACTCCTTGAGCGCTTTGTTCACTTTGTCCTCGTAGTCAGCCTTTTCCATCTTGACTGTCAGGACAGCACTTACATTACTTGATTTC
Organism: uncultured Alloprevotella sp.; assembly: GCA_944320745.1. Classification (GTDB taxonomy): domain Bacteria; phylum Bacteroidota; class Bacteroidia; order Bacteroidales; family Bacteroidaceae; genus Alloprevotella. The sequence continues at coordinate 27,756 of CALUIN010000039.1, read as the reverse complement.
TCTAAAGTAATATTCATTTTCTGAAACAGTAATTATTTTGATTCTATTTAGTAGCATACTAATGGCGTGCAAAGATAGTGCATGAAATGTGAACTGCCAAATTTATTCTCATTTTTCAGGCTTCCGCACCTCTATGACAGGACTGTTTTCCGTTTCCATAAATATATATAAATGAACAGCCAGGGCGGCGGCTACTTCAGCCGCCCTGCGCCGGCATTTCCAAAGCGCTGCGCCGGTACTGGGAAAAATCTGTACCTTTGCCGCCAAGGCCCGCCGCACGCCAGCGGCTGTGCCTGCCAAACAGCTATAGCCATGGAACTCCATCTCGACCTCAAACTCATCTTCGCCATACTCAACGGCAAAGTTTCCGCCGCCATCTACCGCCAGCTCCAGCGACACTTCTCCGAAGCCGGCCTGGCCCTCACGCCCGAACAGTGGACCGTGCTCCTCTACCTGTCCGAGCAGGACGGCGTCAGTCAGCAGCAACTCTGCGAAGCCACCTACAAGGAGAAGCCGGCCATGTCCCATCTGCTGGACAGCATGGAGCGCAACGGCCTCGTACGGCGGCGCGTCAACCCTCAGGACCGCCGCTCCAACCTGATCCACCTGACGCAGCGAGGCCGCATCGTGAAAAGCAGCGGGCAGAAAGTGGCCCTCCGCTCCCTGAAGGAAGCCTTGCGGGGACTGGGCGAAGAATCGCTCATCATCAGCCAGAACGTGCTGCGCCAAATCTTCGAAAACGCCACGACCGGCCGCTCCGCCCGCCCCTCCACCCCAACGACGCACAAGGCCCAACCGTGACACAACGGCACAAGGCGGACATTCTGTCAGACCTGCTTTTGCATCCGAGTGCAAATATTCATTAAATCAGCACCGGCCGCGCCGCCATTTGTTTGCAACGCGTTAAAAGCTGCGTCCCGCTGACTCCCGATGCCGGCGGCCGGTACGCATTTTGCGGAGCTATAGGTGTAGCCCCGCAACGGAGCTGCACAATAAAGCAATTCATAAACAAAACAAATAAAAGAAAATAGGAGGTTCGCATTATGGCTACCACAAGAAGATCCTACCAAGGTTGGTTACCCACAGTATTTGACGACTTTTTTGACAACGACTGGTCCCGCAGGGCCAACGCCATGACTCCTGCCATCAACGTGCTGGAAAGCCCCACGGGCTATGAGGTCGAGGTGGCCGCACCGGGACTGACAAAGGACGACTTCAACATCCACATCGACGAGGACAACAACCTGGTCATCGCTATGGAAAAGAAAAGCGAGAACCATACGCAGAATAGAGAGGCACGCTATCTGCGCCGCGAGTTCAACTACACCAAATTCCACCAGACCCTAATTCTCCCCGAAGACGTGGACCACGAAGGCATCGAGGCCCGGGTGGCCGACGGCGTACTTACCGTTGTCCTGCCTAAACTCACGCCGGAGAAGAAAGAGAAAGCCATGCAGCACATTGAGGTGAAGTAACTGCAAGACGACACGGCCAAACATCCCCTGCGGAGGGCGCTTCTGAAAGCGTCCTCCGCTTTTTTTATCCTGAGCACCCAGCCCCTGCGCAGCCGCACTCCGTAAGGCCCGTCCCCGGCCGTCGCGCCGGGCGAAAACTGGGCTTAGCCCCGTCGGGACTCGCCTTAGCCCAGTTTCTACGGGCCTTAGCCCCGTTAGGCCCCGCCCTGGCCACACCGGGGCTGCGCCTGGCCCGATGCCCGCTCCACGACGGGGCGCGAACGCTTGCCCGGGCGGCGTCCCGCGCGGAGCAGCCCCGTGCCAGTCCAGGCCTATATACACAATTTTTTAACGAAAATCACGGGCCCGAATCCCCGAAGTTTCTGCATTTTGTACTATCTTTGCAGTAATAAAACGGCAATGCCGGAAACAGCGCTACAACCGGCCTGGGCCGGCGGCAGAATGCCAACTATTTTCAACCTTATCATATTTTTGTGACATGGAATACTCTCATGAAGTCAAAAACATGTGTTGCGTGGCCAAAGGCCCCAACCATGGCCCCGCCCCTATCCCCGAGGAAGGCAAATGGGTACAAGCTAAGGAAATCAAGGACATTTCGGGCCTGACCCATGGTGTGGGCTGGTGTGCCCCGCAGCAGGGAGCCTGCAAACTGACGCTCAACGTCAAGGAAGGCGTCATCGAGGAATGCCTCGTCGAGACCATCGGCTGCTCCGGCATGACGCACTCCGCAGCCATGGCCAGCGAGATCCTGCCGGGCAAGACCATCCTCGAAGCCCTCAACACGGACCTCGTGTGCGATGCCATCAACACGGCCATGCGTGAACTCTTCCTGCAGATTGTCTACGGACGTACGCAGAGCGCCTTCTCCGAGGGCGGCCTCATCGTAGGCGCCGGTCTGGAGGATCTGGGCAAGGGCCTCATCAGCCAGATGGGTACCCTCTACGGGACCAAGACCAAGGGCACCCGCTACCTCCAGCTCACCGAGGGCTACATCACCAAGATGTACCTCGACAAGGACGACCAGGTCTGCGGCTACGAGTTCGTACACATGGGCAAATTCATGGACGCAGTCAAGAAGGGTGTGCCCGCCGACGAAGCGCTGAAGAGCGTAACAGGCACCTATGGCCGCACGAAACCTGAAGACGGCGCTGTTAAATCTATTGATCCACGTAAAGAATAAGAGGAGGACCCAGACATGATAAGAGAAGTAAAATTTGAAAGTCAAGACCGCCGTATCAAGCAAATCCTCGCTGCGCTCAACAAGCACGGCATCAAAGATATAGAAGAGGCCAACCAGATTTGCGACGCCGCCGGACTCGACCCTTATAAGACCTGCGAAGAGACGCAGATGATCTGCTTCGAGAATGCCAAGTGGGCCTACGTTGTCGGCACGGCCATCGCGCTGAAGGAAAAGGCCAAAAACGCCGTGGAAGCTGCCGAGTACATCGGCGAAGGCCTCCAGTCGTTCTGCATCCCCGGCTCCGTTGCCGATGACCGCAAAGTTGGTCTGGGCCATGGCAAGCTGGCCGCACGCCTGCTTTCCCCCGAAACAAAGTGCTTTGCCTTCCTCGCCGGCCACGAAAGCTTCGCGGCAGCAGAAGGCGCGATCAAAATCGCACAGATGGCCAACAAGTCCAGACCCGCCGACAAGCCGCTCCGCTGCATACTGAACGGCCTGGGCAAGGACGCCGCCATGATCATCAGCCGCATCAACGGCTTCACATACGTACAGACAAAGTTCGATTATTTTACGGGCGAACTCCACGTGGTTAAGGAAGTACCCTACAGCCAAGGTCCCCGCGCTGCCGTAAAATGCTACGGCGCCGATGACGTGCGCGAGGGTGTCGCCATCATGTGGAAAGAGGACGTTGATGTCTCCATCACGGGTAACTCTACCAACCCGACGCGCTTCCAGCACCCCGTTGCCGGCACGTACAAGAAGGAAAGAATCCTCGCGGGTAAGCCTTACTTCAGCGTAGCCTCCGGTGGTGGTACGGGCCGTACGCTCCACCCGGACAACATGGCTGCCGGTCCCGCCTCCTACGGTATGACCGACACCATGGGCCGTATGCACAGCGACGCCCAGTTTGCCGGTTCCAGCTCCGTTCCGGCCCACGTGGAGATGATGGGCTTCCTTGGCATCGGAAACAACCCGATGGTGGGCTGCTCCGTGGCCTGCGCCGTCAACGTTGACTTGGCCTTGAACAAGAAATAAGGCCCGCAGCCTGACTGCTTACTCCCGCACCCGCTCTGGGTGCGGGATTTTTTTGTGCCCTATGCCGCGCGCGCCGTGCATGCAGCCCAGCATCCGCCGGGCCAACGCCCGTACAAAAAACAAGCGGCGCGGCAGGATGCGGGATAACCTCGCCCTGCCGCGCCGCACGTGGCGTAGCCTGCTGCCTTAAAACTCTACCTTCGGGGCCGTGGCGGCATCGGGCTGTGCCTCAAACGAGGCCTTCCGCTCAAAGCCAAACATACCGGCGAAGAGGTTGCCGGGGAAGCGGCGCACGGAAAGGTTGTACACCCTCACGGCCTCATTATAGAGCCGCCGGCTCTCGGTGATGCGGTTCTCTGTCCCTTCAAGCTGAGCCTGGAGTTCGGAGAAATTCTCGCTGGCGCGCAACTGCGGATACTGTTCGGAGATGAGCAGCAGCCGGCCCAGTGCGGAGCTCAACTCGCCCTGCGCAGCCTCTATCTGGCTCAGGCGCTCCGGGGTGAGGTCTTCGGCACTCACCGTCAGTTGCGTGGCCTTGGCCCGGGCATCCACCACCCCTTGCAACGTGGCTTGTTCGTGCTGGGCGTAGCCCTTCACCGTGGCCACCAGGTTAGGCACCAGGTCGGCCCGACGCTGATATTGCGTCTGTACGTTTGCCCAAGCGTTGGTCACCTGCTCGTCCTTCTCCACCAGTCCGTTGTACACGCTGAACGCTCCGAAGAAAAGCAGAAGCAGAACCGCTGCCACACAGATGAGCACAATTTTCGTCTTCGTCTGTTTCATATCATATAGGGTTAAGAAATAGAATCACACACGCGGGCCGCGCCGTTCGCGGGACGGTCAGAAACGCCCGCCGCTGCCGCCGCCGCCAAAGGAACCGCCGCCGAAACTGCCGCCGCTGAAGCCTCCCCCGCCGCGGCCGCCGAATCCTCCACCCGGGATAAAGGGCGGCCACCACGTGCCGTGGTGCAATCCGCCTCCGCCCGGGGGGTCGCGGTCGGCCGTCGTTTCCTCGTACTTGCAGTGCCTGCACTGCCAATGACGGCGCAGCCACGTGCGCCCGCCTTGCTGAATCCGCTCCTCGCACACCAGGCGGAGCGTGAGCCGGTGGCAACGCGGACAACGGCGTCGCGCCGACGCACGCGACGCCACAACAGCTACAAGAATCAGCACGAACAGCGTAACGACCACGCCGCCCAACCTGCCCCACCAGTCGCTCTTCTCGCCGTACTGGGCGCGAAGGGTCGGGTCGCCGCGCACATAGCCGTCCACGGCCTGCATTGTTCCGACGATGGCGGCATCCCAATCGCCGCGCTTGAGCGCCGGCACCATGACGCGGTTCTGTATGCGCCGGCAAATGGCATCGGGCAACGTGCCTTCAAGGCCATTGCCGGTGAGTATCTGGTAACTGCGGTCCTCCGTGGCCAGTATGACGATGAGGCCGGTGGACTGCTCCGCGTCGCCTACCCCGTACTTCCGGGCCAGCTCCATACCGAAAGTGTATGGGTCGTCGCCCTCCAGATGCTTTACGGCCACGACCACCGTCTCGACGCCCTTGTCGCGCTCCAGGCTGGCCAGCAGCGCGTCGACCGTGTCGGTGGCCGCCTGCGAAAGCACGCCGTCAGGATTGCACACGTAGCGCCGCGCGTCCTGCAGGTGCACCATGGGCAAAGTTTCGGGCGTCCAGCCGCCGGCCTTCGCGCCTATGGCCAGGCACGCGAGGCCTATCAAAAATATCAAGATTCGTTTCAGCATACTTCCCATACCTTTTACCGTTTTGCTTTCCCCTCATCGGGCAAAGCATCCGCCTCCTTGTCGCGGCCATTCCAGATGTCCCAGCTGGCCATGGCCTGAAGCCGGAGCATCTCCAGTCCGTTCTTGACCACAGCTCCCCTTTCGCGGCCCAGGCGCATGAACTTCGTCTCCTCCGGGTTATATACCAGGTCGTAGAGCAGATGGGCGGACGTAACCCACTGATAGGGGATTTGCGGCGCTTCGTCCACATGGGGAAACATGCCGACAGGGGAGCAGTTCACCACCACTGTATGTGCGGCCATCACCTCCTCCGTCAGGTCCTCGTAAGTCAGGCGGCCGGGCGCCGCGGTCCGGCTGACGCAGTGCGGGACGACGCCCAGGCGGTGCAGGACGTAGACCACGGCGAGCGAGGCGCCGCCCGTGCCCAGCACCAAGGCGGCATGGTGGTCGGGACGCAGGAGCGGCGCGATGGAGCGGGAGAAACCGAGCGCGTCGGAGTTGTACCCGGTGAGGCGCACACCGCCGGCTCCGCGCTCAATGCGGATGACGTTGACCGCGCCAATGGCCTCCGCCTCGGGGCTTAGGGCATCGAGCAGAGGCATCACATGACGCTTGTGGGGTATGGTCACGTTGAGCCCGCTGAGACCGGGCGTGTCGGCCACAAGCTGCCGCAAGCCGTCCACCTGCGGCAGCTCGTAGTTCTCATAAACGGCATCAATGCCTTCGCGCGAGAATTTCCCGGCGAAGAAACGGGCTGAAAACGAATGGCCCAACGGGTAGCCTACAAGGCCGTATTTTTTCGTCATGGCGTGATGGGGATTTTTGACATTCCGAGCGGTGGGACGGCTGCGCGGATCAAGGTTTGCGCGCCGTGTAGAGCGTGCTCAGGCCGAACGTGAAGCGGCGGAAACGCACGTCGGCGAAACCGGCGCGGCGGAGTACATCCTGCATCACCTCGCCCTGGGGAAAGGCTTCCATCGTGGCGGGCAGATAGGTGTAGGCCCGAGCATCGTGGGAAACGAGCCGGCCCAGGGCGGGCATGAGGACATGGGAATAGAACCTGAAGAGCTGGCGCATGGGAAAACGCTGAGGAGCCGTCAGTTCGATGATGACCAGCCGCCCATCCTTCCGCAGCACGCGCTGCATTTCCCTCAGTCCCTGGTCCAGGTCCTCGAAATTGCGCACGCCGTAGGCCACGGTCACGGCATCAAAGGCGGCATCGGGCAAGCTAAGGTGCAGGCAGTCCTCCTTCTGGAAGTGGATGACGTCCGACAGACCGGCGCGCTCCACTTTCGCCCGCCCTACGGCCAACATGCCTTCCGAGAGGTCTACGCCCAGAATGCGTTGCGGCCGCAAGCGGCGCGCCGAGAGCAGGGCGAAGTCGCCCGTTCCGGTGGCGACATCCAGGATTTCGCGCGGGCCGAACGGCTTCAGCGAGCGAATGGCCGCGCGTCGCCAGTAACGGTCGATGCCCAAGGAAAAAGTGTGGTTAAGCAAATCGTAACTGTGCGCAATGTTGTCGAACATGCGCTCCACTTGCCGGCCCTTCGCTCCCTCCTCGCCGTATGGCTTTATGGTCTCCTGCTTGTACTGACTCACGGCTTATCCCTTTTGTTACTTGGCAAAGTTACACTTTTAGGCCGTAATGGACGAGATTTAGGAGAAAATTCCGCAAGACTACGTGGGGCGGAAAGGCCGTCCGGGAATATAAATACGGGGCTAAGCCCAATTTCGATTAGGCTTAGCCCCGTAAAAATTCCCCTTAGCCTCGTGGCGGCGGGACTAAGGGGAACCGGCGGCCGGCAGGCGGCACGCGGCGTCACTCCACGCGCAGCGGTCCGGAAGGATGGAAGCCGCGAAGGAAGTCGGCAATGTCCATCCGCTTCTTGCCGGCCAGCTGCACCGAGAGTAGGCGCAGATAGCCATCCGGCAGCGCCACGCGCATAGCCGAGCGTCCGTCAGTCACAAGTGTGCCGACAGGCTCGCCCGGAACAGCGGTCTCCATCTCGGCCGCATACACTTTGAGGATCAGGCGCTTGTCGCCCTCTACCAGTTCTGTCCACGCGGCGGGATAGGGCGAGAGCCCGCGAATGAAGTCGTATGCCCGCTTCACACCTTCACACCATGCGATGCGACAAGTTTCCTTGAAAATCTTCGGCGCCGGCTTCAACGCGATGCCGTCCGCGGGCGAAGGCTGCGCGACGGTCTGCACGTCGCCCCGCGCGATAAGGTCAACCGTCTCGGTAACGAGCGCTCCCCCAAGCTGCATAAGCCGGTCGTGCAAGTCGCCGGCATTGTCCGTCGGAGCAACAGGCACGCGGACCTGGCGGATAATGTTTCCCGTATCTATCTCATGCTGAAGAAAGAACGTAGTCAGCCCCGTCTCTGTCTCCCCATTGATAATGGCCCAGTTGATAGGCGCCGCGCCGCGGTATTGCGGAAGCAGTGAGGCGTGCAGGTTGAACGTGCCCATGGGAGGCATCGCCCATACCACCTCGGGCAGCATCCGGAAAGCGACGACTACTTGCAGGTCGGCGCGCAACGCCCGCAGCTGCTCCAGGAATACGGGGTCCTTCAGTTTCTCCGGTTGGAGGACAGGCAGGCCCTTTTCCTCGGCATAACGCTTCACGGGAGAGGCCTGCAAAACGGTCTGGTGGCGGCCAACGGGCTTATCGGGCATCGTGACGACTCCCACGACCTGGTAGCCGCCCTCGACGAGACTTCGGAGACTCTCGACCGCAAAGTCCGGAGTCCCCATGAATACGATTCTGAGCGATGATTTGGAAAGCATGGTTTTAAGTTTATTCGTTTTGTTCCGAAACCTGCCGGACACGCGGCCGCGGTTACTCCTCGGAGAAATCGAGCATGATTTGCCGGTAATACGTGTAGAGACGTGTCCGCGAGATAAATCCGGCAAACGTACCGTCAGTATTGAGCACGGGCAAGGTCCCGGCATCGCTGTCCTGGAACTTGTCCATGACGACCGTCATCGGCTCGTCCGTGCGCAGTACGATCCGGGGATGCTCCATCAGGTCGGCGGCACGGAACTGGCGGTATAGCTCGCTGCGGAATATGATCTGACGGATGCTGTTGAGGTTGATGACGCCGAGCAAATGTCCCTTGGGGTCGGTCACGGCGAAGTGTATGCGCTTGCTCTTGGCCACGATCTGCACGATCTGTCCCAGGTGCATGTCCGGCGCGATGCGGGGACGCTCCTTGTCGATGACGGCGTCAAGAGACATCAGCGTGAGGATGGAGCGGTCCTTGTGGTGGGTTAGGAGCTCACCCTTGCGTGCCAGACGCATGGCATAGATGCTGTGAGGCTCGAAAGTATTGATGGTAAGATAAGAGGCAACGGAGACGATCATAAGGGGAATGAACAGATCGTAGCCTCCGGTCAGCTCGGCGATAAGGAATACGCCGGTGAGCGGGGCGTGGAACACGCCGCTCATTACGCCAGCCATTCCCAGCAGTGCGTAATTGGTTTCGGGAACATGAATGCCGAACAGTCCATAACCGTTCCAAAGTCTGGAAAATACGAAGCCGGCTATGCAACCTAAGAACAGACTTGGCGCGAACGTACCGCCACAGCCGCCGCCGCCGTTCGTAGCCGTCGTGGCAAACACCTTGAACACGATAATCAGTCCGAGATAAAGCAGCAGATGTTCAGAATGTCCGTAGAATATGGAATTGTTCAACACGGAATCGGCCTCGCCGGCTGAGCTGCCGGAGAGCAGGGCCGAGATGGTACCATAGCCTTCGCCGTATAGGGGCGGGAAAAAGTAGATAAGCAAGGCGAGGACCGAACCGCCGAGGGCGAGCCGGGCATACATGTTGCGTAACCGGCCGAATACTTGCTCGAACCAGTTCATAGTACGCGTGAAATATAGGGAGAGGAGCCCACAGCAGATGCCTAAGAGGATGGTACTCGGCACACGTGAGACGGTGAACGGATCCAGAAGCGTGAAGGCGAATATGGAATCCGTGCCGGTCAGTGCGTAGGTGAGACAGGTGGCCGTCAGGCAGGAGACGAGCAACGGCAGGAGTGAGGCCATCGTCAAGTCAATCATGAGCACCTCGAGCGTGAAGACGAGGCCGGCTATGGGAGCCTTGAAGATGCCGGCTATGGCTCCGGACGCGCCGCAGCCGATGAGCAACATCAGGGTCTTGTGGTCGAGCTTGAAGATACGGCCCAGGTCTGACCCGATGGCGGAACCGGTCAAGACGATCGGCGACTCTGCCCCGACCGAACCGCCGAAACCGATGGTCAAGGCAGAAGCGATGATGCTGGACCAGCAGTTGTGGCGGCGGATATGGCCCTGGCGGCGCGAGATGGCGTAAAGAATCTTTGTCACGCCGTGCCCGATGTCATCGCGTACGATATATTTGATGAAAAGCGCGGTAAGGAAAATGCCGATTACGGGATAAATCAGAAAAAGCCAGTTCGCGTGAGTAATATCAAGCTGCGCGGTAAGCAGTGTCTCTATTTCGTGGATGAGCCACTTAAGGACTTGGGCTGCCAAGGCAGTTCCGATGCCGACCAGGAAACTCAGCAAGAGAATGAACTGCCGGTGGCTTAAATGGGTAAAGCAGAACGCCGACAGGCGGTCGGCCCACGTTTGTCTCTGTGCCTGTTCTTGCTCCATGCTCCTTACTTTTGTTTGCAATTTTGTCACTTCGCGAGCTGCCGGCCGCTGAGCCGCGCGTCTCACGGACGAATGATGCGGACTTCGCCCCCGGCCCCCAGTTTTATAATGGAGGAAGCGCGGCCCGGGCCCTTCTCCTCGCGGCGCGAGGTGCAGACGTAGTCCACAGCGGACTTAATCTCCTCCGAAATGTCGGCGAAACACGACGGAGAGGGCTGGCCGCTCACGTTGGCGGACGTGGACACGACAGCCCGGCGCATACGGAAGCAGAGTTCCTTGCTGAACGCCTCGCGGGTCACGCGTATGCCGGCGCTGCCGTCCTCTGCCAGAACGTTCGGGGCAAGATTCCGCGCCCCATCGTAGATAATAGTCAGGGGTTTCTCGGACAATTCTATGAGATCCCAGGCTACGGCCGGCACATCGCGGACGTAGAACTCAACTTTCGCCTCACTGTCCACGAGGGTGATGAGCGCCTTGGCATCGGCGCGTCGCTTGATGTCGAAAACGCGGCGCACCGCCTCCTCGTTTGTAGCATCGCAGCCGATACCCCAAATCGTATCCGTAGGGTACAGTATCACTCCGCCCCGGTTCATTACGTCGACCGCCCGGCGGATGTCCTCTCTGAAAAATGTTTCTCCCATAAATCGCGTTGCTTGCCGCTCTGAGACGCGGCATCTGCGCGGCGGCCTGCAAATGACAGGCACGGCCCGCAGCCGCGGTGTCTCTATCGGCGTTTCAAAACTCGCTGGTGAAGTGAAAACGAATGTGTTCAAAGTCCTGACGCGCCATCTGCAGAACATAAGCGGAATCGGCCAGGAAGACATCGCGCCCCTCGCGGTCGCTGGCCATATACTGGTACTTTCGCCGCTTGAAGGCTTCGAGTTCCGTCTCGTTGTCGCTCTCAATCCAGCATGCCTTGTACAGGCTCACAGGCTCCCAGCGGCATTTCGCCCCATACTCGTGCTCAAGCCGGTACTGGATGACCTCGAACTGCAGCTGGCCCACGGTGCCGATAAGCGTACGCCCGTTGAACTGGTTGACAAACATCTGTGCCACGCCCTCGTCCATCAGTTGCTCGATGCCCTTATGGAGCTGCTTCGTCTTCATGGGGTCGGCGTTCTCGATATACTTGAACAGTTCCGGGGAGAAACTGGGCAGGCCGCGGAAGTGCAGGTTCTCGCCTTCCGTCAGGGTGTCGCCTATCTTGAAGGTGCCGCTGGCCGGCAGACCTACGATGTCGCCGGCCCAGGCCTCGTCAATGGTGCTCTTGCGCTGAGCCATGAACTGCGTCGGCGAACTGAAGCGGAGCGTCTTGCCCTGACGCACCAGCAGGTACGGGGCGTTGCGGACGAACTTCCCGCTGCAGACCTTGCAGAACGCCACGCAGGAGCGGTGGTTCGGGTCGATGTTGGCCGTAATCTTAAAGATGAAGCCGGTGAACTTAGACTCTTCCGGGCGTACCAGCCGTTCCACTGCCTGGACAGGCTGCGGGCTGGGCGCTATGCGTACGAAGCAGTCGAGCAGTTCCTTGACGCCGAAATTGTTCAAGGCTGAACCGAAGAAAACGGGTGCGACCTCAGCCGCCAGATAGTCCTCCTGGCTGAAAGCGGGATAGACGCCGTCGATGAGTTCCAAGTCGTCGCGCAACTGGCGCGCGTCGGCCTCGCCCACGTTGGCTTCCAGCTCACTGCTGTTGATGTCGACCGTAATCTTTTCCGTAACCTTCTGCTTGTCAGGGGCAAAGAGATTGAGCTGCTGCTCGTAGATGTTATACACGCCCTTAAAGCGCGGACCCTGATTGATGGGCCAGGAAAGCGGCCGGACCTTTATCTGCAATTCCTCCTCCAGCTCGTCGAGCAGGTCGAAGGGGTCCTTGCCCTCGCGGTCCATCTTGTTTACAAAGATAATCACGGGCGTCTTGCGCATTCGGCATACGGTCATCAGTTTGCGCGTTTGCGTCTCCACGCCCTTGGCGCTATCCACCACTATGATAGCGCTGTCCACGGCCGTAAGCGTGCGGAAAGTGTCTTCGGCAAAGTCCTGGTGGCCCGGCGTGTCGAGGATGTTCACCTTGTAGTCGCCGTAATCAAATTCCATCACGGACGTGGTCACCGAAATGCCGCGCTGCTTCTCGATTTCCATCCAGTCGCTCGTCGCGGTCTTTTTTATTTTATTGTTCTTCACCGCGCCGGCCACCTGAATCTGGCCGCCGAAGAGCAGGAGTTTCTCCGTCAGCGTGGTCTTGCCGGCATCCGGGTGAGAGATTATGGCAAAGGTTCTTCTTCTTTCTATTTCGTTCATAAGCTTATTAAGGCTAATGCCTCCGCGCAGGGCGAGGCTGTCACCGTGCGGTCGGTGCCCGTCGCCGGGGCCGCACCTGCGCAGGGGAGGCTCACAGCTTCCTCATGCAGTCCTTCAGGCTGTCCTCCCACCAGGGGATGCTCAGGCCGAAGGTATTCTTGATTTTCGTCTTGTCCAGCACCGAATAGGGCGGCCGGCGGGCCGGCGTGGGATAGTCCTCCGTGTGGAGCGGACGCAGCTTGCAGTCGTCCGCCGAGATGCCGGCTGCGCGGTGAATGGCGTGGGCAAAGTCGAACCACGACGTCACGCCCTCGTTGCTGTAATGGTAGATGCCGGGCACGATGCCTTTGTCCAGGATGTCCAGGATGGCCTGCGCCAGGTCGCGCGCATAGGTCGGCGTGCCTACCTGGTCGAATACGACGCCCAGCTCCGGCCGCTCCGATCCGAGTTGCACCATCGTCTTCACAAAGTTATGGCCGAAAGAGGAATAGAGCCATGCCGTCCGGATGACCATGGCCCCAGGACAGGTGAGGATTACTTTTTCCTCGCCGGCCAGCTTGGTCCGGCCGTACACCGTACACGGCGCCGCGGGCATGTCCTCGCGATAGGGGGTGAAGGCCGTGCCGTCGAACACGTAGTCGGTGGAAATCTGGATCATGGACCCGCCGCGCGCCGCGATGGCTTCGGCCAGATAGCCCGGGGCCACGCGGTTCAGCGTGTCGCAGCGTTCTGCCTCCCTCTCCGCCTTGTCCACGGCGGTGTAGGCCGCGCAATTCACCACACAGTCCGGCTCGTTCGTCTCGATGAACGTATGGACAGCCTTGCGGTCCGTGATGTCCAGCTCCTCGTAGTCTGTAAAGAAGAACTGGAAGCGGTCTTTGTATTCTCCCGCCAACTGCCGCAGCTCGCTGCCCAGCTGGCCGCGGGAGCCTGTTACTAATATCCGTTTGATCATACCTTTTATATATAGTCAGCGGAAGGACGCGGCAAACGCTCCGGTGGCGGCAGGCGCCGTCATCCGAAGTCGAGCGGCTCCTTCAGGTCCTTGAAATAATAGTCGGACAATTGCCCCAAGAATGCCGAGATGTCCTTGACCGCCCGTTCCGTGGCCGCGGACACCGGCTTGTGTTGCAGGCGCAGCAGTAGCACGCCGTAGAGGGCATCGAAACAGGTCTGGAGCTCGGCCTCCTGCCGGTCCTGGCTCTTCTGCCGCAGCTCCACGACATAGGGCAGCACCTTGTAGTACATTTCCCGGTAGTAGGGGAAGTTGGACGAAGCCAGCAGGCGCCGGTGCAGTTCGTCGAGCTCCTGGAGCACATTCTGGCAGATCTGCAGATGCCCGCGCTCCATTTTACCCTCGGCGTGCATCATGTCGCAAAGGTCGGAGTACCACTGCTCCGTTGCCTTGCGCTCCTCCTCCCCCAGCGTGAAGCGGGACAGGTATTCGCGCTGCATGCGGTCGAAGTTGCCGCCATAGGCCCGAATCAGGTCCTCCACCTGCCACAGGTACAACAAGTACTCTGCGCGGTTCTGCGTTCTCAAGCGATTGGCTATCTGCATACTGTCCTTTCAGTTTAGTCCACGTGCGGCGGCGTGCGCCCAGCGAGTCCGGGGCCGCAGTGCCGCCTCAAGTATGTTGGGTATAGGGCCGCAGAGCATCCACGCCGTCGGCCAGGCTGACCGACTTGCCGCAGAGCGTCAGCAGCGCGTAGACCACGGAAATCACGATGACCAGTACGCCGATGCTGCGGTTGAGCCGCCGGATGCCCTTCTCGCCGAAGTTGGTGCTCATCTTATTGATTACGTATGTCAGCCCGAACCACCACAGCATGGCGCCGGCCACGATGGCCGTGTAGCTTGCGAGCGTCGTCACCCAGTCGCCCGCGCCGGCAAAAGGCGCCAACATATTGAACAGCGCCAGAAACAGAAAGATAATGGCGGGGTTGCAAAGGGTGATGACAAAGGAAGTCAGGAAATTGCGCAGCAGCGAGCCCTTTGTCTTCGACTCGGGGTGAACATTGGGCTTCGGCCCCGTGCGGAACATGTAGACACCAAAGACGCACAACATGATGCTGCCGCAGATTTTCATCCAGAACAGGACGTTCGCATCGGTCGTCACGGTCGACACGAGCGACATGCCGTAGCCCGTCAGCAGCGCATAGAGCAAATCGCTCAAGGCTGCGCCCGCACCGGTCACCAGGCCATAGGGCCGCCCCTTCTTGATGGTGCGACGGATACAGAGAATGCCCACCGGCCCCATCGGGGCAGAGGCCACGATGCCGACAACCATTCCTTTTATAATAAATATTATCAGTTGGAGCACATAATCCATCGCAGGCGCAAAATTCGCAATTTTTTACGAAAGGCCGAAATTTTCCCGCTCCTTTTTATATATTGGCTATAGCATTCCTCCGGGCCGGACAGCCGGATAGCACGGCCTCGCCCCCACTCCGGCGCTGCGCCGCCGACGCCCGCCGGCCTCCATTCGCTCCAATCTTAGTTCCTCTAAACATGAAAGTCACACTATCTGAACGCCCGCTCTCCGCCGGGCGCAAATCGCTCTGCCTGTGTTATTCCGACGGCGGCCGCCGCGTGCGCCGCGCGTTGGGCATCGTCCTGGAACCGGAAACATGTACCGGGAACCGCCGCCGCAACCGCGAACGACTGGAATTGGCTCGGCGCATCTGCGCCAAGTACGAACTGGAACAGACTGCCGCCCGCCACGGCATGTCCCGCGGCGAACCGCGCCGCCTACTGCTGCTCGAGGCCTGGCAAGATTTTGAATTTACCTACTGCAACCGCGACCTGCCCATCGTGCACGCCGTCGGGGCCCACCTGTCCCGCTTCGTGGGCCGGCGGTCCGTGCGCATGTCGCAGGACGTGACGCCGGATTTCTGCAAACAGTTTTACGCCTACCTGTGCGAACACTTACGGGGCACTACGCCGGCGGGCTACTTCAACAAGTTCCGCACCTTTCTGCGCCGTCACGCCGACGAGGGCTGCTGGGACAAACGCCCGGACCGCGAGCTGCACACGCCGGCGTCCAACATCAGAGAGAAGGCGGCGCTCAGTCCGGACGAACTGCGCCGCCTTGCACGGACGCCGTGCCTCGTGGCGGACGTGGCGCGGGCTTTCCTCTTCTCATGCAACACGGGGCTGCGCTGGTGCGACGTGCGCAGCCTTCGCGCCGACGACGTGGACCAGGACGCGGGCACGCTGCACATCGTACAGCGGAAAGTGGCCGGACGCTCGCGGCGGGCCGAGGTCAGCCTTTCGCTCAACAGCAACGCGCTGACGCTGCTGGCTCAGCGCCGACGGCGCGGCCTGGTCTTCCGCCTGCCGTCCTACTCGTACATGCTGCGCGTGCTGGATCAGTGGGCCCGGCGCGCCGGAGTGGCCCGCCACGTGACCTTCCACGTGGCCCGCCATACGTTCATTACCCAGCTGGCGCTCAGCGGCACGCCGCTGCCGGTCGTAGCCGCGCTGGCCGGCCATGCCTCTACCCGCCATACGGAGCGCTACATCCACATAGCCGACACGCAGTGCCGCCAGGCCGTAGAGCGGCTGCCGGCACTGGACTTCGGACAGGAGACCGCGGCCGCCAGCGCCCCTCGGACCGCACACGGGCCGCTGTCCGCCGCGCCGCAGCCTCGGACACCCGGCCGGACGGCGGCCCCCGTATCGGAGGCTGAACGCGCCTAAGCCCCGTAAGAACTGGCCTTAGGCGCGTCGGCACGGGGCTTAGGCGCGTGCCGACACGCCCTCTCGCAGCCGATTCTGGCCCAAAAGCAGACCGAAATGGGTCGTTTGGGGAAAAACATCCGGCCTGACGCGGTACTTTCCATATTTATTCCCTACATTTGTAGCCAATAATCTGAAAAATAAATTCAAACTCTACCTTTTTCTCAAACCATGGAAACGGATTTTGAAAAACCTTATGTGATCGGCCTGGACATGGGCGGCACAAACTCCATCTTCGGCATTGTGGATCAACGCGGCACCATCAAGGCGCAGACCGCCATCAAGACCCGCGCCTACCCCGACGTGAAGGACTACGTCAAGGCAGCCGCCGAAGCCCTGCAGCCCGCGCTCGACGTCGTGGGCGGCATAGGCCAAGTGAAAGGCATGGGCATCGGCGCGCCCAACGGCAACTTCTACACGGGCACCATAGAGAGTGCGGCCAACTTGGTTTGGAGCGGCACTGTGCCTATCGCCGAACTGTTTGAAGAAGAGCTGGGCGTACCCGTGCGCGTGACGAACGACGCGAACGCCGCCGCGATGGGTGAAATGACCTACGGCGTGGCCCGCGGCATGAAGAACTTCATCATGATCACTCTGGGCACGGGTGTAGGCAGCGGCATCGTGGTCGACGGGAAAATCGTCTACGGCAGCGACGGCTTCGCCGGCGAGCTGGGCCACTTCGTCATCGACCACTCTCCCGCGGGCCGTCCTTGCGGCTGCGGGCGCAAAGGCTGCCTGGAAACGTACTGCTCCGCCACCGGTGTGGCCCGCACGGCCCGCGAACGGCTGGCCAACTGCGACACGCCAAGTCTGCTGCGGAAAATCAAGCCCGAGGACCTCACCTCGCTCGACGTCTACCAAGCGGCTGAAGCCGGCGACCCGGTGGCCATAGAAATCTTCGAATGGACCGGCGAAATACTGGGCCGGTCGTGCGCCGACTTCGCGACGTTCAACACACCGGAAGCCTTCGTATTCTTCGGCGGACTCACAAAGGCGGGCGACTATCTCATGGCCCCACTGCGCAAGGCCTTCGAAGAAAACATACTCTACGTGTTCAGGGGCAAGACCAAGCTGCTCGTATCCTCGCTCAACGGCAGCGAGGCCGCCGTGCTCGGCGCCAGCGCCTTGGGCTGGGAATAAAAGATTGCGAAAAAAACGGACAAACATTTGGCGGCGCAGGCACTTTTTCGTACCTTTGCGCCGCTATTTTACAACTCATCAACAATATCAAAACAAAAGCTATGATGAATCAGTACGAGACCGTTTTCATTATGACTCCCGTTTTGTCTGACCAACAGATGAAGGAAACGGCCGAAAAGTTCAAGGGACTGCTCATCGAACAGGGCGCGGAAATCCTCAACGAGGAGAGCTGGGGCCTGAAAAAGATGGCATACCCTATTGAAAAAAAGTCCACCGGCTTCTACCAGCTGCTTGAATTTAAGGCAGAGCCGCAAGTCATCGACAAACTGGAAGTGGCTTACCGCCGCGACGAGCGCGTTATCCGTTACCTCACGGTGAAACTGGACAAATACGCCGCCCAATATGCTGAAAAACGTCGTAACCTCAAAGCACAAAAAGAGAATTAAGCCATGGCACAAACACAATCCGAAATCAGATATCTGACCCCCCCTTCTGTTGACATCAAGAAGAAGAAGTATTGCCGCTTCAAGAAGAGCGGTATCAAGTACATTGACTACAAGGATCCCGAATTCCTGAAGAAATTTCTCAACGAACAGGGCAAAATCCTTCCGCGCCGCATCACGGGCACCTCGCTCAAATACCAGCGCCGCGTGGCCCAGGCTGTGAAGAGAGCACGCCACTTGGCCCTGCTTCCTTTCGTAACCGATTTGATGAAATAAAGCATGGAGGAAATAGCATGGAACTGATTTTGAAAGAAAACGTACATGGTCTGGGCTACAAGGACGACATCGTAAACGTGAAGAACGGTTACGGCCGCAACTACCTTATCCCCACGGGCAAGGCTGTCATTGCCTCTGCCTCTGCCAAGAAAGCGCTCGCTGAAGAACTGAAGCAGCGCGCCCACAAGTTGGAGAAAATCAAGAACGACGCCTTGGAGCTGGCCGAGAAGCTGAAGCAGATCGAGCCGATCAAGATTGCGACGAAGGTGAGCGCTACGGGTGTCATCTACGGCTCCGTGAACAGCCTCCACATCGCCGAAGAGCTTGCCAAGCAGGGCTTCAACATCGACCGCAAGACTATTCAGCTGAAGGACGTGAAGGAAGTCGGCTCTTACACGGCTACTATCAAGCTCCACAAGGAAGTATCCGTCGACATCCCCTTCGAGGTTGTCGCAGAAGAGGCTTAATGACAGCAAAGAATCTGTCCGGAACTGTGGCGACACTACCAGCCGGAAGAGGAAAATAGACTAATGCCGTGTCCCCTCAGCGGGATGCGGCATTAATTCATCGTAAGGCCCAACCACATCATGCGGTATTTCATGTTTCTCTCCTACGACGGGACGGCCTACCACGGCTGGCAGGTCCAGCCAAATGCCGACAGCGTGCAGCAGCGGATAAACCGCGCACTCACCCTGCTGCTCGGCGCTCCGACTGCGTGCGTCGGAGCCGGCCGCACTGATACCGGCGTACACGCGGCCATGATGGCCGCGCACTTTGACACGGACCGGCAAGTCGACGGGCCTCAGCTGGCTCACAAGCTCTGCCGCATACTGCCTCAGGACATAGCCGTAAACAGCGTCAGGCCCGTGACCGACGACGCCCACGCCCGGTTCAGCGCCCTCAGCCGCACGTATCACTACCGGGTCTATATGCGCAAGGATCCCTTCCAGCGTTACTACGCCACCCGCCTGCCCTACGTGCTTGACTTTGAACGGATGAACGAGGCGGCAAGACTGTTGCTCGCGCAGGACGACTTCGCCAGCTTCAGCAAGACGCGGACGGACGTGAAAACCTTCATCTGCCACGTCACGCGGGCCCAGTGGGTACAGACAGGCGAGAACAGCTGGCGCTTCGAAATCACGGCCGACCGCTTCCTGCGCAACATGGTGCGCGCCGTGGTCGGCACGCTGATTGACGTGGGCCGTGGACGGCTGACCGTAGACGGTTTCAGGGATGTCATGTCCCGTAAGGACCGCTGCGCCGCAGGCGAGTCCGTACCGGCGCGCGCACTTTCGCTGGTAGACATACAGTACCCGGCGCATATTTTCCTGGACACGCCCGGCGCCTGACCAGGCAAACGTACATTTTCCCCCGATTCCAACGGCACGGAGCCTTGGAACCGGGGATTTTATTTACCTTTGCATAAAACGACACCTAAAATCCTACAATCGTGAAAAGACTTGTCCTCCTTGCCGCTCTGCTCGGACTCTGCGGCGCACTTTGCCTGCCGATGGCCGCAAAGAAGCGTATCTTTCAGTTGGAAGACTACGGAATCGTTCCCGGCGACACCAGCCGGACACTGTGTTCCCGCCTACGCGAAGCTCTGACCCTCATCCGCCAGCAAACGCGACCGGGCGAGGAAGCCACGGTCCGCTTCAAGCGCGGCACGTACAACTTCCACGCCACCGATGCCGAGACCATGAATCTCTACATCTCCAACCACGACCAGAATCAGCCTAAGAAAGTCGGCATTCTCCTGGACAACTGGGACGGGCTGACGCTCGACGGCAACGGGGCGCAGTTCGTCTTCCACGGCAGGATGCTGCCGCTCGTCCTGCGACGCTCCACGGGCTGCCGACTGGAGGACTTCTCCATCGACTTCGCGCAGCCTCAGATTGCCCAGGTGGAAATCGTAGGGAACGACGAAAACAACGGGATAACCTTCCGCGTGGAACCGTGGGTGGACTACGACATCGCCAGCAACGGCAACCTGGAAATCCGCGGCGAGGGCTGGACTGCCCAGCCCGTGAGCGGCATCGCCTTCGAGCCGGACACGCGCCACATCGTCTACAACACGGGCGACCTGGGCATTAACACGAATGGCGTCCGCACGACGGGCGAACGCACGCTGCTGGCGCCAAACTGGAAGGACAAGCGCCTGCAACCCGGCACTAAGGTGGCGCTGCGCACATGGCTCCGCCCTGCGCCGGGCATCTTTCTGGAAGAAAACACGGACACACGCCTGGAGAAAATCTCCGTGCACTACGCCGAAGGCATGGGACTCCTGGCACAGCGATGTACGGACATCTCCCTGCGGAAATTCAACGTCTGCCTCAAGGGTAAGACGGATCCCCGATACTTCACCACGCAGGCCGATGCCACGCACTTCTCGCAATGTCGCGGCCGCATTGTCTCGGAAAACGGTTTATACGAAAACATGATGGACGACGCCATCAACGTGCACGGCGTCTACCTGAAGGTGGCCGAACGGGTGGACGACCACACGCTGCGCTGCCGCTTCGAGCACGGGCAGGCCTGGGGATTCTCATGGGGCGACCCTGGGGACACGGTCGCCTTCATCCGGGCTTACACTATGGAATACGTGGAGGAAAAGAATACGATAGCCGACATTCGGCCGGCCGGGCAGAACAGCGTGAGCGGGACGCGCGAGTTTATCATCCGCTTCTCCCAGCCTGTGCCCGAATGCGTCAGCACTGCGGAAGCCTACGGGGTGGAGAACCTGACGTGGACGCCCGAGGTGGAGTTTCGCGGAAACGTGGTGCGCAACAACCGTGCGCGGGGCGCCCTCTTCAGTTCGCCGCGGCGCACAGTCTGCGAGAAGAACCTCTTCGACCACACCTCAGGCGCGGCCATTCTGCTTTGCGGCGACTGCAACGGCTGGTACGAGTCGGGGGCCGTGCGCGACCTGACCATACGCAAGAACAAGTTTGTCAATGCGCTGACCAATCTCTTCCAGTTTACGAATGCCGTCATCTCAATTTATCCCGAGATACCGGCCTTGCAGCAGCAGAAGGCATACTTCCACGGCGGACGGGCAAACGCCATCGTGATAGAGGACAACGAGTTTGAAACGTTCGACGCTCCGCTCCTTTACGCCAAGTCCGTGGACGGCCTGCTGTTCATTAACAACAAGGTGAAGAAGAACAACGACTACCAGCCTTTCCACTGGAATACCCAGCCGGTGCTCCTGGAACGGTGTAAAAACGCCGTGACGCCGGGCTACGTGGGCGCACCTCCCGTCCGGCCGCACATTCTCTGAAACTATTGTCCCTAAGCCGCGTCGCTACGGGGATAGGGACAGTCTTCACGGGCCTAAGCCCCGTCGCGACGGGGCTTAGGCCCGTTTTCGTTCCGTCCGCAGCCGGGCTCACCGGCCCTGCGCGCCGCGCGACCGGAACAGGCACAGCGCGCAGGAACACCTGAGCGGCGGCTTGTTCCGCTGGCCGGCAAGGAGCAGAAAAAAACGCGCCGCCGCCCGGCCCCTCAGAAGGGGGCGGGCGGCGGCGCAAAGCAAGCCGCATCCGCGGGCAGGCGGGGACGGGAACCGAGCGCCCCGGACCGTCAGTTAAAGATCAGGATGCCCAGACTGATGAGCACGGAACTGACAGAAAGCCATGTGGAAATGGAGCGGATGCTGTTTTCATTATACGTGGACTGGCCCATCCGGATTTTGTTGGGCTCTACGTAGATCATGTCGTTCTGCTTCAGGTTATAGACAGGCGAACTGAGCAGGTCCTTCGAACGCAAGTCGACGTAGTAGGAACGGGTCTCGCCGCCTTCCTGCCGCAGTACAAGGACACGGTCGCGGCGGGCTTGGATGGTGAGGTCGCCTACCTGGCCAAGGGCTTCGAGCAGCGTCAAGTTATCCTTGTTGATGTTGACCCGGCCGGGGCGCGCCACCTCACCGAGCACGGTCACGTACTGGTCGAAGGCGTTCACGGTGACCACGGCGTCGCGCAGGAGATTAGCGCGGAGCATCGTCTGGATTTTCTCTCCGGCCTCCGAGCGTGTAAGGCCGCTGACCTTGACGCGGCCAAGCGTGGGTATATCAATATTGCCGTTTTCGTCTATCGTATAGACAGAGATCTGATTGCTATACGAAGTGTTCGTCGTCCCGGCCTGGAGGGTGACAACCGGCAGGTTGAACCGCTGGGCCAGTTCGGGCGTGGCGCTGCTCGTTACGATGACGGAGATTTTGTCGCCCATCGTAAGTTTCAACGGAGCTATGGTCTGCGTGGGATATACGCCACCGCCTTGCACGTCCTGGAAGTATAAGATTTTTTCCCTGGTCTTGCAGGAGGAAAAGAGGAGAAGCGTCGCGAGAACCGCTACGACAAGATTCTTCATAACTTAGTGCTGTGAGTAAGTGCGATGTTGGAGCAAGGAATTGGCAACGTGTCGACCCTTTTGCCGTCGGCACAACTTCCCTGCCCGGCTTTACAGTTGCAAAGGTAGTGTTTTTATTTGGTTTAATTGTATTTTTTCCGGAAATGTTACGGTTCTGCGGTAAATACATACGCACCGCATACACAGGGCGCTACGGAAAACAGCGGGGGAGAGACAACCGCCCCGTTGTCCCTCCCCCGATTCGTTCCGTGCTGAACGCACGCCGTTTACTTCTTGGCCGCAGTGGCTGCTTTCTTTGTGGCCGCGCGGCGCGGAGCCGCGGGCTTGCGTGCGGGCTCGTCCTTCTCGGCCGCGGGCTCGCCCTTCTCGAGTTTGCCCAGCATGTGCTGCAACTTCTCGATTTCCTTGTCTTTCATCTCCAACTCATCCTCCTGATTCTTAATCGTGGTGAGCAGCGAGTTGAGCTCTTCGTTGTCCATGTCCGCGGGATAAAGGTTGTTGACACGGTTGATGAAATCGCCCAGAATGTTCATATAGTTGGTGAAGGCGTCGTAGGGCGAGCTGTAAATGCCGCGGTAGCCGCCGTAGCTACTGGGCTTCGTGCTCATGAAGCGCAGGTTGTTGGAGGCCTGCAGGTAGTCCCAGTCCTGCTTAAGGCGGCGGTCCGTGCATATACGCACGCGGTCGGCCACGCTATAGAGCTTGTCGATGGCCTCACGCTGCATGACGTTGCCGAGCCAGGGCGACATGTCGCGCTCCTCGTCCACCCATGAGGTGGGGTATTCCACATTGAGCTCGCCGGAGGACTTGATCTTCGAGCAGATTTCCGAAGGCGTGGAGAACACGATGCCGCGCTCGCGGAGCTTGTCGGGCAGTGCTTTCATGAACTCGAGGATGTTGGACGACAGGGGCTGGAAAATGCCTAAGGCACAGAGCTCCATGAAGATGTTGATGACTTGGTCTTCCTCCGGGAGGCGTGCGATCCAGTCAGCATAGGTCTCGGCGAACAACGGATACTCGCACCAGGAGGAGTCGTTGAAGCGCAGGCTGATGTCCTCCGAAAGGCTGTAGTCGCGGAGAAGGAGCTTGAGGTTCGGGTTGCGGTTGCAGCTGTACACGAAGTGCGGGCTCTTCCAGCCGAGCACGTGCTTTGCTCCCTCGGCCAGCATGCCCTTGAAGCCCATGCCGGCCACGAGTTCGCCGATTTCGTCGGAATAGACCAGGCAGGAGTTGCGGAACACCTTGGGCGTCTGGCCGAAGAGCGACTTCACCTTCTTGCAGAGACGCTGCACCTCCTCCTTGAAGCAGTCGGGGTTTTTCAGCGAAGAGAATCCGTGGGAATAGGTCTCGGCCAGGAACTCCACGCAACCGGTCTCGTTGAGCTTCTGCAAGAGCTCGATGACCTGAGGCGCGTGGTTCTCCAGCTGCTCTATGGCGCAGCCGGAAAGGGATATGGCGCACTTGAAATAGTCACCGTAGCGGCCGGCCATCTCAATGAGCGCGTTGAGAGCGGGCACGTAGGAGCGGTCAGCGGTTTCGGTGATGGAGCGCTCGTTCTCGTAGTCGTCGTAATAGTAATGGTCGCGACCGATGTCGAAGAAGTGGTAGCGCTTCAGGTGGATATTCTGGTGAATCTCGAAGTATAAGCAAATGGTTTTCATGATTAATGTCGTAGGTTAATGGTGATAGTACTTTTCGAGGACTTGCTGATATGTATCGTAGATGCGCTTGCCTACTTTCTCCCAGGTTATCTGGTCTACTTCCTTCTTCCCTTCGTCGCGCAGATAAGTATAAAGGGCGTTGTTCGTACAAATGGAGTACATCGCGTCGGCCATAGCGTAGATGTCCCAGTAATCGGTCTTGATGCACTTGGACAAGATCTCCGCGCAGCCGCTCTGGTAACTGATGATGGAGGGAACGCCGCACTGCATTGCCTCCAAGGGCGAGATGCCAAAAGGTTCGCTCACCGAGGGCATGACATAGACGTCGCTGTCACGGAATACCTCATAGACCTGCTTTCCCTTCATGAAGCCGGGAAAGTGGAAGCGGTCGGCGATGTCGCGCTGGGCTACAAGCTCGATCATCGCATTCATCATGTCGCCGGAGCCTGCCATGCAAAAGCGGATGTTACGGGTACGCTGCAACACGAGTGCCGCTGCCTCCACGAAGTACTCGGGCCCTTTCTGCATGGTCAGACGCCCGAGGAAGGTAACCACTTTCTCCGTCCTCTCCTCGTAGGGACGGCGCTGGGCTATGATGTCCTGCACTTCCTGCGACAGGGGATAGACGGCATTGTGCATGGCCACGCACTTCGCGGGATCCTGATGATAGTGATTGATCACGGTCTGGCGCGTCAGCTCCGATACGCACATGATGCAGTCCGCGTGGTCCATGCCGTCCTTCTCTATGCCGTAAACCGTCGGGTTAACGTGGCCGCGCGAACGGTCAAAGTCCGTGGCGTGTACGTGTATGACGAGCGGCTTTCCGCTTACGTTCTTTGCGTGTATGCCGGCAGGGTATGTCAGCCAGTCGTGGGCGTGGATGATGTCATACTCTTGCTGGCGGGCCACGACGCCTGCCACGATGGAGTAGTTGTTGATTTCGTCATACAGATTGTCGGGATAGCGGCCCGAGAACTCGATGCAGCCCAGGTCGTCCGTAAGGCGGTAGTTGAAGTCCGCGTAGATGTGGTCGCGCAGAGCGAAATAGAGTTCCGGACTCATCTTGTCGCCGATACGCTGCTTGACGTAATCGTAGTCTACGTCGCGCCACACAATCGGCACCTCACTCATGCCGATGATGTTCATGAAGCTCTTGTCTTCGTCGCCCCACGGACGGGGAAGACAGAACGTAATGTGCATATCGGGCTGCTTGGAGAGGCCGGCTGTGATACCGTAGCTTGCCGTTCCGAGTCCGCCCAGGATATGCGGGGGGAACTCCCACCCGAACATTAATACTTTCATGGGGTATTAGAGTTTTGGTTTGTCAATTTAAGCGTTTGGTCCGATGCTGGCCGCCTGATTTCAGTTCTCCTCTATCTTGTATTTTTCCAAGAGGCGGATAGCCCGCAGGATGCCGCTCACGTTCATGGCGAAGGAGATGGCGCCGCGGCCGCTGAAGCGCGGGTTGCCGTCGAAGAGTTCCTGGATTGTTCCGACGCAATGGTAGAACAGTTCCTCCTCGAAGCCGATGAGCTGCCGCTCGATGTAGTTCACGCCGCTCATCTTGTAGACTTTCAGGTAGGCCTCCAGGTAGAATCCTGTCAGCCACGGCCACGCGGTGCCCTGATGATAGGCCAGGTCGCGCTGAGCCTGCGGGCCGACATACATCGGATTATAGCCGCCGCTCTTAGGCGAGAGTGAGCGGATGCCTTTCGGCGTCACCAGCTCCTTCGTGCAGATGTCGAGCACGCCCTTCCACTCCTTCACGGTCAGGGGCGAGAAGTCGAGGGCGATGGCGAAGAGCTGGTTGGGGCGCACGCTCCAGTCCATCATCTGGCCGTCTACGTAGTCGAGCAGATAGCCGTGTTCGTTGAGGAACGTCGCGCGGAAGGACTGTTCGATGCGCGCGGCCTGCTCGGCATAGCGTGCGATGCTGGCCTGCTCCTCGGGGGTGCCGTTTTCGCCGAACAGTTGCTCGTAGAAGCGGACGGCGTTGTACCACAGAGCATTGAACTCTACGATGTAGCCCGAACGGGGGATGATGGGGCGCCCGTTCTGCGTGGAGTTCATCCACGTAATGGCCTTGTCGCGGCCGTCGGCATAAAGCAGGCTGTTGTCCGCCACTTTCAGGTTGTTGTGCTTGCCGTCGAGGATGAAGTCCATGATCCGCCGCAGCAGGGCGCCGTACTTTTCATAGCAGCTCTGGCGCGACACGTAGCGGCCGTATTGCTGTATGCACCATACGGCCCAGAGCAGCGTGTCGGGCTGTTCCATCTCGTATATCTTCACCGAGATGGGCCGTTTGTTCAGATAGTCGTCGATGGCGCGGGCGGCCGTTTCCATGTACCGCTCATACTGTTCCGTCTCGCCTATGGAGAGCGTCAGGCCGGGCATGGCGATGAACATGTCGCGGGCGCGGCATTTGAACCACGGATAGCCGGCCAGGATGTAGTGCTCGCCGTTGAGCTGCACGTTGAACTGATGCGCCGCGTTCACCAGGCAGTGATAGAAGCTGTCGCGGCGGTCCAGCTGCGCTATCTCCTGGCTCATCAGCCCCTCCAGCGCGTCGGTGGACTCCTCGCTGAGAGCGGCCGTGAAGATGATGGGCTCGCCCTTCTTTATCGGCATCTCGAAATAGCCCGGTACGAGCAGGTCCTCCGACGAGTCGTATCCTCGCTCGCGCTCCTTCGGGTAGTCCAGCCCGCGATACCAGTCGGGGGCATAGTGGAACTGCGAGGGGCAACTGGTCTGCATGTACAGGTCGGGGTAGCCCTTGTAGAGGCACATGCGGATACCGTTCGTCACTTCGGTGTAACTGCTGTCGGCCACGGAGTTCTCGTGCGTCCACTGCCGCACACTGCGGAAGGCGAGGAAGGGCTTCAGCCGCAGCGTCGTGGCCGAATGCGCTTCGAGCAGGGTGTAACGGATGTAAAGCCGGTAGTCGTCCGTGCGGAAAGCTATCTCTTTCTTCAGCAGCACGCCGCCTATGCGATAGATCCACGTGGGCACCTTGTCCCACTGGAAACTCAGAATATATTTGTGACCTTTCGGGCTATAATTTTCCCCTTGGTATTTATGGAGACCAAGGTTAAATTCGGCGCCATGCTGAATCACCGTTTCGTCCAGGGACGAGAGGAGCACGTGATTTTCATCGTCAAGCGAGGGCACGGGCACGACCATCAGACCGTGATACTTACGAATATTGCAGCCGACAAGCGTCGTGTTGCAATAAGCACCGGACCTGTTCGTAATCAGCAGTTCCTTGTAGAGGGAATCCTGCAGGTTGGTCATCTGTGCCTTGTCGAACTTTAAATAGCACATAGTTTTTTTGATTATAAGGTTTTCTTGCTCGTTACGTCTGCTTCGAAGACTGCCGCGGGCCCTTAGTTTTCGGATAATGACCGGGCAACTTTTTCACTTCCAAAATTAGAAAAAAAACTAATTACTAAAAAGAATGCAGTAAAATTTCTCTCGAAAAAATTATAAAATCCCGCTTTCTGCAGCGTTTTCCGGCTTGCCGGCCTTGCGGAACAGGCAATTTTGTTACGCTGGCCGTCACTTTTTACAGTCGACAGCGCGCCCGCGCCACAGGACCGCCGGCAGAATCCTCTCGCCTAAGCCCCGTGCAAACTTGCCTAGGCCCCGTGCAAACTCGCCTAAGCCCCGTTCAAACTCGCCTAAGCCCCGTTCAAACTCGCCTGAACCGCGCACGTCTGAACTCCAGTCACCACCGGA
>CALUIN010000038.1 GCA_944320745.1 uncultured Alloprevotella sp. | reverse complement strand
GCCGTACAAAATAAACCTCCATCTTGATGATAACCTGTTCTCGGTAGCAATTATCAGGAGAGGGTGGATCCGTTCGCTCCGTCACGCGCATTTTTGTTGGGCGAGGGAGAGAGGAGGTCTTAGCGGTAGTTGAGTCTCAGTGAGCTCCATCATAGGGGAGTGCACTCCTTGCCGTGATGGTGAAGCGAATCATGTCGGGGCTGTTCAGCCAGCCCCTCGTCAGTGCGGCGAATTTGAGGTTTGTAAGCGATGTAGCGCTCTGCTTACGATATGTGTGCCTTCCTACGTGAGGAAGGATACGGCAGTGCGCTGGCGGGTGGCGTTTCTGCGGGACGGTAAGTTGTTAGGCGGCGTGTCGGGCGTGCTGGAGATGGTTCAGCGTCTTTTGTATTGCGGATTAAAGTCATCCATGTCCGGTCGTGGATTGTGTGGGATTAAGGCGGAGGAATTTCTGCCAGGCACCAGAAGTTATTCTACTTTTTGCGCGAGTTCCCAAAATGCGACGGCTGATGCTGCGGCTACGTTGAGAGAGTCCACGCCGTGGGCCATTGGTATGCGTACGACGTAGTCGCAACTGGAGATTGTGGCCGAAGGCAGTCCGTCGCCTTCTGTTCCCATGACCAATGCCAGTTTCGGTTCCTGTTTTAACTGCGGTGCATTGAGCGAAATGGCGCTATCGTTTAGGGCCATGGCTGCGGTGCGGAATCCCAAGGTGTGCAGTTCTGTGACTGGTCCCTGCAGCCAAGTCCAAGATATTAGAAAAACAGATCCCATGGACACACGGACGGCACGGCGGTTCAACGGGTCGCACGTATTTTGAGTCAGAAGTACGGCATCCATGCCCAGAGCAGCGGCTGAGCGGAATATCGCACCGATATTTGTCGCTTCCACCACGCCGTCTATCACGACTATGCGGCGCGCCTCGCGGCAAACATCGGCCGCTTCGGGCAGTTGAGGGCGCTGCATGGCGCAGAGCACGCCGCGTGTCAGCACGTAGCCTGTCAGTTGCGACAGCAGTGCCCGGCTGCCTGTGTAGATGGGTATGTCCGGGCAATGTGCCACAATGTCTTTCGCGTCGCCTGTCAGGTGCTTTTTCTCGCAGAGCAAAGCCACAGGCCGCATTCCGGCCTGTAGCGCCACGCGGATCACCTTCGGGCTTTCTGCAATGAAGATGCCCTTTTCGGGTTCCAGTCTCTTGCGTAGTTGCGCCTCTGTCAGGCTACGGAACAGTTCCAGTCCGGGATGGTCGAGAGAAGATATTTCTATAATGGGCATAAGCGTGAGATCTTAATTTCTTGTGGCGTATATACGCTCGCTCTGCGAAGTTATAAAAATATTAGAAATAGCTGTCTTTTCTTAGTGAGGAATCGGGCGTCTCTGAGGCTTGCGCATGCACGCGTAGCCCTCCCTGCCGCTGTTCCTTTTCATACCGGAACGGTGTAAGGGATGGCCGCTTCTTTTCTGAACGCTTGATTTTTGATTTTGCAGTTCCCTCGGTGCGCCATTTCCCAGGAAACTCGTAACTTTGTGGAAAATTTGTATTACCCTTTCAAACCAGCAAGAAGATGAAGGACAAGATTCTGACCCTTTTCTGTTTCTGCCTGTTCACCGTTTCCCTCGCAGCGCATGTGCCCGATGTAAAGGCAGGGGCCGTGCGCCAGACTGCGAATGAAAAGTTTGTCGTTTTGATAGATGGAAAAATAGTAGGAAAGTACTCCGATCTGTCTAAGGCTTTTTCCAGTATCACCGACGGGCAGAAGGCTGTCGTGCGGCTTGAGAGCAGCGTGGATTTGAGCGAAGGGCAGGTTAAGCTGTCGCCCGGCGGTGCTAACTGCGAGGTGACGCTCGACCTGAACGGCTACTCAATCGCGGGGGGAAGCTCCACGGCGCTGCTGGTCAACGAATCGCAGTCTTTCGATTTTAAGATCTCGGGCCCGGGCACGCTTTTCAACTATGGCATAGGCAGCGTCCTGTCCGACGGGACAAACTCCACCTTGCTGATTACGGGTGCGGTGATGCTTCATGGCGGGCAGGGAAATTCGGTCATCAATCTGCCTAAGGGCTTTGTCACAATAGGCAGCGGGGCCGAACTCATCAGTTGCAACGACAACGCGAATAATGACCGTGCCGGAGTGGTACGGGCGTCGCTGGTGACGGTCGATGGCGGCACGGTGGCCAATTGTGGTGACGGCGACATCATCAGCTGTACGACGGATGGCGAAGTCATGGTGAAGGGCGGACGCATCTTAGGGAAGGGGAAAATAACCTCGAGTACGATTTATTGCCCTTCCGATACGGTCGGCCACCTGAAGTCGCCGGCCTGGTACGCCATCAATACAGATGTGGCTGGGTATGACTGCCGTGTGCAGGTGGATGATAACATCACGGTCAATGCCGGCCAGCTGTACGGCAAAAGCGGGCAGACCATCACGCTGACGCTCATTCCTGATGGCGAGGCGCAGTCCGGGCAGACGGTCCTGGTGCGGGCTGCCGACGACGACAACCCGGAGCTGACGGAGTTGCCCGTGTCCGAAGGGTCCGTGCCTGGGACGAAGCGTTATTCGTTCGAAATGCCCGATGTGTCGGTCGTAATCTCTCACGGAGCGACAGCCGACTGACACTCCGTTTATTCTTCTTGAGGGGCGATGTCCCCGTGTGCAGGCTGTTCCGTTGCGTTTCTCCCACGCAGCGGGACAGCTTGTTTCGCTCGTGAAGCCGGATTGGTGCAGTCGCGCTTACTGCCGCCGCTAACGGGGCTAAGGACAGGAGCGACGGGCCTTAGCCCAGAAGTTACGGGGATAGGCCGCGTGGGGCGGCGCATCGTTGGCGCGAATGGCGGCACATCGTTGGCGCGAATGGCGGCACAAGTCTTGCCGGCAGTGTCTGCCTGCTGGGATGTCGTCGTATAGCCTGTGCGGCGACTGAGAGCGGCTGTGGATCCAATCCGTGCCTCACTGCAGGTGCAGAAAGTCATCGGCCTTTTGCAGGGTGTCGAGTTTTCCTACATCCAGTAGCCGGAGGTCCGTGGCGACATGGGCGCGGATGGGCACGCGGGCACATACGGACAGGTAGAAGTCCGTGATGGAGAATTTTTCAGGGAAGTCGTCGAGCAAGGGGAACAGGCGCGGCGAGAAAGTGTGGATGCCGGCGAAGGCGAAACGGTGCAACCGCTCCGGGCAAATCCCGGGGAAGGGACTGCGCACTTCGCCGGTCTGCACGTTGAGCCACCCCTTCAGGCAGAGCGCGTCGTCGAACAGCAGGTAGCGGCTGGTGGAGCGCGAAGAGACGAGCAGAGCCGCCGCATCGTGCATGTGGGCACCGTAGAAAGCGGCCAGGTCCGCGTTGCTGAGGATGTCCACATTGTGGATCAGGATAGGGCGTTCGTCTCCCGGCGCGGCCAGCAGCGTGGCTGCGTGCCGCAGTCCGCCGCCCGTGTCGAGCAGTTTTGCGCGCTCGTCGGACAGGACGATGTCGAGTCCGTAGTCACGGCCCGCCAAGTGGCGTTCAATCTGGTCGGCGAAGTGGTGCACGTTGACGACGACCCGCTCCGCGCCGGCCTTTTTCAGCCGGTGAAGCGCAATATCAATGAGCGGTTTGCCTCCGATCTGTACGAGAGCTTTGGGCATTGTGTCCGTCAGGGGCTTGAGGCGTGTCCCCATCCCTGCGGCGAAGAGCATGGCGTTCATGTCGGGATAAGAAAAAAGTGACAGGCATGCGGCCTGTCACTTGGTTTGATAAAGCTTATTGATTGAATCGACTGTAAATGATATTGATTTCCAAATCGTCGGAAGTGCCGCCCTCGAGCCGCGCACTGGACAGGCTCATGTCGTGCCTTATGCGGAGCAGGGTCCGCGTAGTCTGTCCCCACATGTTCGTCGTCGTGCTGTATTCGGCCTTGACCGGGATGAGCCAGACTTTGTTCCAGTCCGGGTGTTCTGCCTCCCAGGCGGCGTATTTTGCGGCGCGTACCGCTTCGTCCTCGTCGGGCGAGCAGCCGGATCCGGCGTCGCGTTCGTTCTTGAGGAGCGTAATCAGGCTGCTGATATTGTCGAACGTGTAGGCGTTGTTCGAGGTTACGAAGTCGCTCAGGAAGCTCGTCCGTTCGTCTGAGAGCTGTTCTTCTTCAAAGAACTTTGTGGCCTCAGACTTGCGCACCATGAGCAGCGTCTGGGGCGGGTCGAGGTTGTAGGGGCTTTCCACGGTGTTGTTGTACCGGCGGAGGGAAAGGCGCGCGGAGTTGATGGTGTCCGTATAGTGCTCGCCGGCCACGATTTCCCCGACGGGGAGGGTGACTTCCGTAAAGATGCCGGTCGGCGATTTGACGTAGGTGTATGAGTTGTTCTCGTCGAGCATGTAGCCGGGCACGGAGTTGCTCACTTGCGTGTTTTGAATGACTTCTTCGGTAGCGGCCATGCGCTGCATGCCGCTCACGATGGTGTCGCGCAGTAGGGCCGTCTTGCTCTTGTAGCGGAAGTGTACGTCGAGCGTCGTCACCTCGGCGTTGAGCATGACGCCGGTTCCGCCCGTGGTCTGGAAGTAGAATCCGGGGCACACGTGGTGGATGAATTGATAGGAGTCCTGGTAGTTGGCGGGATTCTCGTAGTATTTCTTCAGCAGGTGCTGGCCGTAGCTGGCAGGGAGCTTGATGACGACGCTACGCAGGTAGGTGGAGCCGTCGGTGACTGAGTCCGGGCGGCTCAAGTCCTTTACGGCATAGGAAACGTCCGTGCGGATGGGCGATGTCGTGCTGAGGTAGTCGGCGGCATCCAGGTTGGTGTAGTAAGACACGTTTTCCTCCATCACCTTGGCCGTGTCGAGTTCCTGGACGTGTAGCGTCATCGTAGTAAGCGAGTCTCCGTAGTAACGGTCAAAGAAGATGCGCAGCACGCAGGAGTCTGCTATGGGATCGCCGTTGTCATCGCAGACGATCTCCTCTCGCGTCGGGAACGCGTAGTCTTCGAGGACGTGGAACTGGGCGAGGAAGTTACACGTGGTCTGAGCGCGCGTTTCCGGGTCAACGATACGGCCCAGGTAGCAGTCGCTGGTGTTGGCCAGGACGGAGTCTACCTTGACCGCCTTAGAGTGGACGGTATAGATGGCCTGCGATGTGGAGACATTGTCGAAGTCGGGCATAATGCTGGTCCCTATCGTAGCCGTGTCGTCGTCGCAGGAAGTAAACGCGCAGAGCGTTGCCGCCCAAAGCAGCAGTGAGCCGATGGCGGGGAGATGTAGCTTTTTCACGTCAGTGTCGGGGTTTGGTGATGCGGGGTCAAAGGTACGGATTATTCTCCTTCTTCGGCCGTTTCGCCAGTGATTTGTTGGTAGAATTTGCTGTAATTCTCACTCAAGTTGTCATCGCCCGGCCATTCGAGCGTCTGGACTCCGTGCTGACGGGCGAAGTCGAGCAACTCGGGGTGGGCGTTCTGTTCGCTTTGTACGTATCCGTCGGAGAAGGCTATCGCCAATTGTCCGTAGGCGTCTGGACATCCGAGGTCGATGCCCGTAGCCTGGAGCACTTCTTCATTGGCGTCGCGAAACTTCAGACACTCTGCGAAATTTGGCACGGGAGCGAGCTTCGGCATTTCGTTGTAGGCGGAGAAGATCACCTTGGTGTTGAGGAAAGGCGGCTCTTCCTTGTAGGCAGTCTTGATATAGAGGGGAGCGATGGCGGACATCCAGCCGTGGCAGTGAATAATGTCCGGACACCAGCGGAGTTTCTTCAGCGTCTCCAGGACGCCGCGGGCGTAGAAGATAGCCCGTTCCGCATTGTCCTCATACTCGTTTCCGTTTTCGTCGGCGAGCATGGCCCGCTTGTGGAAATATTCCTCGTTGTCGATGAAATAGACCTGCATCCGCGCGGCCTGTATGGAAGCCACTTTTATGATAAGGGGATGATCCGTGTCGTCAATGATAATGTTCATCCCCGATAGCCGGATGACTTCGTGCAATTGGTTTCGCCGCTCGTTGATGTTGCCCCACTTGGGCATGAAAGTTCGGATTTCGTAGCCGCTGTCTTGAATGGATTGGGGCAACTTACGGCCTATGGTGGCCATGGGGCTTTCTGGTACGTAGGGAATAAGTTCTTGGGTTATAAATAAAACCTTCTTCGCCTTCATTATGGATGTGGACTGTTTGTTTACTGCAAAGGTACGAAAAAAATAGGATTCGGCCGCGGACGGGCAGGCTTTGAATCCGCCAGAATGTTAAAAACCGCAATTTGTCCGGGGAGAGTGGCAAATATGTGGCAAGGATTCTGTTATTTTGCACCGTTAATTTATCTACGAAGTACAATGCAAGTTGTTACGACTATTGAAGGACTGAAGGCGGAGCTGCGCAAGCTCCGCGTTGAAGGGAAGAGTATAGGCTTGGTGCCTACCATGGGCGCGTTGCATGCGGGTCATGCCTCGCTGGTGCGTCGCAGTGTGGCTGAGAACGGCGCGACTGCGGTCAGTGTCTTTGTCAATCCCACACAATTTAATGACAAGAACGATTTGCAGCATTACCCGCGGACGTTGGGGGCGGACTGCAAGCTGCTTGAGACGCTCGGTGCCGACTTGGTTTTTGCCCCGGCCCCCGAGGAGGTATATCCCGAACCCGATACGCGCCGCTTCAGCTACCCGCCTATTGACACGGTCATGGAGGGCGCACATCGTCCCGGCCACTTCAACGGCGTGTGCCAGATTGTCAGCAAGCTCTTTCTTTGGGTAGAGCCGGATAACGCCTATTTCGGCGAGAAGGATTTCCAGCAAATAGCCGTGGTGCGCGCCATGGTGAATGACTTACGGTTGCCCGTCACCATCTGTCCTTGCCCCATAGTCCGCGAGGAGAGCGGCCTTGCCCTGAGCAGCCGAAACGCCTTGCTGACCCCTGCGGAAAAGGTCACGGCGGCCAACATCTTCCGCGTCCTGAAAGATAGCCAGACCTTCGCGGCCGGTCACACCGTTGCGGAGACGCACGATTACGTAGTAAACAGTCTCAACGCTATCAGCGGCCTTGAGGTGGAGTATTACCAGATTGTTGACGATACGACGCTCCAGCCCGTGGACTCCTGGACTGCCGCGTCGGGTATAGTCGGCTGCATCACCGTTTATTGCGGCAGCCAGCCTGTGCGGCTTATCGACAACATCCGTTACCGCTAAGCATCCTGCATCCATGTTCTTGAGTATTCTGAAGTCGAAAATCCACTGTGCGCGTGTCACAGAAGCCAATCTGCACTACATGGGCAGCATCACGATAGACGAGGACCTCATGGAGGCTGCCGGAATCGTGGCGGGCGAGCATGTCCACGTGGTGAACAATAACAACGGCGAAAGGGTGGAAACGTATGTCATCACTGGCCCCCGCGGCACGGGCTGCATCTGCCTGAACGGCGCAGCCGCGCGTAAGTTCCAGGTGGGCGACGAGGTGATAGTCATGAGCTATGCCGCGATGACGCCCGACGAAGCCCGGACGTTCCGCCCGAAAGTGATTTTCCCGGACGGTGCCCGCGGGAACCGTTTAGTCTGAATATATGCTGCCCGGTTGGCTGCGGGACATTGCCGGCTCGGGGCGCGACGCCCTCCGGCTCGTGTTTCCCGAGCGGTGTGCCGTGTGTGGCCGCCGGCTTTGCGCGGCGGAGCACTGCGTCTGTGTCCCCTGCTATCAGGCTTTGCCCTTTACCCGGCTGCACGGTGAGCGGGGCAACGTGGTGGAGCGGATATTCTGGGGAAAACTGCCGATAGTGCGGGCCAATGCATACATACATTATTATGCCGGGGCGGATAGCCGCAGGCTTTTCTGGAGCCTGAAGTACTACAGCCGGCCTCAGGTGGGGCGCTACATGGGCCGGGCCATGGCGGCCGACCTGGCGGACAGCGATTTCTTCGACGGGGTGGACTTGATTCTCCCCCTGCCGTTGTCCCGCCGGCGCGAAAAGAGGCGCGGATACAACCAGAGCACCGAACTGGCTCGCGGCGTGAGCGAGATTACGGGACTGCCCGTCGACACGTCATCCGTTGCCCGCACGGTGGACAACCCTACGCAGACGCACCTGACCGGCCAGGAGCGTCAGGCGAACGTAGCCGGCATTTTCCGTCTGCTGCGGCCAGAGGCTTTGCGCGGCCGCCATGTGTTGTTGGTCGACGATGTGCTGACAACCGGCGCTTCGCTTATCTCCTGCGGGCAGACCATAGCAGCCGCGGGCGGTGTCCGCCTGAGCGTACTGACGCTCGCCCTGGCCGGGGACCATCCCCTCGTGCCCCTCACGCCGCGGCGGCCTGCCCGGCGGCCCGACGGCGAACCCGCCCGACCATGATTACGGTTTCTCCTACCACGATTACTGCATTCTGCCCCGCAGCTTTTGTCTGTGGGGCAGAATCATTATTTTTGCAGGATAATATTCCTCACGCAATGGAAAAGGCAGAGAAAAAAATCACAACCCTTTCTACTATCTGCGAATACAACCGCGCAATGGGAGTCGAGACATTCAATCCGCTTGTCAGTGTGATCGACTTCTCGAAATGCGGCCCGATGTACCACAGCCGCCAGGTCTTCGGCTTCTACGCCGTATTCTTGAAGGAGGTCAAGTGCGGCGACATCGTGTACGGCCGCCAGAACTACGACTATCAGGAGGGCACCATCGTGGCCATAGCTCCCGGCCAGGTCGTCGGCTTCGTCGACACAGGGCAAGTATTCCAGCCCAAAGGCTGGGCCCTGCTCTTTCATCCCGACCTCATCCACGGTTCATCCCTCGGGCGCGCCATGAAGGACTACACCTTTTTCTCTTACGAGTCCAACGAGGCGCTCCACCTTTCCGAGCGCGAGCGCGAGATTGTCGTGGACTGTTTGCAAAAAATCAAGTATGAGGTGGAGCGGCCGGTCGACCGCCACAGCCGC
Organism: uncultured Alloprevotella sp.; assembly: GCA_944320745.1. GTDB lineage: Bacteria > Bacteroidota > Bacteroidia > Bacteroidales > Bacteroidaceae > Alloprevotella. Next base: position 48,122 of record CALUIN010000038.1, on the reverse strand, counting down.
CGCCTTATCAACGTCAACATCGAGATGCTGCTCGACTATTGCCTCCGCTTTTATGAGCGGCAGTTCATTACGCGCACTCACGTCAACCACGACATCCTGCTCCGTTTCGAACAGTTGCTCGACGACTATTTCGCCGGAGGGAAAGCCGCCAAGGGCGGACTGCCGACTGTGCGGTTTTGCGCCGAGCAGCTCTGCCTTTCACCCAACTACTTCGGCGACCTCTTGAAAAAGGAGACCGGCAAAAGCGCGCAGGAGCACATTCAGCTGCGCCTTGTTCGCGAGGCGAAGGAGCGCATCCTTCTGCCGGACAAGACGGTGGGCGAGGTGGCTTACGAACTGGGATTCCAGCATCCGCAACACTTCACCCGCCTGTTCAAGAAAGTCACGGGCACTACGCCCACGGAGTGGCGAAAACACGCTAACTGAACCGGCATAACAGACTCGGGTCCGCCGTCAACCTTTTCGTGACGGCGGGCCCGAGTCCGTTTCATGCTTTTCAGGCCAGCCACAGGGCTATCAGATAGCCGCCGCCTACCAGCCAGATATACAGTCCGAAAGCCAGCAGGAACGGTTTCACTCCCGCCTGCTTGAACTTGTCAATGCTCGTTTCCGCTCCCAGAGCCGTCATAGCCATGGTCAGCAGGAAAGTGTCCACGTTTTCTATGAAGTCCGTGGCGGACTGCAGCGCCGCGGCCGGGATGAATACGGCCGACTGCAGGAGCGAATTGATGCCGATGGCCACCAGGAAGTAGAAGGCAAACCAGGGTATCGTGATTTTACCGCTGCCTGTCGCTCCCTCTGCGCCGGCCTTGCGGCGCACGCGGCTCAGGCAGAAACTCATCAGCAGCAGCGTGGGCGCCAGCAGGATGACGCGGATCATCTTCGTGATGGTAGCCGTGTCGGCTATGCTGCCTCCGGCCGAGTCGATGGCATTGCCTGCGCCTACCACGTGAGCCACTTCGTGGAGCGTGGCTCCCGTATAGATGGCCACGCCCTGGTTGCCCAGCGCGTCCAGCCAGCCGGCCCGGTACATGATGGGGTAGAGGAACATGGAGAGTGTGCCGAAGATGACGACCGTCGATACGGCTACGGCCGTCTTGTGCGCCTCGCAGCGCACGATGGGCTCAGCGCCCAGCACGGCCGCCGCGCCGCAGATGGCGCTGCCGGTAGCCGTCATGAGCGTGGTCTCGCGGTCCGCTCTGAGCACACGGCCCAGCACGACGCCCAGCAGCAGCGTACCGGCCACGATGATGAGGTCCGCCGTGATGGCCGGTATGCCGATGGCCACGACTTGCTGGAATGTCAGGCGGAAACCGTAGAGTACGATGCCGGCGCGCAGCACGGTCTTCGAGCAGAACTTGATGCCCGGCACCCACGTAGACGGCAGCTTGTTGCGGAGACTGTTCGCGTAGAGCATGCCCAGGATGATGCCCACGATGAGCGGACTGAACGACAGGCGCTTCACGAAGTCGAAGCCGGCGATATAGAACGCAGAGAAGGAGAACAGCACGATGAGCAGGATGCCATGGAGCACCTCTCCGTTGTACTTTTTTGTCATGTCGGAAAAGTTTTTTTGTTTGAGCCTGCAAAGTTAGCATTTTTTTGCAGTCTGGCCAAAGTCCTTGTCGCGCAGGCTTCAGCGCTTCACGCACTCGGTCCGCACGAACTCCTCGAATTGCGCGCGTGAGCCGTTGTAGACGTTGATGTCCACGGCGCCACGGATGCCCTTCACCCGCCCGTCTGCGGCCAGCTGCCAGTAGAGCAGGCGCACGTAGGGCTTGTATTCCCCGTAGCGGGCTATCCACACCTGGTACCGGCCCAGTGCGGCCGGCGCGTGTTCCATGTATTTGTTCACAAAGTTCTGGCTTACGTAGAGGATGGGCCGCGTGCCGCATTGCTGTTCCACGGTCTGCATCCAGTCCGTCACTTCGCGGAACAACACGCCGATGCCGCCCATGGCGCGTATCTGCTGGTCGTAAGGTTCCACGTCGAGCACCGGCGGCAGGTCGCCGCGTCGTGGCCGCGCCTGTCGCAGGAAGTAGCGGGCCTGGGCCTTGCCGCTGCGCCGCGTCGAGAAGAAGTGGTAGGCCCCGGCCGGGATGCCCCGCCGCCGGGCGGCGGCGATGTCCGCGGCGTAGTAGCGGTTGCGCACGGTGATGCCTTCCGAGGATTTGATGTAGATGAAGCTGACGGGATAGTCCTGTTGCCCGTGGATGCGTTTGCGGCTGGCTGTCCCCAGGCTCGTGATGCGCAGGCTCTTCCAGTCAATGCGGTAGACGCGTCGGCGGATTTCGTGCTGGTAGCGCGAGATGTCTATGCCGTAGACGCGGTTGGCCGTGTAGATGATCTGTTCCCCCTGGAAGCGGTCCTGTTTCCAGATGCCGGCCTGCACGATGTCCCGTTCGCTGACGGCGAAGCCGAAGCCCTCTCGCCGGCCGTGTTGCCAGTTGCCTTGATAATAGGTGCCGTTGTCCCACAGTTGCCGGCCGCTGCCGTGGGGCCGCAGCTCGTGGTCCAACACTCCGGCGTAAAGGGCTGTGCTGTCGCGACGTGTGCCGCAGGCCAGCGAGTCCGCGCGCCAGCGCCCGGTGTAGGTTGCCGAATCGGTGAGCAGGCAGCCTATGCCCTCGCGCTGCCCCCTGTGCCACAGGCCGTCGTACCGGCTTCCGTCCTTGTAGTACATGGTTCCGTAGCCTTCGGGCATCGGTCCGTCGGTCCGCCCGCAGTAGAGCCCTTCAGGACGTGCGAACCGGCCGTATGCCCTGCCTGTCCGGACCAGTCCGCGTACGTTGCGCGGCGGCCGGTCCGGCGTAGCCACGGTGCGTGTGGCGCGCGGCGGCGCGAAGGTGAAGAAGCGCGCCGTGGCAATCCGCAGGTTGCTCCACAGCCAGCTTAGGCCGTTTCGCTCGGCGAAGTAGGCGGCCCGTGCCCCTTGCATGGTCCGCAGCCGTCCGTTCACCCGCAGCCCGCAGAGCTGGCCGAAGAGGTTGACCGCCGGAGCGCCTTCCAGCTGCGGCGCGTCGAGGCAGCGCGTGCTGTCCGCGCGTGCCGCGTCCGGCAGGGGGGCGAGGCCGAAAAAGCCCAGCACCTGTGCGCCCCACTGCGGGACGTCGGCCGCATAGACCACGAAGCGGAACGCCTGCCGCGGCAACTGTCCGTCTGAGACCTGCAGGAGCAGGACGGAGTCCGCGTATTGCCGGCGCACGGCCGCTACGGTGCGGAGCGACACACTGTCGCGCCCGTCCGGCCAGGCGCACGTCAGGCGATACGTCTCCCTGAGCCCGGCCTTCACGCTACGGCCTTCGGTGCGCCGCACCTGTCCGAGCAGCCGCCGGATGCGGGCCAGGCGGGCGGCGCTCTGGCTGCGGTAGGCCATGACTTCGTTGTATCCGTCGTCCACGACCGTGTGCGTGGCTGCATAGTAGTCCAGTTCGTCCATCTCCCTCTCTTTCACGGCCAGCAGCCGTTCCAGCCGCTGCTCCTCGCGCGCCAGCCAGGCGCGGAGCGTGTCGGCCGGGAGCGTGTCCGGGGCAAAGCGGAGCAGCGCGGCCGACGTGAGCACATGGCCTTGGTTCGAGACGAAACAGCCCGAAGCGGCGAGCGTGTCGCTACGGAGCGAGTCGCCGTCCGGCGCACAGGACCTTCCGTCGGCCGAGAGCCAGAGCGTGTCGCCCGGTGCCAGCACCGCGGCATAGCGGGGCCGGCACTCTACGAGGCAGACGCCGTCGAGCTGGTGTCTCAGACCGGTCGGGAAGAGCATCAGCAGGATGAGCAGGACAGAAACACCCGCCAGCGCCCATGCCGCGAGCTGGCGGAGGGACACGCGCTGGCGGCGCGAGGAAGTATTTCGAGACATGCGGTGCATGGTTTGTCGCTTATTCGTCAAGCGAACGCAAAATTACGAATTAACCCCGAGCCCGGTGGCCCGGCGTGCGAATTTTCTGCCGGACGCACGTACTCTGCCAGCGCGTCCGGCGCTGCATGGCCGCCCACTGCGGCGGCAGCCGGCCGCGGGGCAAGCCCACGGGGCTTAGGCCCGTAGCGACGGGGCTTAGGCGAATTTTTACGGGGCTAAGGCGCGTTCTCATGGGCCCAGACACCGTCGGCGCGCGGAAAGCACGCGGCGGCCTTGTCCGTTCCGCCGAAATTGCGTTCCTTTGTATTACGATTAGAAGAAACGGACAATCATAGCTTTATGACAGACCACAGACAAACGAACGCCGCGCGGCCGGTGCGGCGGATACCCTTGGAAGACTTTTTCCGTAACTCGCAGGAGGCGGCCTACCAGATTTCCCCGGACGGCAGGCACCTTTCATACCTGGCACCCTATGCCGACCGCATGAACCTTTTTGTTCGGCCGGTCGGGGGCGGCGGGGCGGTGCGCGTCACGTCCGAGACGCAGCGCAGCCTGGCCGGCTACATGTGGGCGGACAACGGGCGGCTCCTCTTCATGAAGGATACGGACGGCGATGAGAATTACCGCCTCTACGGCGTGAATCTGGACGGCTCGGACTTGAGAGCCTATACCGACTTTCCCGGTGTGCGCACCACGCTGATCGATGACCTGGAGGAGACGCCCGGGAAGGTGCTCATCGGCCTGAACCGCCGCAACCCGGAGGTGTTCGACCCGTACCGCCTGGACCTGGACACCGGGGAACTGACGCAACTTGCGGAAAATCCCGGGAACTGGCAGGGCTGGATGACGGACCATGAGGGGCGGCTGCGCGCCGTCACGGCGATTGTGGACGGAGTGAACACGCAGATACTCTACCGCGCCACGGAGGACGAGGACTTCCGCCCCGTGCTGACGACGAACTTCAAGGAGATGGTGAGCTTCATGGAGTTCACACCGGACAACCGCCTGGTCTATGCCGCGACGAACCTCGGCCGCGACAAGGTGGCCTTGGTGCTGATGGACCCCTCGGACTGCCGCGAGCTGGAGCTGCTCTTCGAGCATCCGCAGTATGACGTGTCGAGCATAGGCTATTCGCGCAAGCGCAAAAAGCTCCTCAGCGCCTACTGCACGGGGCACAAGGAGCCTGTGCGTCACTACTTTGACGAGGAGGAGCGCGCCCTGCGCGAGCGCATGAAGCGCCATTTCCCCGGCTACCGGTTCGGCGTGGCGGACACGGACAAAGCGGAGGAGCACTACCTGATCTACGTGGGCAACGACCGCACGCGCGGGGCCTATTATTACTACAACGCACTGACCGACGAGGCCAGGAAGATAGCCGACACCGCGCCCTGGCTGCACGAGGAGGAACTGGTGGAGATGCACCCGGTAACCTACCGCACGCGCGACGGCTGGGACATCGAGGCTTACCTGTCGCTGCCGCCGGGCTACGTACCGGACGACGCGAAGGGCCTGCCCGTCGTGGTGAATCCGCACGGCGGCCCCTGGGCTCGTGACGTGTGGGGCTATTCCTCGGAGGTGCAGTTCCTGTGCAACCGCGGTTACGCCGTGTTCCAGATGAATTTCCGCGGATCCACCGGCTACGGACGCAAGTTTCTGGAGGCCAGCTATAAGCAATGGGGACTGGCCATGCAGGACGACATCACGGACGGCGTGGAGTGGCTCAAGGCGAAGGGCATAGCCGATCCGGAGCGCATCGCGATTTACGGCGGGAGCTACGGAGGGTATGCTGCGCTGTGTGGCGTGACCTTTACGCCCGAACTCTACGCTTGCGCGGTGGACTATGTGGGCGTGTCGAACCTTTTTACTTTCCTGAAAACCATACCGCCCTACTGGCGGCCTATGCTGGAGATGATGTACGAGCAGGTGGGGCATCCGGAGCGCGACCGCGAGCAGTTGGCGGCTACTTCGCCGGCCTTGCACGCGGACCGCATCCGCGTGCCGCTGCTGATTGCCCAGGGCAGCAACGACCCGCGCGTGAACAAGGCGGAGAGCGACCAGATGGTGGAGGCGCTGCGCCGCAGAGGCCTGCCCGTGGAGTACATGGTGAAGGAAAACGAAGGGCACGGCTTCTCCAACCAGGAGAACCGCTTCGACTTCTACCGGGCCATGGAGGCTTTCCTGGAAAAGTATTTGTGAGCCGTCCGCACCCGCAAAAAAGACATCCCGGCCGTCTCGCTGAGCGAAGCGGCCGGGATGTCGGCGTATGGGGTAGGGGGATTGTTTATTCGGCGGCGGGCTTCTCGTCCGTCCGTTTCGGCGCGGCGCATCCGGCGGCGGGAACAGTGGGGGCGGGTTGTGTAGCCGTCGGGACGGGGGCATCGGCCGGCTCTGCGTCGCAGCCGCAATCCTGGCAGGGGGCGTCTTCGCCGGTGGCCAAGGCTTCGGCCCCGGCGTCGCGGCAGGCTTTCTGGTTGTACTTCTCGAGGTCTTCGGCGTATAGGCTGTCGATGATGCCGTCCGAGAGTCCGATGACGGGGACGTAGATGTGTTCTGCGTGGATGGTCTGGGCGATGAACAGGAAGATGCGGGCGGCCGGGACGATGACGTCGGCGCGGTCGGGCTTCAGGTCGAAAGCGTCCATGCGCGCTTGGTCGGACATGGGTGCCAACTGATCGTAGATTTCCTGCAACGCTCCGATGCTGAACTGCTTACGCTTCTTGTCCTTCTTGTCTATGAGCTTATAGAGCTTGTTTATGTTGCCGCCCGAGCCAATTATGTTGATGGTGCCGAATTGGCGGGCCTGCTCCTTGATTTCCTCGCCCATGCGGGTCCAGGCGGCTTCGGTGACGCCGCCGGTGAGGAGGCGGACCGTGCCGATGTTGAAGGAGCGCGAGTAGACCAGTTCGCCCTCGGCGAGCAAGTTCACTTCGGTGCTGCCGCCGCCTACGTCGACGTACATGTAGTTGCCCTTGCGGTCTTCGACACACTCCAGGTGGTTGTCGTAAATCATGCGGGCTTCTTCCTGTCCGTCGATGATGTCGATGCGAATACCGGCTTTCTTCTTGATGCTGCGGATGAGCTTGAAGCCGTTACGCGAATCGCGCATGGCGGAAGTGGCGCAGGCGCGGTAGCGGGTTACGCCGTAGATTTCCATTAGCTGACGGTACGACTTCATGAGCCGGAGCAGTTTCTTGCTTTTATCCTTTGAGATTTTCCCTTTGGAGAAAACGTCAAATCCCAATCGGAGCGGGACGCGAAGCAGGATTTCCTTTGAGAGCTTCTCTTCACCGTTGGCCACGTTGCGCGACACGCGCTTGATGAGCAGGCGTACGGCGTTGGAGCCTATGTCGATGGCTGCGTAATGTCTGTTGTTCATGTTACTGGGTAATGGGTTCTTGATGTGTTTCCTGTGCGGCTTCTTCGGATGCGGCAACGCGGGCTGCGGCTTCGCGGAGTCGCATTTCTTCTTCGAGATAGACGCGATAGAGGGCCTCCTGCGAGCGGAAGGGGCTCGTGCCCGGAATGACGAGCGGCAGGTTCCGCCCTGTGCCGTCCACGATACGTCCCTGGCAGGTGTCCTTGAGTCCCCACTCGACCACTCGCTTGAGGTCGGCCTTTATTTCTGGGCAATAGACGGGGGTGACAACTTCAACGCGGTTGTCCAGGTTGCGCGGCATCCAATCGGCCGAGCCCATGAATACCTTCTCCTCGCCGCCGGCTTCAAAGATGAAAATGCGCGAATGCTCCAAGTAGCGGTCGATGATCCCGACGATGTGCATGTTGTCGTTAAGCTCTGGGAGCGTGGGGATTAGGGAGCAGTTTCCGCGAACCAGCAGACGCACCGGCACGCCGTGTCCGGCCGCATCGTAGAGCTTCTTGACCATGATGGGGTCGGTGATGTGGTTGATCTTGACAGTGATGCCGGCGGGTTTCCCGGCTTCGCGGTTCCGAATCTCCTCGTTAATCAGACGGATGAACTTTTGGCGCATCTCGTTGGGCGAGACGAGCAACTCCTTGAAGCGGATTGGCGTGTAGGGGCGCTCGATAAAGCGGAATACGGACAGGACGTCGTTGACGATGGGCCTGGACGCGGTCATGAGCATGCAGTCGGTATAGGCTCGGGCATTGCCTTCGTGGAAATTGCCCGTGCTGATGACTGCGATGTTTGCCCCCGTCTTCATGGCGATATAGGTGAGCTTGGAGTGGACCTTAAGCCCCTCTACGCCGAAAATCACGTGGATGCCGGCTTCCTGCATCTTCTTGGACCAGTCAATGTTTGACGCTTCATCGAAACGGGCCATCAGTTCAATGACTACGGTAACCTTCTTACCGTTTCGGGCGGCGCAAATCAGGGCCTTGACCACTTTCGAATCCTTGGCAAGCCTGTACAGCGTGGTCTTAATGCCCTTGACTTCGCGGCTGATGGCCGCTTCCTGCAGCAGGTTGATGTAGGCGTCGAAACTGTGGTAGGGCACATGAATGAAGCGGTCGTGGTTGCGGATTTGCTTCAGCAGGCTCACGTCGCCGTCCAGCTCGCACTTGTGAATAGGCTCCCAAGGCTCGTATTTCAGATGCTTCTTGTCGCAGTCGGGGAAGCGCATGTAGTCCTTGTGGTTGTGGTAGCGTCCACCGGAGAGGACGGTGTCGAGCTTGTCAAGGTTCAGCGCGTCAATGACCTGGCGCAGCAGTCCTTTAGGCATTGCGGCGTCGAAGACTACGCGGAGGGGAGCACCGCGCTTGCGGCTTTTTACGCCCTTGCTCACCTTCTGCAGCATGCCGTTGCGCAGGTCGTTGTCGATTTCCATCTCGGCGTCGCGGGTGAACTTGAAGGAGTAGGCCTCGAAGTCCGTGTAGTCCTGGCCGCGGAATAGCAGAGGCAGGCAGCAGCGGATGACGTCGTCCAGGTACATCAGATAGCTTTTCCTCTCGCGGTCCGGCAGGCGGACAAAGCGCCCGCACGTGCTCACGGGCAGCTCGACGAAAGCGTAATAGGCCTTCTTGCCCGCGTCGTTCTTTCTGTGCATGCGGATGGCGAGATAGATGTTTTCATCCTTCTCCAGGTCGAACATCTTGATAGCCGAGAACCAGATGGGCATTATTCTGCCGTTCAGATTTTGTTCATAGTAGGCCCGGACCAACTGGAGCTGTTCCTCGTCGACCTCTGTGTCCTTCAGCAGGTAGATGCCTTTTTCCTGTAGTGCTTTGATGATGACCTGGTTGGCCTGTTCGAACTCCTTGGAGTATTGGGCGTTGAGCCGGTTGAGCTCTTTGAGGAGCGCCACGGCTTCCGTGCGTGCGGCCTTCACGGAGTTTTCTTCGCATTCGGCTACGCGGCTGTGGGTGGCCATGCGGACGCGGAAGAACTCGTCCAGGTTGTTGGAGTAGATGCCTAAGAAGGACATGCGCTCCAACAGGGGCACGTTCTCCTTTTCGGCTTCCTGCAGAATCCGGCGGTTGAAATACATCCAGCTGATGTCGCGTTCGAGATAATTTTTCTCTGTTTTCGATTTCATAGACAAAGTTTGTTCTGATGCCACCTGCGGGACGCCTTTCCGGCCTTGACACAACTTCTCTTACCGCGGATAGCTGCTTTCGCAAAGTTACGAAGGCTGTGGCGGAAAGTAGGCCTCTGGATGTTAAGTTTCTGTTAAATAATATTGCGTTGCCCGTGCTTCAAATTCTGACAGGGCTTCGGAAAAATTGTGCGCGCCGATTTTCGGCGCGCACAGGGTGGGTAATTTTGAACTTACTTTATCTGAAAGGTTCAGATTATGAGAGTGTTTGTTTCTCCATTCCTTCCCGATATTCTGTATTTGTTTTGACAAACTGGAAGTGGAAAGCAGCTTCGGAGAACGGAGCTTAGTAAACTTCCACGTAAGAGGCAATGCGTTTTGCCTTGTCGCGCAGTTCATCGAGCGGCGCGTCGGTGGGGCCGCTTACCAGGACGACGCCCATGCGGCGGTTGACGCGCGTGGTCGGCTTGCCGAAGATGCGCACGTCCACGTCCTCCTCGCAAGTGCGCTCCATTCCGCGGTAGTGTGGAGGCTCCTGGCTGGCGATGGGCGAGAGGATTACGGCGCTGGCACCGGCCCGCAACTGCTTGATGCAGGGGATGGGGAGTCCCAGCATGGCCCGCAGGTGCAGCTCGAACTCGTTGAAGTTTTGCGTGTTGGCCAGCGTCACCATGCCCGTATCGTGCGGCCGCGGCGACAGTTCGGAGAAGTAGACGCCGTTTTCGTGGCTTAGGAAGAACTCTACTCCCCAGATGCCGGCGCCCGTCAGGGCTTTTGTTACCTTTTCCGCCATCTGTTGGGCTTCAGCCAGATGCTCTGGGGCAATATGTGCCGGCTGGAAACTCTCACGGTAGTCGCCGCCTTTCTGTACGTGTCCGATGGGCGGACAGAAGAGGGTGGGGCCGTTCTTCTGGGTTACGGTCAGGAGGGTGATTTCGCAGTCGAAGTGGATGAACTCCTCTACGATGAGTTCCTGGATGTCGCCGCGGCTGCCGTGCAGACCGTATTCCCAGGCGTGTTCCAGGTCGTCGGCGCTTTTGACGAGCGACTGCCCCTTGCCGGACGAGGACATCAGCGGCTTTACGATGCAGGGGTAGCCCAGAGTCTCGGCTGCTTCTTTCAGTTCTTCGAAGGTCTTGGCGTAGAAATACTTGGCCGTCTTCAGTCCAAGTTCTTTTGCCGCCAGGTCGCGGATAGCCTTGCGGTTCATCGTGTAGTTCACGGCGCGGGCCGACGGCGTCACCTGTATGCCCTCTTTCTCGAACTCGTACAGGCGTTCCGTGCGGATGGCTTCTATTTCGGGTACAATGATGTCGGGGCGGTGTTTCCGTACGGCTGCTTCCAGTTTCTCCCCGTCGAGCATGGGGAAAACCTCGCATTCGTCTGCCACCTGCATGGCCGGCGCGCCGGCGTAGGCGTCGCAGGCTACGACGTACTGGCCGAGACGTTTTGCGGCGATAACAAATTCTTTGCCCAATTCGCCTGAGCCAAGCAACAATATTTTTTTCATAAGCGCAAATTAAAATGGATGCAACAAATGTCTGGCACCGCGGTCCTCTGCGGTGCGACGCCGACACTTGCAAAGTTACATTATTCGCCGGACATAAGCTATTGTCTGTCCGGGGAAAGTGCGCGTCGGTTCAGCACGGCTCTGACCACTGCGCCGGGAGCGGCGTAGCGGAAAGCCCGTCTGCCTGGCATTGCGCAGGCGCGCCGGCCGCCAGTCTTTTCCTGGCGTAGGCGCGCAGGAAGTCCAGCGTCTCGCGCCGAGGGTGAAGGCGGGGAGGGTGAGGGGTAAAATCGTCCATAGGCAAAGTATTTTCAGCGGAATCTTTACTTCTAAAAAACGAGGGGAAGCCCTTTTTAGTATATGTCCGCCCTTAATATTTGCCGTCCGGCCCTTGGCTCGCTTAGGGATGCAGGTGCTGCTCGCTGGCCATGCGCCGCATGTTCAGGATGGCGTAGCGCATTCGCCCGAGCGCCGTATTGATACTCATGTTCTTGATCTCGGCGATTTCCCTGAATGTCAGGTTCTGATAGAAACGCATCTGCACGATTTCCCGCTGGTTCTCCGGCAGAAATTCCAGTAGCCGGCAGATGGCCTCCAGCCTCTCTTTCGCTTCGGCGGGCGAGTCGTCCGCTGCATAGTGGGCGGCGGCTGCGCGCACCGTCTCCTCGGTTTCGTCGCCCCGCAGCGCCGTTTCGTTGCGCTCGTTGCGGTAGAAGTCGATGATCAGGTTGTGCGCAATGCGCACGAGCCAGGGATAAAAGCGTCCGCTCTCTGTGTAGCGGCCCTGTTGCAGCGTCGTGATGGCTTTTACGAATGTCTCCTGAAAAATGTCGTCTGCCAGGTCTTCATTGCGGACGGCATAATATATATAGGTGTACAACCGGTCTTGGTAGCGCGCCAAGAGAGTGTCGAAGGCCTCGCAGATTCCCGACATATACATCCTCACCAACGTTTGGTCGGTGTGCTGACTGAGATTCTCCATGTTATGGAATGATGATGGTTCAGCGTAGAGATGTTTCGATAGGCAAGCTGCTGTGGGTTGGTTGCGAAGACAAAGATAGCGAAAAAATCTGGAATCATGTCCGGCTTTACGTCAAAAAAATGTGCAGTACCGGTGATCGGGCCTTTTCGTTCGGTTTGCGCGGGGCGCCGCTCGCTGCGCAGTCACCGGCCCCCTGTCGCGCTACCCAGTGGCAGGTATATTTGCGCCCGGAGCCTTTACCGTGGGCGCGAATAGGGGGATTTTCTGATTAAAATTGCTAATTTTGTCGGCAAAAGCCAGCCCATGCCGCCGCTCTATACTGACTATTTCGCCTTCTTGTCACGCCATTTCATGGGGAAAGTGCAGAAGTTGCCGGTCGATGCGGGCTTTACCTGCCCCAATCGCGACGGCACGCTTTCGCATTCCGGCTGCGTCTTTTGCAACAATGTCAGTTTCACGCCGCGCTATTGCGGCGGCCTGCGCGGGGTGCGCCAGCAACTCGAGGCCGGGAAAAGGTTCTTCGCGCGGAAATATCCGCGGATGTCCTATCTGGCCTATTTCCAGGCGCATACCAACACCTACGCACCTCTGGCCCGCCTGGAGCAAGTTTACCGAGAGGCGCTTGATGTCCCCGGTGTGGAGGGGTTGGTCGTCGCCACGCGGCCCGACTGCGTGCCCGATGTCCTGCTCGATGCCTTGCCCCGCTGGGCCGGCGGGCGCTTTGTCATGCTGGAGCTGGGCGTGGAAAGCACGGACGACGCGACGTTGCGGCGGATGAACCGCGGCCACAGCTTTGCCTGTGCCGCCGATGCCGTGCGGCGTGCCGCTGCGCGCGGCATCCATGTGGGCGTCCACCTCATCCTCGGTTTGCCCGGCGAGCCGCAGGAACTTGTGCCCGTTCATGCCGCCCGGCTTTCGGCGCTTCCCGTCGAGGTGGTCAAGCTGCACCAGTTGCAAGTTGTGCGCGGGACGGAGCTGGCTCGCCGCTATGTGGCCCGGCCCGATGCGGTGCGGCTCTTTTCGCCGGAGAGCTATGCGCAGGCGGTGGCCGATTTCCTGGAACGTTTGCGGCCGGACATAGCCCTGGATCGCTTCGTTTCCCAGACGCCGCCGCCTTGGCTGATAGCGCCGCGATGGGGGCTGCGGGGGCAGGAGTTCCAGGCGGTGCTCCGGCGCGTCATGAAGGAGCGGCGCACGTGGCAGGGCCGGCTTTATGCCCCCGGAGAAATGCGAATAATGACTGAAACAACTTGACACCCAATGAATAACCGATTAGACTTTTATACCACACTGACTGCCGCCCCCGGCGGCACATTCGACGCTCAGCTGCACGAGCTGAAGGAGCAATTGCACAGCTGGATGGAGCAGCACGGACTGACGACGGCCGCCTTGCTCCAGACGCGTGTCTATCTGTCGGATGCGGCCAACCAGTGGGAGCAGTTCCGGCGCGACACCCTCTATACGCACTATCTGTCGTCCGGTGCCGTGGCCTACGTCGAGCAGCCGTTGCTTTCGGGCGCGAAGGTGGGCCTGCAGCTATGGTTCAATGCTTCGCCCGGTTTGCAGAAGACCGGCACGCCGGAACGGCTGGCCGTCAGGATAGACGGGGTGACGCTATACTTCCACACTGTGCGCTTCACGGCTGCCGAGGCCGCGGGGCACGATGCCGGCGAGCAGACCGAGATGGCTTTTGCCCGCCACATGGAGTGGTTGGCCGGCGACGGGTTGACCCTTGAGCGCAATTGTCACCGCACTTGGCTCTTCGTGCGCGACATAGACTGCAATTACGCCGCCGTCGTGGCGGCGCGCAACAAGGTGTTCGGCCGTGAAGGCCTTACGCCCGATACGCATTTCATTGCGTCCACCGGCATCGGCGGTTATCCGGACAACCCTGCGGCTGCTGTATGTGTGGATTTCCTCTCCGTCGCCGGGCTGGCGGCCGACGGGGTGCGCTACCTGCATGCGCTGGATTACCTCAACCCCACGCACGAGTACGGCGTGGCCTTTGAGCGGGGCACGCGGCTCCGCCTGCCGGGCGCGTACCATTATTTCATTTCCGGCACGGCCAGCATTGACCGCTACGGCCGATGCCTCTATTGCGGCGACGTGATGCGCCAGGCGGAGCGCTTGTTTCTGAACATCGACCAGCTCTTGCGCGACGGGGGCGCCTCGTTGGCGGATGTGGCCTATATGGTGGTATATCTGCGCGACATTGCCGATGCCGGAAACGTCCGTGCTGCCTTGGACCGCCGCTTCCCGGGATGTCCCTATCTCATGGTGGAGGCCCGTGTCTGCCGGCCCGAGTGGCTGATCGAGGTGGAGTGTGTGGCGCTCCGCCGGCTTTGAGCGGCTATATATATAATAATATGGTGTGTTCTCCGGACTCTGCCCCTTGAAAAACTGCGCCTATCCCGCGAAGAACGGGGATAGGCGCAGTTTTTACTGTCCCTATTGCCGTGTCTCCGCCGGCGGTCTGCCGTGCCGCCTCCCGTATGGCAGCGCCGTGTCGCAGGGTTCCGGTGCATTCATCTGCTGCGTTTGAGGCGCTGCGTATGAGCCGAGTGCCCGCAAGCCGGGATTTTCCGGGCAAATGGCGCTTCCCGATGCCCTCGCTGCATATTCTTGCATGAGGTTCTGCATATCGTGAAGGGCTTCTCCCGGCCCCCGCGGGCAGGTCCGTTCCCGTCCGCCGGCGTCCGCTTTGCCTCATGGGCGGCTTTCCTTTTAGGGCGGATTGCTGACCGCTTCCGCAGTTCCCGGCGCGGGTTGCAGCGCGCGATGGCGACATTTTGGTGTTAAAATTATTCCGTTTTGTGCGCCGCGTTGCAGATATGCCGGCAACTTGACTGTTAAAATCGATTCCCATCCCTATTCCTGTTACAAAATTACCCTAATAATCCGCCTCCGGCTTTTAACACTATATCAGGTATGAGTATTAAAAAAACATAAATGAACGGATTTTGCTTGGTCGACTTGCAATGTAGGAAACAAAAAACTATTAATTTTGTCCCTATTCACAGGGGTGTGTAAAATGAAATCGAACAGAAAAAATAGATATTTAAATGATTTAATGCGTATGAAAAACCGTTTTAGCAGAATGGGGAAATCATTGCTTGGCGCAATGTGCTTGCTCTCGACTTGCGGTCTTACGTACTCTTGCTCAGACGACTACGACCTCGACGAAACGATGCCGAGTTTCCTGGGCGGAAGTATTTATGACGAGTTGAAGGCAAGGAATTTCAACACCGTGATTCGGTTGATCGATGACTTGAACTACCGGGATGTCATGTCGCAGACTGGTAGTAAGACGATTTTCGTTACGGACGACGATGCCTTCGCGCGGTTCTTCGCCACTACGACGTGGACGGACGGCAACGGCAATCCGATCCGCAGCTACGATCAGCTGTCCACGGCGCAGAAGAGCATCCTCTTGTATGGCGCAATGCTGAACAATGCGGATGTGCTCGAAATGTTGCCCTACTCCTCCGGAGGCGGAAGTCTGACGATGCGTCGTAGCACGCAGCTGTCGGCTGTCGACAGTGTGGCTTATTGGCGCTGGGACGAACTGCCTAACAACCTGAACGAGCCGGAGACTGACGCTGAGGGTAATGTCAGTGGTGACACCCGCTTTTGGGACCGCTTCCGTACGCCGGCCCGTGGCGGTATTTACATGGCGCTCGATGCCACGTCGCCGATGATGGTCCACTTCCTGGATGAGCAGATGCAGGAGCGGGACATCCGCCACTCCGACATTAGCTTCATCTTGGGCAACAAGGACCCCTGGGCTGACGGTAGCGAAGGTGGTAACCGTGCATACATTTACGGGAACCGCATTGTGGAACAGGACATTACCTGTATGAACGGTTACATCAACGTGCTGGACTCCGTCCTCGTGACTCCGTCCAACATGGCTGAGGTGATTCGTACCAACGGGCAGACCAACCTGTTCAGCAAAATGCTGGACCGTTTCAGTGCTCCTTACTACAATGCCGAGCTGACCGATCAGTACCGTGCGCTCCATGACATTGGCATGGACTCCGTTTACGAGAAGCGTTATCTCTCCTCCCGTTCGCAGGGCAATGCGCAGTTGTCTGTCGACTTCGACGGCAACTCTTTGGGTAATGTGCCCTTGCTGACCTACGATCCGGGTTGGAACGAGTACGCCGTAAGTTCCTCCATTCCCAAGGAGCAGGATATGGGTGCCATGTTTGTGCCGACGGATGAGGCCATGCAGGAGTACTTCGTCAACGGCGGTGGTCGCGTGTTGATGGAGCGCTATGCCAAGCGGCCCAACACAGCGGAGAACCTGGAGTACAACCTCTACCAGATTCCTCTGGACATCCTTCAGGCCCTCATCAACAACCTGATGAAGGACTCGTTCTTGGAGTCAGTGCCCAGCAAGTACCTGACCATCATGAACGATGCCCAGGACCAGATGTTCCCGGCAACGAACGCTGACTTTGCCACGCAGCAGAATTATGAGGGACACATTGTGAAGACTCTCCTGGCCAACAACGGTGTGGTTTACGTGCTTGACCGTGTGATTACCCCGGCCGACTACGCTTCGGTTATCGCCCCGGCGCTCTATTCTGCCAATACGACTGTCGTGCGTGCCGTTGTCCGTGCGGATGATAACTATATCGAAGGTACTTCTTACAACAGCGCACCGTTGAAGAAGTACTACAGCACCTACCTCAAGGCCATGCAGTCCCGCTTCTCGTTCTTCGTGCCGACGGATGACGGTCTGTCTACTTACGGTTACGTTGACCCGATGTCACTTTCCAAGAACATCGCGCAAGCTTCACAATATAAATATTGGCGTTTCGTCTATCGCAACGCGCCGGGTGCTGTGCTCCCGATCCGTGCAGAGGCTTATCGCTACAACATGGAGACCGGTCAGAATCCTGAGACCGATGTGCGCCAGACGGCCGGTGGTACAAATAACAACCAGTCCGACCCGACGGGTTCGCTGACGACCGGTGCCGGTCTGACGAAGCGCACGTTGCTTATCGACATGATTGACCAGCACATCGTGGTTCACGACACGGAGGACGCCGACAACGACCAAGGCGTAAACGCACGCCGCAAGTACTTCACTTCCCGCGGCGGAGCTCCCGTCTATGTGAAGGATCGCGGTAATATTGAAGACAATAACGTCGGCATGAAAGTGGACGGCGGTTTCCAGATCCAACTGAATCAGGACCAATATCCTGATAATGACCACGATTGCACGGTGACCGAAGGTTATGACATGACGCAGGAGAGCAACGGTTACGGTAACGGTAAGACCTACCTGCTCGACCGCCCCATGCAGCCTACGACCCGTTCCGTCTGGAACGTTTTTACTAACAATCCCGACAATTATTCTGACTTCTTCCAGCTCTGTCAGGCTTCTTTCTCTGAAAGTGACCTTAAGGCTGCCGGCTTGGATGAAGGCGTTGATGAGGCCGACTGGGCTTCCGAGCAGAACAAGTATCGTATCTTTACCGCTACGGGCATGAACCCCGCAGCCAACGAGCAGTTGGTGCGTTTCTTCAATAACTACCGTTATACAATCTATGCCCCGACGAATGCTGCCATCCAGGAGGCCATTTCCCGCGGCCTGCCAACGTATGACGACATCCATAACTTCATCGAAACCAACAATCTAGGCGAAGATGAGGATGGCAACGCTACGCTTTCTCCTGAGAATCAGGCAAAAGCACAGGCCATGATTACGATGCTGATAAACTTCCTGAAGTATCACTTCCAGGATGGTGCTTACTATGTGGACGATGTAGACAACGAGAATGACTATCAGACTTCATGTATTGATAATGTCAATAATGTTTACCTCTCCATCCACGTGAAGCAGTCGCCCAACACGCTTGCCGTAACCGACAATAACGGTCTGACGCAGAATGTGGTAGAGCCTTATAATGTCCTGGCTCGCGACATGAACTTTAATAGCAGTGGCAGTGCTATTCCGACGAGTTTCCAGTACTCTTCCTACGTCGTTATTCACCAAGTGAACCACGTGCTTGACTTCGCGCCGCTCTCGGCCACTGGTCGCTACGATGACGCATGGGCAACGACATCACAGGCTAAGGCTTTCACGGCGAAGTACAGAATAAGAAAATAATTATAATATCATGAAGGACATCAAATATTTATTGACTTTAGCCTTGTGCTTCTGCTTTTCGGTGGCGCTGGCACAAAAGCGAATCACGGGTCATGTCTGGAGTCAGAACGACGGACCCATCGTGATGGCTAATGTGGCTGAGATGGATAAGTCCAACCGTGCCGTCCGTGCCACGCAGACGGATGCCAACGGTAACTTCTCCCTCCAGACCACGGGCAATCCGAACAATGTATTACAGGTTTCCTATATCGGTTACGGGACGGAGCGCCGTACCATCGGTTCGACGACGACTTTCCGTATTGAGCTGAAGGACAAGAATACCTTCCGTGAGGCTACCGTTACGGCAACCCGAAAGTTGAAATCCAATGGTTTGACCATTCCTGAACGAGAGATCTCCGTCGCACAGCAGTCCTTGAACATGGACGAGATGCAGGGCCTCTCCTTCGAGACGGCAGGTGAAGCCCTTCAGGGACAGATTGCCGGTCTGGATATTGTGAGCAACTCCGGTAACCTGGGTTCCGGTACGAGTATGCGTCTGCGTGGTGTTACCTCCATTAATGGTAGCCAAGAACCGTTGATCGTTGTCGACGGCTACATCTTGGAGGACTACGACACGGAGGAGTTCGATGCCAACGACATGAACGAGGAGAAGTTCGCCACGCTGTTGCAGGTGAACCCCGAAGACATTCAGAGCATTAACGTGTTGAAGGACGCTGCCGCCACCGCTATCTGGGGTGCGCGCGGTTCTAACGGTGTGATTGAAATCCGTACACGCCGTGGTTCGCGTGGTAAGACCCGCGTAAACTTCAGCTATCGTTTCTCCGGTTCTTGGCAGCCCGAGGGCATGAAGCTCCTGAACGGTGACGAGTACACCATGATGCTGAAGCAGGCATACCACAACCCGAACCCTGAGGCCAGCAACCCTGCCGATAACATCGTCGAGTTGCAGTATTTGCCTACCTATACGGCTTATTATGAGAACTATAACAAGAATACAGACTGGGTGGACGAAGTAACGCAGTTCGGTCAGACTCATAACTATGGTCTGGCAATTTCCGGCGGTGGCGAAAAAGCTACGTTCCGCGTTTCTGCCAGCTACGACCACGAGACGGGTACAGTGATCAAGCAGTCGCTCGACCGCTTCACCTCACGTTTGGCTTTGGACTATTGGGTATCCGACCGTATCAAGTTCTCTTCCAACTTCGCATTGACCTATACGAAGAACAACAAGAACTACGACGACTACCTGCTGAGCTATGCTTACCAGGCCATGCCTAACATGTCCGTGACGCGCTACGAGTATGCCCGTCGTCCGGACGGCACCGGCTATTATTTTGACACGGGTGAATACTATATTATGCCCCCCGCCGCTGCGGCAGCTGGCATGTTGGCCAACAACAGTAACCGTTCTTCCTATTATCTGCGCGACATGGTTAACTTGGGCAACCCGGTAGCCATCGGTAACCTTGCATGGCGCAAGTGGTCCACCTATACCATTACTCCGCAGTTCTCTCTGGAATACAAGCTGTTAGGAAAGGCTGACGATGAGACCCAGCTGAACTATACGGGTGAGGTGTACATGAATGCCTATACCGAAACGAAAAATTCTTACTATCCTTCAGAATTGACTTCCAGTCCTTGGTCTGTGCAGGGTGGTATCGACTTGACCTCTAACCAAGAGTATAAGTCGCTCGACTTCCAGACGCGTCACTCTTTGGTGTTCCGCCCGTACTTTGTGAATCCGGATCATAGCCTCCAGGTGCTGGCCCGTTTCGAGGTGGGTTCCAGTTCCAACACGACGCAGTACCTGAGTTCGTCCGGTATCAGTGGCGGTATCACGGATCCTACGGTTCCGGGTTATCAGACAGGTGCTTCTACCAGCACGGGTAAGGGTCACACGATGAGTGGTATCGGTTCGTTGCACTATTCGTTCGGCTCCAAGTATTCTTTCGACTTTACGATTCGTGCCGATGGTAGCACGAAGTTCGGTAGCGGTAACAAGTGGGGTTTCTTCCCCGGCGTGTCCGGCCGTTGGAATATCAGCGACGAAGAGTTCTTCCGTCCCCTCCGCAAGGTCATCAGCATGTTGGCTTTCCGTCCGGGTTGGGGTATCACCGGTAACTCTTCTTTCCAGGAGGGACTGATCTACAATAACTATTCTTCCATTGGCTCGTATGCCGGTGTTTCGGCCATCGCACCGTCCAACCTCCGACTGACCGAGATTCGCTGGGAGAAGACGAAGTCTTGGAACTTGGGTTTCAACTTGAACCTGTTTGACGACTTGATTCGCTTCGACTTGAATATTTACAAGAAGAAGACGTCCGACTTGTTGAACTCCGGCGTACGCGTTCCTTCTTCCACGGGTTTCTCTACGTTGTCTTGGGCTAACGTCGGTACGATGGAGAATGAAGGTTGGGAATTGTATGTGAACACCGGCGACATTCTGAAGTTCGGTAAGTTCCATGCCAATCTCCGCTTCAACATCGCTCAGAACATCAACACGGTGACGGATATGGATGCCTCTGTGCTCGCTACGCAGAATGCAGACTTCAACTACGAGAATGTCGATGCTTACAGCGACCTGCTTCGCCGCGTCCAGATTGGCCACTCTCTCGGCGGTATCTACGGTTTCCGCTACAAGGGTGTCTATGCTTATGACTACAAGCACAACGGTTACTTCCTGAACCCGGAGGACAATGAGTACTATCTGACGGAACCCGATGCCAATGGCAATATATATAATACGGCACGTGCTACGGGTAAGACAGCGCCGATTGTATTCGATGCCAACGGTAATGTGGTTTACGACAAGAACGGCGACCCCTTGCAGATGGTGTTCAACTATGGTGGTGTGAACTACTACTTCGAAGGCGGTGACGTCATTTACGAAGATATTAACCACGATGGTCAGATCAACGAGCTCGATATTGTTTACCTCGGCGGTTCCAACCCGAAGGTGAACGGCGGTTTCGGTATCGACCTGACGTATGGACGTTGGCAGCTGAAGACGAGCTTCAACTTCCGTGTCGGCGGTAAGATTGTAAACCTGGCCCGCATGAACGCAGAGAACATGCGTACCAACAGAAATCAGAGCGCAGCAGTTAACCACCGTTGGAGAACGAACGGGCAGGTGACTGAGATCCCGCGTGCCATGAGTACGAATGTATCCAACGGTAATACCTATAATGCCTTGATCAGCGACCGTTACGTTGAGCCCGGTGATTATCTCCGCTTCCAGTACTTCCAGCTGTCCTACAACTTCCAGCCTGAGAAACTGAAGAAGTTCGGTTTGAGCACGTTGCGTCTCTCCGCTTCCGGTAACAACCTGATCTTCTGGTCCAAGTATTCCGGTACGGATCCTGACCACAGCCAGTCGGGCTACTTTCCCTGCTACGATGACTCTCAGACCCCGCGTTCGCGTTCGTTTACGTTGAGCTTGAACATTGGTTTCTAATCATCCATGAAAATGAAGAATATGAAATTTTATAATCGGTTGTTCCTTGTCGTTGGCCTGCTTTTCGGCATGGGTATGACGTCCTGCGAAGACTATCTGACCGTCCTTCCGACGAACAGCATCACAGAAGACGACTTCTGGAAGGACAAAAACGACTTGGACAATGTCCGTTCTGCGGCGTATAAGAAAATGACCGATGCAGATGTGACATCAAGAATCCTGATCTGGGGTGAATTGCGGTCGGACAACCTCTCGTTGAACGACATGACCCAGACAAACATCCAGCACTTGCAGCAAGCCATCCTGCAACCTACGGAGGATATGTTCAACTGGGCACCCTTCTATACCGGCATAAACTATTGTAACCAGGTGCTGGAGCACGGCGAAGCGATGACTGAGCCTGGCAATGAGGTAGATCCCAGTTTCCGCCGCGGCGATTGGAATCCTATCAAGGCCGAGATGATTTCTCTCCGCGCGCTCTATTATTTCTACCTTGTGCGCTCTTTCCGCAACGTACCCTACGTTACGAAATCAGTTACGACTGATGCGGAGGCCATGAACAGCCGTGTGGCTGCCACCCAGGGTGTCGTGATTCTGAACGACTTGCTGTCGCAGCTGGAGGAGGCCGTTACGTATGCCGCAGAGGACTATGGCAACAATTCGGACAATAAGGGTCGCTTTAACAAGCGTAGCATTTATGCCCTCATGGCCGATATGTACTTGTGGCAAGGCTGTATGTTGCTGAACTCTACGGCAAAGGGAGACGTGATGACGAATGCCGCCGGTGACACTCTGGCTACGGATTCTCTGAATACCATGAGTGCTGACTGCTTCCAGCGTTCTATTGAGTGTGCAGACGCATGTCTGGCCTATTTCCAGCAGGACTATGACGAGCTGTTGGACGAAAATCCTGGTATGTCAGCACCGGAGAATGAACGTTATCCTTATCTGACGTACGTGACATCGTTCGCACATGAGAATGTTTACGACAATGTCTACAATTCTCTTTGGGTGTCGAAGAACTCCACTGAGTCTATTTTCGAATTGCAGTATGATGGAGTAAACACTGTCAACTCAACGATTCGTACTTACCTCAGCAGTGTGGATAACGGTTTGGTACCCGAGTATATGGTGGGCAACAATGCTTTGACCGGTTCTGCATCTGCAACCTACGCTCCTGAGCGCGGTTTCGGTAAGGTAGACATCCGTCTGCTTGAGACGTTTAACTACACAACCGCAAATGCTTCTCAACCCCCTGTGCATAAGAACATTGTTTCCAGCTTGTCCATAAGCAATCTGGAGGATATGACGGAGGGTATCTCAAGCAGTAACTATAGCGGTACGAACAATGCGAACTGGCCGGTTTACCGCTTGTCGGATATTATGTTGATTAAGGCTGAGGCAATTGCCCGTTCTGTCGCTTCCACGACCAATGCCAAGAACGACGAGAATGTAAACGAAGGCTTCCATCTTTGCAACGCGCTCTTCGATCGTTCCAATCCGGCACTCGAACCGACTACGAATACTTCGGTTTCCTCCGACCTGCGTTCGGACCGTCTGAACGAAGATTACGCTACGGCAGGTAATGGCCATACGGCAGGCGAACTTCTGACTATGGTTTACTACGAGCGCCAGCGTGAGTTCGTTACCGAGGGCAAGCGTTGGTTCGACATAGTCCGTCAGTGTGAGGCTACTAACGACCCGCCTGAGGTGCTGCAGAACTACATCACCCTTGCTTCGGCTGTGCGCGGGCGCATGCGTACCATCTGGGCTCTCTACAACCCGATTTACAGCGAAGAACTTCGCGTCAATGGTGTTGAATATGGAGGTCAGTTGGAGCAGAACCCCGTTTGGGAGCGTTATTCTTCCAATTAATGTGAATGTATCTTGTTATGTTGATTATGAGAATACATATTCGTCAAATCGTGTATGCGGCGTTAGGTGGTTTCCTGATGTTGGTAGCATGCTTTGGATTGTCGGCTTGTTCTGAGGATATTAGTAAGGACAACTTCGCCATTGCGACGGAGGAGACAGCCTCAGATTACTTTGCCAATAATCCGGACAAGTTCTCCTGCATCAAGGCCATCTTCGACCGCGTGCGGTTGGGGGATGCGGACAATGCGTCTTCCTTAACAAGCGTGCTGTCTTCTCGCGGTAATTATACAATTTTCGCTCCCAACGATTCTGCGGTGAATGCTTACATGCAGTCGCTGGGTGTGACGAACCTCGACGAGTTGTCTTATGAGCAGGCACAACTGATAGCCAACAGTTGTATCATAGACAACATAGAAGAGACTCCGTATGAGACCAGTGATTTCCCGACACCCGGGTCCTTCGCCATTCCGAACCTGAACGACCGTCTTTTGACGTGTTCTTTCGAGACGGAAGATGGAGGAGACAGCTATTACTTGATTAACGGAGAGTCGAAAGTATTGTCGAGCGACATAGAAGTGTCCAACGCTATGATTCATGAGGTCAACACCGTCATCGCTCCTTCTGATGAGATGTTGCCTGACATGATTGCGGCGGCCGACAATATGAAAATCATGGCTTATCTTCTTCGTCAGACGACATGGGCAGACTCCATGTTGGTCGATCGTGACCTTGAGTACGAGGAGATACAGCATGACGAGACCTTTAATCAAACGGGCGTGGTTGGCGGACCGTTCAACGTGCCGCAGCGCCGCTATATTGGTTACACCGCCTTCGTAGAACCTGATGAGGTTTATGCGCAGGAGTGGGGTATCAATCTGGCGACTGACGCTGAGGGCAACGTGACGAACTGGGACGATGTAATGCAGGTAATCAGCCAGCATTGTCAGGCCGTTTATGGCCAAGAGGATGTTGACGATCTGACGAGCCCGGACAATGCCGTCAATCGCTTCGTAGCCTATCACCTCATGTATGGAAAAATGGCCTATGACAGATTTGTACTTCATTACAATGAGTACAATTATAAGTATGGCGATACCAGAAATCCTCAGACGACACAGATGCCGACCAATGTGTGGGATTATTACACGACGTTGGGACGGTACCGGGGGTTGATGAAGATTACACAGGTGGGTGACGCTGGCTTCGAGCAAGACTTGGACCATAAGATTTACATCAACCGCATGTCCATTTACGATAATGACCGTCATGGCGATTATAGTGAGTTGGGTGTGACCGATGCGGGTGTCCTGATTTCTCCGGATAACGGGGAGTTTGACAACAATGCTCAGAACGGGTTCTACTACCCGATTAATAAGATTCTTCTTTATTCGGACGAGACCCGGAATAACTTGGGGAGTGAGCGCTTGCGTATAGATCTGTGTACCATGCTGCCTGAAGTTGCGTCGAATAATACACGTGGAGGTCACTACACCTATTATCCGAACGGCTTCTTTGACAACATCATGCTCGAGTCGAACGAGACGAATATCTTGTATCTGACTCACGGATGGTCCGGAACTGCCGGTACTTGGAATGATTACCAAGGTGACGAGTGGCTGTTTACGGGACTGTACGACTTCGTGCTCCGTCTTCCGCCAGTTCCTAAGGACGGTACGTATGAGTTGCGCATGGGCGTGGCTATGAATCCCAATCGAGGGATGGTCCAGATATATTTCGGCAATGATCCCTTGCGTCTGGCTCCTGCCGGCTTGCCTTATGACCAGCGCCAGCAAGTGAGCGAGAGCAATCCGGATATTCCTTGGGTTGCGGATGTCGAGGATGACGCTGTGAATGCTGAGAACGACAAGAACATGCGTAACCTCGGGTACCTCAAGGGGCCGCAGTATTTTACCATGACGAATGGACAGGCAGATACGCCTGTGCGTATGCGTGGCGGTTCTGCGGCAGCGATCAGAAGAATTATTACAGTACAGGAAATGCGGGCTGACGAAACGTATTATCTGCGATTCAAGTCTGCATTGAGAAAAACGGATGCTCAGTTCTTCCTTGACTATTTTGAATTTGTGCCCACACAGGTTTACAATGGTCCGCAGCCGGAAGATATATGGTAAAATCTTGAACGATCAGCGCATATGAAGAGCTTGATTTGCCGCTTCAATAATGTGTTAGGATGTTTCCTGATGCTGCTGACTGGAGTCTTTTTCGCAGGTTGTACGGAAGACATCAGTACGGATAACTTTGCCATTGCGACAGAGGAAACTGCTTCTGACTATTTCGCCAACAATCCGGAGAAATATTCCAGCATCAAAGCCATATTCGACCGCGTCCGCTTAGGAAATGCAGATAACGCTTCATCGCTGACAAGTGTGTTGTCCTCGCGTGGAAACTATACTATCTTTGCGCCGAACAATGATGCCGTCGCTGCTTATCTTCAGACTTTAGGTCTTGCCTCGGTGGGCCAGATGTCCTACGAGCAGGCTCAGTTGGTGGCTAACAGCTGCATCATCGACAACAAGGATGATAGTCCTTACGAGACCAGCGATTTCCCGACACCGGGCACTTTCCTTTTGTCCAACTTGAACGACCGACTTTTGTCGTGCTCCTTTGAGTCTGAAGAAGAAGGTGATAGCTACTATCTGATAAACGGCACTTCCCGCGTGTTGTCTTCGGACCATGAAGTATCCAATGCCATGATCCATGAGGTCGATGCTGTAATTGCTCCTTCTTCAGAGAGCTTGGCGGATATGATTGGCAGTGCAGGCAACATGAAAATCATGACATATCTGTTGCAGCAGACAAGCTGGGCAGATTCCTTGGTACAGGACCGCGATGTCGAGTATGAAGAGGAAGACCATGATGAGACGTACACGCAGAGCGGCGTACCGGGAACATTCCAGGTTGCTCAACGCCGTTACATCGGCTTTACTGCTTTCGTAGAGCCCGATGAGGTGTACGCACAAGAGTGGGGCATTCAGCTGTCGACAGATGCTGAAGGAAACGTATCCAACTGGGATGAAGTGATGCAAATCATCAGTCAGCGTTGTGAGGCCGTTTATGGTACTGAAGATCACGACGATCTGACCAGTCCTGATAATGCGGTCAATCGCTTCGTCGCTTATCATTTATTGTACGGCAGAATGGCTTACGACCGTTTTGTCAGTCACTACAATGAGTACAATTACATGTACGGCGACAAGCGTAATCCGCAGACGCAGCAGATGCCGACCAATGTGTGGGACTATTATACCACCATGGGTAAGTATCGCGGTCTGATCAAGATTACTCAGGTCGGCGACGCCGGTTTTGAGCACGATTTGGATCATAAGATTTACGTGAACAGGTTCTCTGTCTATAATAATGGCAGGGATGGAGATTATTCGGAAGTCGGAGTTACTGACCCCGGTATCCTGATCTCCGCAGCCAATGGTGAGTACGATAACAATGCTCAGAATGGTTTCTACTATCCCATCAATAAGATTTTGCTTTATGATGAGACTACGAGATCCAGATTGGGCGGAGAGCGTATCCGCATTGACGCTGCAACCATGTTGCCGGAACTTGCTACGAATAATAACCGAGGCGGAGAATATACGCGTTTTCCCAACGGTTACTTCGACAACATTCTGAACGAGTCCAATGACACGCGGATCCTTTATCTGTCATCCGCGTGGTCCCCGGATGGCTCCAGTTGGAATGACTTTCAAGGCGACGAATTGATGTTCACGGGTCTGTATGACATAGTGCTTCGCATTCCGCCGGTTCCCAAGGATGGAACGTACGAGTTGCGCATGGGTGTAAGCCTGAATAGCATGCGTGGTATGGTCCAGATTTATTTCGGCGACGATCCCTTGCGCCTTTCGCCTGTTGGTCTCCCCTTTGACCAGCGGCAAACGGTGAGCGAGAGTAATCCTGAAATACCCTGGGTCGCAGATGTGGAGGACAATGCTGTAAATGCAGAAAACGAAAAGAACTTGCGAAACATGGGCTACTTGAAGGGGCCACAGTATTTTATGATGACCAACGGCAAGGCCGACACGCCGGTCCGCCAGCGGGGCGGTGATTATGCTGCCATACGTCGTATCATAACTGTTGCCAACTTGCAGGCGGATAAGACGTACTATTTCCGCTTCAAGTCTGCTTTGAGGAAAACGGACGCGCAGTTCTTCATGGACTATTTTGAATATGTGCCGACACAGATTTATAATGGTCCTCAGCCAGAAGATATATGGTAAAATCAAAAAATTATCATACACAAATGAAAAATTTATTTCACAATAGAATTACAGGATGTCTGCTGGGAGCAGGCTTGCTCTTTGGTCTGAGCGCATGTACCGACGACCACTTCGACATCCAGACCGGAACGGTTTCCGGCAGCAAGACGCTTTGGCAAAACATTGCGGAGACGCCTCAGCTGGATTCCTTAGCAATGATTCTCAGCCGGGCAAAGGTCATGAAGGACGAGACCGATAAAGGCCAGAAACAGACCTATGCCGAGCTTCTTGACCAGCCGCAGGAATTGACTGTTTGGGCGCCCAAGAACGGGACGTATAACGCCCGTCATTATCTCGATCTGCTCGATCAGGCAGATGCGTTGCGTCTCACAGATTCAGTGGCAGCGCGTGAGATTGATTTCCAAGTGTCCAACCAGTTTGCGCGCAACCACATAGCTCGTTTCAACTACGAGTCCGTGGCTTCGCGTCAGCAGGTTCGCATGATGAACTCCAAGCTGAGCTATTACGACGCAGCTGCCGGCACGTTCAACAATGTGCCTATCGATCCCCAGATGGCAAATATCAACGCTTCTAATGGTATGCTGCATGTCTTGGACGGCATGTCGCCCTTCGCCTATAATCTTTATGATTATATGGAGAACGACTCGATGTTTACCAAAATCTACAGCGTTATCTACGCTCACGAGAACCGCATTTTCAACGAGAGCTCCAGCACGGAGGGTGCTATGAATGATAATGGCCAGATGGAGTATGTGGATTCCGTGTTCACGACGTCTAACGAGATTCTGGATCCGTCTCTGGCTTCTGTGAGCGACGAGGACAGTTTGTATATCGCCATTATCCCGACCAACAACGCTTGGGATGGTGCCTATCAGACCGTTTCGTCCTTGTACCGCTATGGTGACAGTTACAACTACGAGTGGCAGCAGAGCTCGAACAGCTTCCTTTACACCGGGTCTGACGCACTGCGTTTCAATACCGACTCGTTGACGGAGTTGTCCACGTACAGTGGCATCATACAGTCTATGTTCATCTCGCCGGCTACGTTCAGCAGCATTGACCGTACTGACTCCGCCGCGGTTATCAACTACGTGCTCTATGCCGACTCGTTGATTACGACGAACAACATGATTCTGTACAATCCGTTGGCAGGTACCGGCCAGCCGAATCCGCTGTTCGGTGGCAAGGCTCCTGTGCGCGCATCCAATGGTTATATCTTCGCGGTTGATACGTACACCTACGATCCCGCCTATACGTTTATCACTCGCCGCGAATTGCCGGCTTATTACAGTAATAACCTTGCCAGCGTGACCGGTGCAACCACTGACTACGGTACGATGATCGAGTTAAATTCTGACAACCGCAATCCGGAGGTTAGCGGCGAAGTGGAGGACGACTACTATCAGTATTTCGTTGTCGACGGTAACAACCCCTTGCGTATTAATTTCCGTTTGGATTACGTCTATAGCGGTCATTACAAAATTTCCGTTCAGATGTTGCCGAACCGTGTGAACTTGGGTAATATCACATATGACAATGAGGGCAATGAAGAGGTAGAAGCGCCTATCTTCAACGCCGAGTTGTTCGACGACGATGGTGACCGCATCGGTTCAGCTGTCAACAATATATCTGTACCTCAGGATTCCATTTCCAAGATCGTGATTTGGGACGACATTGAGTTAGAGAAATCCTACAATTCGCTCCCCTCCGGATATAGCAGCTTCCCCTACCTTCGTCTTACGATGACCTATGCACAGCAGCGCCGTGGTAACTGCCATGCGCTCAGTATAGCCAAGGTTATACTTGAGCCGGTGCGCGATGAAGAATAAGCGTTCTTGTTAACTTTAAAATTGAAGAAGATGAATAAGAATAGAAGAAACAATTTGATGCACGGCGCTTTGCGCACAGGCGTATGTCTGTTAATGTTGTCGGGATCCTGCGTCCTGTCTGCTCAGACTACGTCTGAATCAGCCGACTCAGCGTCTACTTCTTCGGTTGTCGCCCGCAAGTCCGCGCAGCCGGAGTACGAGATGAAGGAGGTCTCTGGCCATGTTTACGATGCAGCCACGCTTCAGCCCTTGGCCGGTGTGCAGGTACAGGCACTGAACAACCGTTACTATACCGCACTGACCGACGACAATGGCGCGTACACCATCAAGGTGCCTACTTTTGTCAACTCATTATACATTGCAGTGCCGGACTATAACCCGGTACAGATAGCCATCAAGGGCGACAAGGACCAGAATGCCAGCCTGTATTCCGGCGTTCTGAAGAGTCTGTATAAGGACGGTACGTCTATTTTCCCCGAGACTGAAATGCTCGTGGACAATTCCAGCGCACTGACCATAGAGAACGACGTGGAGAAT
Organism: uncultured Alloprevotella sp.; assembly: GCA_944320745.1. Taxonomy (GTDB): domain Bacteria; phylum Bacteroidota; class Bacteroidia; order Bacteroidales; family Bacteroidaceae; genus Alloprevotella. The sequence goes on along the minus strand of CALUIN010000038.1, from coordinate 18,192 downwards.
CAGCTTAACTCCTCTGTCCGCACCATCTCCCGCGGCGGTCTCCCCGCACAAGGCGCAGCCATGTTCATCAACGGTATGAACTCCCTGAACATCAATGCGCAGCCGCTGGTCGTAGTCGACGGAGTTGTCTGGGATATGCAGTATGACCGCACGACGCTTCACGACGGTTTCTTTACCAATGTATTCAATATCATTGATACGGAGGACATTGAGAGTGTACAGGTGCTGACGAACGGAACGGCCCTCTATGGCGCGCGTGGCGGTAACGGTGTGATCCTTATCAACACGAAGCGTGGTAAGAGTATGGTGACGCGCATTAACATTCGCGCCTTCGGCGGTTTCGAGCAGTCGCCCGAGCTGCTCAAGGTCATGAATGCCTCGCAGTACCGTAACTACGTGACAGACTTCCTTGGCACGACGCAGGCCGCTCAGGACTATTTTAAGAACAATACGACTGTGCCGCCCTTCATGAACGAGGATCCCAACTACTTCTTCTATCCGGTTTACCACAATAATACGGACTGGCAGAAGGACCTCTATCGTGATGCCTTCACGCAGAACTATAAAGTTAGCGTAGAAGGTGGTGACGATGTTGCCATGTACAACCTTTCGCTGGGATACTCTCAGGCAGATGCTACGGCTGAGCAGAACGACTTTAATCGCCTGAACATCCGATTCAACACGGACATTGTCCTGTTCAAGAATCTTACCACGGCGATGGACATTTCGTACTCCCGCAATGCCTACAATCTCCGTGACAACGGCTGGGCAGCCGACTATACCACGCGGAATATCTCTTCGCCTAACGTGTTGGGACTCATTCAGGCTCCGTTCATCAGCCCGTATTCTCACTACGTGATTTACGACAATGGTCTTTACCTGGGACATACCGACAAGGTTTATTCCGGAAAGAACTATACGGATGCCAACAACCCCTATCGGTTCGCTGAGTCCTTCGGCTATGCAGGTCTGGTCAACCCGTTCTGGATCCTGTCCAACGGTCAGGGAGACAACAAGAACTTCCAGGAGCAGACGCAGTTTGCGATCAACGTAATGCCCAAGTACCAGATCAACCGCTACCTCACGATCTCCAACCGCTTCAGCTATATCCTGAACCGCAACAACGAGAAGTACTATCTGCCGAACGACGGTACTCCTGCCAAACCCGTAGAAGGCCTGGGCGATGTGCGCAGCGTTGTGCAGACACAGTTCAATAAGGAAACCACGCTCTTCAACGATTTCCGTGTGGACTGGAAGCGTCAGTACGCCGGCCACTTCATCAACCTCATCGGCGGTTTCCGTCTGGCTTCTTATTCGTATGGCGACAGCTACATCACGGGCTACAACAACGACAACGATAAGATGCCTAATATCACGATGAGCCTCCAGTATAAGGACTACGGCGGTACGAGCGACAAGTGGATGAATCTGGCATACTATTTCAATGCCGACTACAACTACATGAACAAGTACTTCCTCAATGCCGGCGTGACGGCTGAGGCCTCTTCCCGTTTCGGTACGGAGACGGACGAGGGCATCAAGCTCTTCGGTGTGAAGTGGGGTCTCTTCCCCTCTGTGCAGGCAGCTTGGCTCATGTCCTCTGAGTCCTGGTTCGATGTGCCCTTCGTCAACTACCTGAAACTCTCTGCCGGTTACGAGGAGAGCGGTAACGACAACGTGGACTACTATGCCGTGCGTACCTACTTCGAGAACGGCAAGTTCCTCGACAACGCGACGGGTCTCTTCCTCTCCAACATCCAGAATCCTAAGATTCAGTGGGAGACCAACCACCGCGTGAACGTAGGCGTGCAGACCAGCCTGTTCAACAACCGCCTGGCCTTGGGCTTGAATTACTACTGGTCCAAGACGACCAACCTCTTGACCCGTCAGGCAGTCAGCGACATTACCGGTCTTTCCTTCATGTGGACCAATGACGGTGCCTTGAAGAACACCGGTATCGACTTCAGCGCACATGCCGTATTCCTCAACACGCGCAACTGGAAGTGGGAGGGCGGCTTGACTATCGGCCACTACAAGAACGAGATGACGGACCTGCCCGAGTCCGACCTGAACTACATCGAAAGCTATCAGCTCGATGAGCACGGCCGCGAGATAGCGGGCACGCGCACCACTATGCACGGATACACTTCCTCCATCTACGGACAGGACAACATCCTGACCGCCGTCGGCCGCCCTGTAGGCGTGTTCTATGGCTATCAGACGGCCGGTGTCTTCGCCAGCGATGCGGAAGCCTCTACGGCCGGCAAGTACGGTTACCTGCGCTACCCGACGGGCCTCTCGCAGAATCCTTACCGCAACTTCATGGCCGGCGACGTTCACTTCGTCGACCAGAACGGTGACGGCTGGATTTCCGAGGCCGACATGGTACAGATCGGCGACCCGAATCCCGACATCTTCGGTAACTTCTATACCAGCCTGACTTGGAAGAACCTCACGCTCGACGTCAACTTCAAGTACTCTTTGGGTAATGATGTGTTTAACTACCAGCGTTCCCAGCTTGAGGGTGTCAACAATATATACAACCAGACTACGGCTGTCGTAAACCGGTGGCGTTACAATGGTCAGGTGACGGATATTCCGCGTGCAATGGCTTCCGACAACGATGCTTGGGTGAACAACGAGCGCTTCTCTGACCGCTGGATTGAGGACGGATCTTATCTGAAGCTCAAGAAGGTGCGCCTCACCTACAAGATTCCTTTGACCCTCAGCTGGCTGCAAGGTCTCTCCGTATGGGGTGAAGCAAACAACGTGTTTACCGTAACGAAGTATCTGGGTCAGGATCCTGAAGTTTCCTGCGGCACCGGCGTTCTCTACCAAGGCATTGATACCGGTATGCTCCCGCAGAACCGTAACTTCAACCTGGGTGTAACGATTAATTTGTAAAACTGCGAATCAGACGAACGGAGGGCGGGGCAGCCCCGTTCAGCGGAGAACCCGCCCGCCCGTTTGCTTTCATCCATAAGGTAACACATACGACAATGAAAAATAAATCGATAGTAAGTCTGTTTATCGGCCTTTTGGGGTTGGGCATCACGACCACCTCTTGCGAGGACATGCTGACGCCCGACTTGGACCGTTATGTCGAGAACTTCAATGGGACCGATACGGTGAATTTCTATTTGGGTATCCTGGGTAATGTTCAGGATATGATTGAGAACAACGTCCTGCTGGGTGACCTTCGCGGCGACTTGGCCGACACGACCATGTACGTCAGCGACACGGTAGCCGACATTTCCAACTTCGTCCAGGTGGACGATGGCGAGAACGGTCTGCTCAACCGTGCGGCTTACTACAAGGTCATCAACCAGTGCAATTTCTACCTGGCCCGTGTGGACACGATGGCGCTCAAGAACAACAACTATTACATGCGCCGTGAGTTCGCCCAGGTTGAGATGGTCCGCGCATGGACCTACATGCAGCTGGTCCAGAACTATGGCCGCGTTCCCTTTATCACGCAGCCGGTGGACAATGCCAACACCGGATGGGAGACCAATCCTGAGGCATGGGCTACGCCCGACAATCTCCTTGATCTGCTCGGCGACGAGTTGATGCAAGCCTACAATTACGAGAAACTGTACGGTCTGCCCGACTACGGCAGCATGAACAACGGTTCCATGTCGATCCCGCAGCGCCGCATGACGTTCCCTGGCGACCTCGTCCTGGGTGACCTCTACCTGCTGCGTGGTGCCTCGCTCTCCGACTACGAGCGTGCAGCCACCTATTACTACACTTATATCAACGATCTATGTGAGGATCGCGGTTCGGGTATCAGCGAGAACATGCGTAGCCTCAGTCGTAGCGGCATGTCCGGCGGTCAGGAAACGTATTCTACCAGCGCTTCCTCCTGGGCAGGTTCTTTCATCGGGCAGACGTCCGACAATGAGAACATCACGATCATCCCCTCTGCTGCAAACTCCAGCTTCGGACAGGTGCTGACACGCATACAGCAGACTTACGGCTTTGATCCCTCCTCGACGAGTTCCACTACGGGTAGCACTGACGACGAGGGTAACGAGACCGCAACCACGACCGGACAGATCTCCGTGACGGCCAACTACCGCAACCGCCAGATCGGTCCTTCCCAGAAGTATCTCAACCTGAGCAACGCGCAGCTGCAGCAGGATCCCGAGTATGGCGATCAAGGCCAGATTACGGGCGTAGAATATCTGGAGAATGTCGGCGACGGCCGTTTGAGCGGTTCCGTCAACGAAGTCAACACGGACCTGGGCCGTCTGTACTTCGTATCCAAGTTTGCCACCCCCTCCATGCGTTCCACGAACTATGCTGTCAGCGAGAACAGTTTCTCGTTCAGCTACGTGATCCCCGTTTACCGTCTGCGTCAGGTGATGCTGCGTTTTGCCGAGGCCATCAACCGTGCCGGCTATCCCCGACATGCGTTCGCCATCCTTCGCAATGGTCTTAACTACGAGGAAATGCCCGAGGTGCGTAACGATTCCATCGTTTGGAACGAGGAGACCCAGACGGGTAAGATCGTGCCCTACACGGTGCCCGTTGCCGATGGCTGCAACTACATTGACGTTGACGAACTACGTCGTGCCGAGCGTCATCCCGAATTCCTTGACTTCAGCCAGACGTATTGGGTGAACATGGGTATCCACGAGGGTGGCTGTGGCACAACGTCTGACTACGACACGCTCTATGACTATGAGCCGCTGGTAGCGCAGCGTATGCTTGACGAAGCTCAGCGTTCCGGCAATCTCCAGACTGTACAGGCCTATGCTAAAAAGCTCCTGGCTGAAGGAGAGGAAGGCGAGACCGGTGAAGGCGGAGAAGGCGAGAGCGATGATCCGCACGAAGGCTGGCCCATTGAAGATGCTGACGAACCGAAGATGCCCGAGGATATTGGTCTGCAGATCAACGCCGTTGAGACTTTGATCGCCGACGAAATGGCCTTGGAGACGGCTTTCGAAGGCTTCCGCTACTTCGACCTGTTGCGCATGGCCCGTCACAAGAACAACGACAACTGGGGTGAGTTGCCTGCCAACTATGGCACGCAGTGGTTCGCGTGGATGATTGCCCGCCGTTCGGAAAACCTGAAGCCGTACGAGCAGCCCAACATCTACAACAGCGCGCTCTACAACAAGTTGCTTAACATTGATAACTGGTATCTGAAGAATCCTGAATATTGATTCTCGATTTGACGCACTGGGGGAGAAGTCCAAAGGGTTTCTCCCCCTTTTTATATGTACATGCCTTTTTCAGCTGACGGTAAAGAGCCGTGTTTTTCTATTCATTTTTCGGTCGGGACTTTGCGCTCAAACCGGAATCAGGCGCATGTCCTTCGCGGCAGGCGGCGGGGTTTGCGGACCGGACACGGCAACAACCGCCGCGAGAGTGTCGCACCTCGTGTGGTACGGGCTTCGCTACCGAATCCGCGTTTTGTCCATGCGCTGAACGGATTTGCCTCCTGCTCGTCCGCCTCACTGGCGATTGAGCTTGCCCCGGTCCTGCCTTTGCCCCAGTAATCTGCGGCATCGGGGCATACGTTCAGACAACGACGCGCGGCCGCGCACCGCGTCGTTCATGGGGCCTATTCCAGTTTTTACGGGGCTAAGGCGCGTATTTTCCGGGCTAAGGCGCGTCACGCCGGAGCCTGGCCGGGCGTGTCAGTGGCGTAACCGTGCGTCGCTGCCGCAGGTTGCCCCGGCATTCTGCCAGGGCGCATTGATCCGGCCTCAGGCGGGAAACTTCTGCTGACAAATGTATGCTGGTACGCCCAAAAATCCCGGCGTGGTCAGGAAAGAAAGCGGCGGAAACGAAATTTGTTTCTCGCGCCGCGGCCAATTCGTATATTTTTACGATATTTGCCAAACAAAAGAGTAACACAAAATCATGAAATTTACGGCAAGACAGATTGCGGACTTGTTACAGGGTGAGATAGAAGGCAATCCGGACGTCTCGGTCAGCACTTTTGCGAAAATCGAGGAAGGCGTGGCAGGGGCTATATCTTTTCTGGCCAATCCGCATTACGAACACTATATATATGGCACTCAGTCGTCCATTGTGCTTGTCAACAAAGACTTCCGCCCCGCCCGCCCCGTCGCGGCCACGCTGATCCGTGTGGCCGACGCTTATGAGGCCGTGGCCCGTCTGCTGGAGTTCTATGAGAGCACCCAGGCCAAGCGTAAGGGGATTCACCCCTTGGCGTTTGTCTCGCCGACGGCCGAAGTCGGCGAGGACTGCTACGTAGGTGCATTCGCCTACATCGGAGACGGCGTGCGGGTGGGCCGCGGCACGCAGATATATCCCCATGTGGTTATTGAAGAGCGCGCGCGGGTGGGAGAGGATTGCCTCTTCTATCCCGGCGTGTCCGTCTATCACGACTGCGTCATCGGCAACCGGGTGGTGCTCCATAGCGGCTGCGTCATCGGTGCGGACGGCTTCGGCTTCGCCCCCGGCGCGCAGGGGTATGAGAAGATACCGCAGATCGGTATCGTGACGCTGGAGGACGACATCGAGGTCGGCGCAAACACCTGCGTGGACCGCTCCACGATGGGGTCCACCTACGTGCGCCGCGGCGTGAAGCTGGACAACCTGGTGCAGGTGGCACACAACTGCGACGTAGGTGCCCACACGGTGATGTCCGCACAGGTGGGCGTGGCCGGTTCCACCAAGATCGGACAGTGGTGCATGTTTGGCGGCCAGGTTGGCATTGCCGGCCATGCCGTTATAGGCGACCGCACCCGTTGCGGGGCGCAGGCAGGCATAGCCGGCAGCCTGCGCAAGGGTAACGTCACAGTGCAGGGGTCGCCCGCCATTGACGCGAAGCAGTTCGCGCGGGCCAGCGTCGTGTTCAAGTATTTGCCCGAAATGTATGCAGACTACCAGCGCATGAAGGAGGAGCTGGAGGAATTACGTAACAGACTAAATCAATAAATGGAAAACAATATGTCCAAGCAGAAAACCCTGGGAGGTAGCTTCTCATTGTTTGGCAAAGGACTACATACGGGGCTCAACTTGACGGTGACCTTTAACCCCGCTCCCGAAAACCACGGTTATAAGATTCAGCGCATCGACTTGCCCGATCAGCCCGTTATAGAGGCTATTGCTGAGAACGTGGTCGACACCTCGCGGGGTACGGTCGTGGCGAAGGGCGAGGCGCGTTGCAGCACCATCGAGCACGGCATGGCTGCGCTCTATGCGATGGGCATCGACAATTGCCTTATCCAGGTGAACGGTCCCGAGTTCCCCATTCTCGACGGCAGTTCCAAACTCTACGTGGAAAACATCCGGCGCGTAGGCATTGAGGAACAGAACGCGCCGAAGGATTTCTACGTCATCAAGAAGAAAATCGAGTTCCGCGATGAGAATACGGGCTCGTCTATCCTCATACTTCCCGACGAGCAGTTCTCCATCACGGCAATGATTTCCTTTGACTCTGAGTTCCTCAGCAGTCAGTTCGCCACACTGGACAATATGGACGACTTCGCCGACGAGATAGCCTCGGCGCGCACGTTCGTATTCGTCCGCGAGATAGAACAGTTGCTCAAGGCCGGACTGATACGCGGCGGCGATCTGGACAACGCCATCGTGATTTACGAACGGCAGATTCCGCAGGAAAACCTGGACAAGCTGGCGGACTACATGGGCGTGGAGCACAAGGACGCCACGAAGCTGGGCTACCTGAACGATCAGCCCCTTTTCTGGCGCAACGAGCCGGCCCGCCACAAGCTGCTCGACATCATCGGCGACATGGCGCTCATCGGCCGGCCTATCAAGGGACGCATCATCGCCACGCGGCCGGGGCATACCATTAATAATAAGTTCGCCCGCCAGATGCGGCGCGAAATCCGGCAGCACGAGATACAGGCGCCGAGCTACGACCCGAACGAGCCGCCCTTGATGGACGTGAACCGCATCCGGGAACTGCTGCCTCACCGCTACCCCATGCAGTTGGTGGACAAGGTCGTGGAGACCGGTTCCAACTATATCGTGGCCATTAAGAACGTTACGGCCAACGAGGAGTTCTTCCAAGGACACTTCCCGCAGGAGCCCGTCATGCCCGGCGTACTTCAGATAGAGGCGATGGCCCAGGCCGGCGGCCTTCTGGTGCTCAACTCCGTGGAGGAGCCCGAGCGTTGGAGCACGTACTTCCTGCGCATCGACGACGTGAAGTTCCGCCGCAAGGTCGTTCCCGGGGACACGCTGATCTTCAAGGTAGAGCTTCTCGCCCCTATCCGCCACGGCATCTCCTCCATGCACGGTTTCGCGTTCGTGGGCGAGAAGGTCGCGTTCGAAGCCACGTTTACCGCACAAATTGTGAAGAACAAATAGTCAGATTCCCAGCATCATGAGCAGCAACATAAGTCCATTAGCCTACGTTCATCCGGAAGCCGTCATCGGCGACGGTTGCGAGATAGGCCCCTTCTGCTATATTGACAAGAACGTCGTAATCGGTTCCAACAATGTCCTGATGAACAGCGTCACCGTGCTCTACGGCTCGCGAATCGGAAAGGGCAACGTGCTCTTCCCCGGTGCAGTGATAGGCGCCGTGCCTCAGGACCTGAAATTTCGCGGTGAGGAAACTACGGCGGAAGTAGGCGACAACAACACAATTCGCGAGAATGTCACCATCAACCGCGGCACCGCGGCGAAGGGGCGTACCATCGTGGGCAACAACAATCTGCTGATGGAGGGCATGCATGTCGCCCACGACGTTTGCCTGGGCAACGGCTGCGTCATCGGTAACTCCACGAAGATTGCAGGTGAGGTGGTCGTGGACGACTTTGCCATCATCAGTGCCAACGTATTGATTCATCAATTCTGCCGTATCGGTAGCTACGTCATGGTGGGCGGCGGCACCCGCACGGGGCAGGACATCCCGCCCTACACTATGGCGGCCCGCGAGCCGGTGGCCTATTGCGGGCTCAATCTGGTAGGTCTGCGGCGACGCGGATTCTCGCCCGAGCTCATCGACAACATCCACAACACGTATCGCCTGCTCTATCAGCGCGGGAAACTGCGTGAGGAGTGCTTTGCCGAGATCCGCCGGGAAATCCCCATGAGCAAGGAAATCGAGTACATATTGGATTTCGTACACAGCTCCAAGCGCGGTATCATCAAATAACCGAACAACATGCTTTACAAGATAAAATTCATATCCGACGAGGTGAGCGGTTTCCTCCGCGAGTTGCGCATCGACAGCGATGCCACCTTCCTCGACCTGAACCGCATCATTCTCGAAGCGTGCCAGTATCCGGACGATCAGATGACGTCCTTTTACATCTGCGACGAGGAGTGGGAGCGCGGGCAACAAATCACGCGCGAAGACATGAGCGACAACGGCCACGTGGACGAGGACCTCTATTGCATGGCCGAGACCGTGTTGAGCGACTTTATAGAGGACGAAGGGCAACGTCTGGAGTTCGTCTTCGACCCCTTCTCGGACCGCGTATTCTATCTGGAGGTGAAGGAATTCATTCCGGGCGAGCATCTCGCGTCGCCGGAAGTGATACGCGCAGCCGGCAACCCGCCGCAGCAGATCCAGCAGCTTGATTTCTCGGCCCCCGCCACGCCGGCAGTGGGCGGGAAGGGCGCCGTGCCGGCCGACGACCTTGATGGCGAGAACTTCTTTGGCGACGAAAACTTCGACAGCGAGGATTTCGATCCCGACGGGTTCGAGATACGCGACGGCAATTCCTACTGACTGTCCGTGACCGTTGAAGCGGAGCGCCGCGTTCCGCTTTCCCGCGGCGACGCATTGTTGAAGGCCCGTGCCGGATTTTGCGCGGACGGGCTTTCAACTTTTTCTATCTTCCCGGTTAGCGCGGCAGTGTGCATAATCTCATCCCTATCATGAAGACCCTCGTCGTTCTGTTAGGTCCGACCGGAATCGGCAAGACAGAGCTCAGCCTCCGTTTGGCCGAGGAGTTCGGCACGCCCATACTCAACGCAGATTCGCGCCAGATTTACCGCGACATCCCCATAGGTACCGCGGCTCCCACGCTGGCGGAGCGGCAGCGCGTGCCGCATTACTTTGTCGGGCTGCTCGGGCTCGAGGAGTATTACAGCGCCGCCCGCTACGAGGAGGAAGTGCTCCACCTGCTGCCCAGTCTGTTCCGCTCGCGCGATGTCGTCATGCTCTGTGGCGGAGCGATGCTTTATATAGACGCCGTCTGCAAGGGAATAGACGATATACCTACGATCGACGATGCCACGCGGGAGTGGATGCGGGCCCGCTACCGCGACGAGGGCCTCGCCCCGCTTGTGGCCGAACTGCGTGACCTGGATCCGGAGTATGCCGCCGTGTGCGACTTGCAGAATCCCAAGCGCGTGGTCCACGCCCTTGAGGTCTGTCACCAGTCCGGCCGCACCTACACCTCCTTCCGCACGCGGCAGGCCAAGGAGCGCCCGTTCCGCATCGTCAAGATCGGGCTTCAGCGCGAGCGAGCCGAACTTTTCGCCCGCATCAACCGGCGCGTGGACCAGATGATGGACGCCGGCTGGCTCGACGAAGCCCGGAGAGTCTTGCCTTTCAGGCATTGTAATTCGCTCAATACCGTGGGCTACAAGGAGCTGTTCCGCCATCTCGACGGGGACTGGCCGCTCGACTTCGCCCTTGAGAAAATTCGCCGCAACACCCGGGTGTATGCAAAGAAACAAATCACCTGGTTCAAGAAGGACCCGGCCGTGCAGTGGTTTTCCCCGTCCCAGTATGACGAAATAAGATATTTTATACAAAATGCGGCTTGGGCACAAGCGTAAATGCTTACCTTTGCCCGACAGTAGTGTTGGAAAATGGAAAGAAACAATAGAAAAAAGTCCAAGGGAATATGGGGCTGGCTTGCCCGCCTGCTCATTCTGCTCGGCCGGTGTCTGAGGCGTTTGTGGCGCGGTTACGTAGGCCTTTACCGGCACCGCCCGTGGTGGATGAAGTGCCTCGTCGTCGTCCTGACGATAGTCGCGCTGATTGTGTTCTACGTCTTTGCCGTCATGGTCAACCTGTTCTGGCTCTTCGGCAAGTCGCCCTCGGCCTACGAGATCATGCATCCCCAGAACCCGGAGGCATCTGTCATCTATTCCGCCGACGGCGTGGAGCTCGGCAAGTTTTTCGACGAGAACCGCCAGTCTGTCCCCTACGATTCTATCAGCCCGGCCTTTTTCCAGGCCTTGGTGTCCACGGAGGACGAGCGTTTCTTCGACCATCACGGCATAGACTTCCCCGGCTTGCTTGCGGCCATGAAGGACGCCGTCCGTGGCCGCGCCCGCGGCGCCTCCACCATCTCGCAGCAGCTCGTGAAGAACATGTTCCGCATTCGCACAAACAAGGAATACGGAACGGGCCTCGTCGGGAAAATCCCCGGGTGCGGCATACTCATCATGAAGACGAAGGAGATGGTCATAGCCGTCGAGCTGGAGATGCGCAACGAGAAGGACAGCATCCTCAACATGTACGCCAACACCGTGGACTTCGGGTCGAACGCCTACGGCATCAAGACCGCCGCCAAGACTTACTTCAACAAGCGGCCGAGCGAGCTGAAAATTGAAGAGGCCGCCGTGCTGGTCGGCCTGCTGAAAGCCACGTCTACCTATAATCCCCGCATCAACCCCGACCGCAGCCTGAGCCGCCGCAACCTGGTGCTCGACAACATCTATAGCCACCGCGACGAGCTGGCCAAGCATTTCGGCAGAGCCTGCATCACGACCAAGGCCGAGCTTGACTCCCTGAAGCGCCTGCCCATAGTCCTGAACTTCAACGTCGAGAGCGCCTACGACGGGAAAGCCCTCTATTTCCGCCAGGCTGTAGCCGACTACATCAAGGAAAATTGCCCGGAGCTGGATCCCTATACCGACGGGCTGAAGATCTATACCACGCTCGATAGCCGAATGCAGCGCTACGCCGAGGAAGCACTCGTCGAGCAAATGCGCCAGGTGCAGCAGAACTTCGACAGCCACTGGCGCGGCCTGGGCGACCCCTGGCGCGACGAACGCGGTAATCTTATCCCCGGCTTCATAGAGAACATTGCCCGCACCACCGATTATTATAAAATGCTGGAGGCACGTTTCCCCGGGCAGCCCGATTCCGTCTGGGCCTACATGAACATGCCGCACCCCGTGAAGCTCTTCGACTACGACGGCGGCCACACGGAGAACATCAGCACCATGGACTCCATCCGCTACATGGTACGCTTCATGCACGCCGGCTTTGTCGTCATGGAGCCCTCCACCGGTGCCGTGAAAGCCTATGTGGGCGACGTCGACTTCAAGACCTGGAAGTACGACAAGGTAAAAGCCATGCGTCAGCCCGGGTCCACGTTCAAGCTCTTTGTCTATGCCACTGCCATGAAGCAGGGCTGGACGCCGAGCGATGCCCGCCTGACCGACTCCTACATCCGCATGGAAGTGTACGACGCCAAGCGCGACACGACGACCGTGTGGCAGCCGCACAATGCCAACGGCCACTTCTCCAACGCCAACCTGCCGCTCCGCTCCGCCTTTGCGCAGAGTGTCAATACGATAGCCGTGAAGTTGGGGCAAGAGGTCGGCATAGACAATGTCGTCACCACGGCCCACGAGATGGGCATCCTCTCGCCGCTCGATGCTACTCCCTCGCTCGCGCTCGGATCGAGCGATGTCAACCTCTTTGAAATGGTCAACGCCTACGCCACGGTAGCCAACGACGGTGTACACGTGGATCCCGTCCTCGTCTCCCGCATCGTGGACCGCGAAGGCAAGGTGGTCTATGAAGCCGATCCGGCCGAGACGCGCGTGCTAGACCGCCGCTCCGCCTTCTACGTGCAGAAGTTGCTCGAGGCCGGTGTGCGCGACGGCGGCGGAACGTCGCAAGCGCTTGGCGCGGCCAAGTACATGGGCACGTTCAACGGAAAAATAGATTTCGGCGGCAAGACCGGTACGTCCAACAACCATTCCGACGCTTGGTTCATCGGCGTGACGCCCGCACTCGTCGGCGGCGCATGGGTCGGCGGAGAGTATCGCAGCATCCATTTCCGCTCGGGCCGTCTGGGACAGGGCAGCCGCACGGCGCTGCCCATATTCGGCCTGTTCATGCACCGCGTGCTGGAGGATCCGGCTTTGGCGCCACGCTACATGAAGCGGTACGGTCTGCCCCCCGAGGACATAGACCCCGCCTCTTATGAGCGCGTGTACTATCCGCCCGTCGAGAAGCCCGACTCTTTCGAGCTGGACAGCGTGCTCTACGATGAGCATGGCAACACGTTGTACGAAATGACGTTCGACGACGAAACTTCCGACGAAGGCGCCGAGGCAGATGGCGGCGAGGAGACGGCAACTCCTGCATTGGAGCAGCCGGTTCAGCGCCATGCGCACCGCCGCGACTCGCTGGCCCAGCCCTGATCATCCCACGCGGGCTGCGCGCGGGCCGGCGCCAGTCAGTTCTCGTGAACACGGGGCTTAGCCCCGTGCCGACAGTCCTTAGCCCCGTCCGGACGGGGCTAAGGACTGTTTTTTGTGGCCCACGCCGGTCGTTTCTTTCCCCCTTTTCCGATACGCACTCCCCGCGGCCCGCTCGGATCAGTCCGGGCAGGTCGCGGGGAGTGCAGTGGGGGAAATTTTCCGGCGGCCTCTTCCCGCCGGAAGCAGGCGGCGGGCGGCAAGAGACCCCCGGCGTCCAGCCCTCGGCCGGCACGGCGGCAGTGAGGCGGACTTAGCGCGCCGTGATGTGAAAGCAGGACTGAAACGCCTCGTAGCGCACGTAGCACGTGCCCAGCCGGCGTTGGTCCGCCAGCACTTCGGCCAGGACGGCCTTCAGATTGCCGGACCAAACCTGCCGCTTCGTCTGGTCGTCCGGGTCATAGACGCGGTAGAAGCTGTTGTAGCAGATGTCGAAAGTCGTCCCGTATTGGTGGCAGCTGTTTTCGGACGCGTTGCCGTTCACCCGTCGCAGCCGGTCGACGTCCTGGCGTGTGCGCAGCACGGAGGTCACCACAATTTTATAGAAAGGCAGTCCCTTGGACTGCAGCGAGTCGATGAAGTTGCGCGCAATCTCAGTCAGCAGCCGTTCCGCCCGCGGCACGAGGTAGGGGATGGAGTGCGAGAGGCGCTCCACGCGGAAGTAGGGATTGTCGCCTATGTAGACGAGGTCGCGCAGGTGGTGGTGCGCCTCTTCGCGGTTGGCTATGAGGGAGATGCCCAGAACGCGGGCCGTGCGCAGCTGCACGTCGTTCAGGTCGGGGAAGGCCTCCGAATAGTTCTTCACGCCAACGATCCGGTTTTTCTTTGGTCGGTCCTCGTGGTCCGTCAGCTGCAGCGGTCGGCGCGGCGCTGAGAGTATGGCGTCCACTTTCCGGCTGTGGACTAATACGGCGTTGTGCCGAATCGCCTTGGTCGCTCTGCGCCGCTCCGTCTGGCAGGATTCGCAACCGCCGAAGCGAAGCGCCACAATCAGTATGAGCGCAATCAGAACGAACAGGCCGGGCAGCGCGTGGCGCTGGGCCTTGGGGTTGAAGTGCATGGGCAGAGTTGTCTGGATAGTTTTAACAGTCTTTCCCCCGGAAAGGCCGGGAGATTACCCTACAAAAGTACAAAAAAATCGGCTTCTTTCCGGCAGATTCATTAATTTTGCATGACATAAGTCGGGCCCGGAGGCCGGGCGCCGGCAAGAAAGGATTTGAATGATAGAGAAGCATTTCGTACTGGAAGAGGCAGACCCCATCATGTTCTTCGGCGTGAACAATGCGAATCTGCGCATGCTGCGCGCATTGTGCCCCAAGCTCCGCATCATAGGGCGCGGCAATGTGTTGAAAGTCATGGGCGACGAGAACGAAATGGCCGAGTTTGAACGGACGTTCCAAGCCCTGGAGCGACACTGCGCCCGCTTCAACCAGCTCACGGAGGAACACCTCGTGGACATAGTGACTCACCGTCCTGGCCGGAGCGAGCCGTCCGGCGATGTCATCGTGTACAGCACGGGCGGCAAGCCCATCGTGGCGCGCAGCGAGAACCAGCGCCGCCTGGTGGAGGCCTTCCGCGAGAACGACATGCTCTTCGCCGTGGGACCGGCCGGGTCCGGGAAGACCTATACGGCCATAGCCTTGGCCGTAAGGGCGCTGAAGGCAAAGGAAGTGAAGCGCATCATTCTGAGCCGCCCTGCCGTAGAGGCAGGGGAGAAGCTGGGATTTTTGCCCGGCGACATGAAGGAGAAGATTGACCCTTACCTGCAGCCGCTCTATGACGCGCTGCAGGAGATGATACCTGCGGCCAAGCTCCAGGAGTATATGGAGACGAATGTCATACAGATAGCGCCGCTGGCCTTTATGCGCGGGCGGACACTGAGCGATGCTGTCGTCATTCTGGACGAGGCGCAGAACACGACGCCGGCCCAGATAAAAATGTTCCTTACCCGCATGGGTTGGAACACTAAGATGATTGTCACCGGAGACCAGACGCAGATCGACTTACCCTCGCCCCGGCAGTCCGGACTGCTGGACGCGCTCCGCGTGCTGAGGGGCATTCCCGGCATAGCCTTTGTGGAGACGGACAAGAACGACATCGTGCGCCACAAACTCGTGGCCCGTATCGTCGAGGCTTATGACCGCGCGGCAGCCGTCCGCGAGGCGAACGACAATAACGCAATTCACAATATCAGAAGCAATGAATGCACTGACCAAAACTGATTTTCATTTTCCCGGACAGCAGAGCGTCTATCACGGGAAAGTCCGCGATGTGTACAACTTAGGCGACCGTCTGGTCATGGTAGCGACCGACCGCATCTCCGCCTTTGACGTGATTCTCCCCGAAGGTATCCCCTACAAGGGACAAGTATTGAACCAGATAGCGGCACAGTTCCTCGATGCGACGAAGGACATCTGCCCGAACTGGAAACTGGCCACGCCCGACCCGATGGTGACCGTCGGCGTCATGTGTGAGGGATTCCCCGTCGAGATGATAGTGCGCGGCTACCTTTGCGGCAGCGCCTGGCGCGCTTACCAGAAGGGCGTGCGCGAGATCTGCGGCGTGAAGATTCCCGACGGCATGCGCGAGAACGAGCGCTTCCCCGAACCCATCATCACCCCGACGACGAAGGCCGAGATCGGCGAGCACGACGCGGACATTTCGAAGGAGGAGATCCTGGCCCGCGGCCTGGCAACCCCCGAAGAGTACGCCTTGCTGGAGAAGTACACCCTGGCCCTCTTCCGCCGCGGAACGGAAATCGCTGCCCGTCGCGGCCTGATACTGGTCGATACGAAATACGAGTTCGGCAAGCACGACGGTACCATCTACCTTATGGACGAAATCCACACGCCCGACTCCAGCCGCTATTTCTACCTGGACGGTTACGAAGAGCGCTTTGCCAAGGGCGAACCCCAACGCCAGCTGTCGAAGGAATTCGTACGCGAGTGGCTCATGGACAACGGTTTCCAGGGACGAGAAGGGCAGCAGGTGCCTGAGATGACGCCCGAGATCGTAGCCAGCATATCGGACCGCTACATCGAACTCTACGAGCACATCACCGGCGAGAAGTTCGTCCGCGCGGACCACGATGATCTGGCCGTCCGCATTGAGAAGAATGTGACGGACTACCTGGCCCGCTGAGGCCGCCTGTGCGTCTGATTTGCCCGCCCGGGCCACCATCGGTGGACCGGGCGGGCTTTTTGCGTGGCACCGGGGTAAAGAAAAGCCGCCGCGTCCCCTTGGGGATGCGGCGGCCGACAGTTTCTGTTGCGACCGGGATCAGTCGAGCTGAGCCAGTTTGTTCTCGGAGCCCAATACTTCGACAATCTTGTGCTCGTAGAGCTTCTTCATCTCCTCGCGGGCCGGGCCGAGGTACTTGCGCGGGTCAAATTCGCCCGGCTTCTCGGCGAAGACGCGGCGAATGGCAGCGGTCATGGCCAGACGGGAGTCGGAGTCGATGTTAATCTTGCAGACAGCGCTCTTGGCAGCCTTGCGCAGCTGCTCCTCGGGGATGCCGACAGCATCGGGCAGCTTGCCGCCGAACTTGTTAATCGTGTCGACCTCATCCTGGGGCACGCTGGAGGAGCCGTGAAGCACGATGGGGAAGCCGGGAAGCTGAACCATGATGGCGTCCAGCACGTCGAAAGCCAAGGGAGGAGGAATCAGACGGCCCGTCTTCGGGTCGCGCGTGCACTGCTCGGGCTTGAACTTGTAGGCACCGTGCGACGTACCGATGGAGATAGCCAAGCTGTCCACGCCGGTCTTCGTCACGAAGTCTACGACTTCCTCGGGTTTCGTATAGTGGGACTCCTCGTGTGCCACCTCGTCTTCTACACCGGCCAGCACGCCGAGCTCGCCTTCTACGGTTACGTCGTACTGGTGGGCGTATTCAACGACTTTCTTGGTCAGGGCAACGTTTTCGTCGTAGGGGAGTGCGGAACCGTCGATCATGACAGAGCTGAAGCCCATGTCCACGCAGCTCTTGCAGAGCTCGAAGGAGTCGCCGTGGTCCAGGTGGAGCACGATCTCGGGATGGTTGCAGCCCAACTCCTTGGCATACTGCACGGCGCCCTCAGCCATGTAGCGCAGCAGCGTCTGGTTGGCATACTGGCGGGCTCCCTTGGAAACTTGGAGAATCACCGGGCTCTTCTTCTCTGAAGCGGCCTGAATGATGGCCTGCAGTTGCTCCATGTTGTTGAAGTTAAATGCAGGGATGGCATAGCCGCCGTTGATGGCGCGCTTGAACATCTCGCGGGTGTTCACCAAACCTAAGTCTTTGTAGTTTACCATAATTGTAACTGTTTATTAGGGTGAATTTTTTTCCGACACAAAATTACAATTTCCGCTTGTTTTGGCGAAATTTCCGTCCTTCTTTTTTTTTGTCGGCTGCGGGTTAATTTGTTTAGCACGGAGAATCCGCGCCGCCGTCCCGCTTCCGCGCCGGCCGGTGGCAGGCCAGGCTGTAGCCGGCAGGCGGCGCGGAAGCAGGCTGTCGCACCGTCGGGCGCGGATGTCTGTATAGTATATAAAAAGGAATAGGCCCGTTCCGCTTCGCCGCAGCCGCTGCCCGGCGTGCGCCCGGCCCGGCAGGCTGCGGACGGGGCTTAGGCGAGTTTGAACGGGGCTTAGGCGTGTTTGCACGGGGCCTAGGCAAGTTTGCACGGGGCCTAGGCAAGTTTGCACGGGGCTTAGGCGAGTTTGAACGGGGCTTAGGCGAGTTTGAACGGGGCTTAGGCGAGTTTGAACGGGGCTTAGGCGAGTTTGAACGGGGCTTAGGCG
>CALUIN010000037.1 GCA_944320745.1 uncultured Alloprevotella sp. | reverse complement strand
ACATCCTCGTGCAGATTCCAGAACTTATATGCCGGGTGATTGGTGCGGGTGTTGACCTGCTTTGCCCATAAGCCCTGAAACTTCGTACGAAGACCGATGCTCGGCGTGAACCACTTGCCGACAGCAACATCGAAACCGAAGGTACCACGGTCTACGCTAAACGGATTCTTATTGCTGCAGTTTTCCTGAGAGGTGTATGCAGCATTGAAATCCAAACCTGCGGACACATACCAATTGGCCCAGAACGAATTAGTAGCTACGCTATACTTGCTCCGAGGAATTTCTGTGTCTTGTGCCACTGCCGCAGTTGTCAAGCCGGCAAAGGCAAGGAGTAACATCAATTTTCTCATAACTCTTAATTATTAAATTAAACAATGGTCTGATTAATTTCTGGGGACAGGCTGGCGATCCGTCTTTCTCGAAAGGACTCTGCAAAGAATGGACCTTGTCTGAATCCAGCCGCGCTCATTCGGTTTCCCCCTTGAGCGATAACCCCTGTTTACGCGGATACAGGTACACCACTAACCCGCATTTTTGTGCAAATGTAAGAAAAAAACTTTTGACCAAAGAATTCTTGAAAGAAAAAAACGAGGAATCGTTAATTTGTTTTCACAAAGCTATAATTATTACCACCTCGGGGTAATATTAATGTATATTTACACATTCGGAGTGAGAAACACTATTCTTTCCTATCTGCTCCCGAAGCCCACGCGACTGCTTTGCCGACCAATGTCACAGAAGAACCGGTATGCATTCTGCCCGCCACGCCTGCCCGTGCGGCGGAGAAGCGGACACATATGAATCCTATTTGAAGAAATCCTGGATAGACTGTTCGGAGAGCAAATACTGAATGCGCTTGCCCATCGGGTCGTAAACAGCGTTGGACGTACGCGACAAATCGCGCAACAAGGTGGACATTTCATCGCTCTGCAATTCTTGGCCAGTACTGACAGCGGCCCGACGGGCCAAGGATAAAGCTATGATTTGTGGTATTTTGTCCGCCGCGCGGTCATTGCCTTCGGAAACGTCGCTCAGCAGATCCTGCAACAAACGGACGGGGTCGCCGCCCTCTGTGCCGGCTGGAATGCCCATCACGGAGTAACTGCCGCCGCCAAGGGGCGAGATGTCGAAACCGACAAGTGTCAACCCATCGAGCAACGTATCGAACAAGGCGGCCGCAGAGGGCTGGAACTGCACCATCTGCGGGAACAGCAATCCTTGCGCTACGCCAGACTTGTCCCGGACCTGCTGCATGTACATGTCGTAAAGTATGCGCATATGGGCTCTGTGCTGCTCCACGAAAAGCAGGCCGTCAGAGACCGGCACCACAATATAACGGTTCATCAGCTGAAAGCACCCGGCAGATGATTCAGTCCAAACTGCCTGCTCGCTTTGCGGCAAATCGTCGTAAAGTTTGGGCTGTTCCTCTCTGTTTCCGTCCTCAAATCCCGATGTCGCCTGCAAAGCCGAGGCAAAAGCCTGTTGCCAGTCTGCCGGCGCAGCATTCGCTGACTGCCGACGCGTATTGTAGGAATATCCGCCGCGCGTCGCCTCCCGCTCAAAAGGGTTGTAGGAATTATCGACATGAATCTGTGGCGGCTCAATATTATCCGTTCTGCCGGGCTGGAATACGGGGATGTCGGGACGATTCTCGGTGTCGAAATCTATCGTCGGTACCGCGCTGTATTTCCCCAAAGCCTCGCGTACGGCGGCCAAAAGAATCTGCCACAAAGGCTGTTCGTCCTGAAACTTGATTTCCGTCTTGGACGGATGGATGTTGACGTCGATTTTGGCCGGATCGACTTCAAATCTCAGGAAATAGGGAACTTGCTCGCCCTCCGGAATCAGGCGGTCGTACGCCGTCATCACGGCTTTCGCAAAATAGGGATGACGCATATAGCGCCCGTTCACGAAGAAGTATTGCTGGGTGCCTTTCTTCCGGGCGCTCCGAGGCTCGCCGACGAACCCGTCAATTTTGGCCAAAGCCGTCTCCACGCTGACGGGGACCAAGTGGTTATCTATCTTCTTTCCGAACACGCTGACAATGCGCTGGCGGAAATTGCCTTCGGGCAGATTCAGCACAACCGCCCCATTGGCATGCAGTGTAAAGAAAACGTCCGGATGGGCCAAAGCTATACGCTCAAACTCCATCATGATATTGCTCATTTCCGTCTGGTTGGACTTGAGAAATTTACGGCGGGCCGGTACGTTGAAAAACAGATTACGGACGGAGAAATTCGCTCCGACGGGACAACTGATCGGAAGTTGCTCCTTCAGCTTGCTCCCCTCTATGACGATACTGACGCCCAATTCCTCGTTGCGGGTTCTGGTGCGCAGTTCAACCTGCGCGACAGCCGCGATAGACGCCAAGGCCTCGCCGCGAAATCCCATCGTGTGCAAGTCGAACAAATCTGCGGCCGCGCTGATCTTGGAGGTAGCATGCCGCTCAAAGGACAGGCGGGCATCGGTCTCACTCATGCCAATGCCATCGTCAATAACTTGTATGCAGGATTTTCCTGCATCCGTCACCAACAACTGTATGTGTTTGGCTTGTGCATCTATCGCATTTTCAACCAATTCCTTCACAACGGACGCAGGGCGCTGAATCACCTCGCCCGCCGCAATCTGGTTGGCTACAGAGTCTGGAAGTAATCTGATGATGTCACTCATAAGGCGTTACTTACGTAATCGGTCGTCTATATCAAATCAGGAAAGGCTTTGGCCAGAGCGACACCGGGCTGCTACTCTTCATCATCGTTTGCCGGAGCGGCTGGCTGCGAACTATCCGATAGGGGCTCGGGCTTCTGCTCATTACTCTTTTTACCAAGCGTCTGCAAGGGAGCCTCATGCCGCACGGACGGTTTTAATTCCATGCCTTTCTTCTTTGGCCGCCACTCAAACAAATCATACTTGTCGCGCGGCCTTATATAATCGAACCATGCGAAATTGCTGAGATACGTACGTTCTGGCGGTGCCATGCCGACTGCATAGAAACAGCCTTGAGACGCCGGAGCCCACAGGCGCTTCATCTTCCTGTTTTCCATGTACATGCGCAACTTCGTCGTCTCTGTGTAATTCTGATATAATATGGAGCTGTCTTTCTCCAAAGGATAATTTATGACGTAGACATTCCCGTCCACGCAATTCAGTTTCATCTCTCCGCGTTCAAAATATGAGCGCATCTGCTGTCCAGCAATCTGATTATAATGAACGGAATCCAGACGCTCCACAAGTAATGCCTGTCGGTCTACATAAATGCTATCCAGCGTGGAATCATTAACAAACACGGAGATTTCCTCGCCGACGATTTGCCGCATGTCGCTCCACACTATGGGATCTTTGTAAAGGCGGAGCCGCTGTAGCCGGGAATTGAAGACAGCCGAATCGGCTACCGCTTGTATGTCCGTTCGATAGGCTCGCACGTGAAAATAGGCATGCAGTTTACGATAAACAGAGTCGGTATCAATATTGTAAGTATATAAACGCAAAGTATCTGCATGCAAGAAAAGGGTATCATTACCATTTGAAAAATCTTTGATCAACGCTCTGTCATAGGCAACAGCCTCGCCCGTAATCTCGTTGTATAGGCAATAGTCGCCGGTCATGATATTCTTATTCTTCAGATCTTCGTAATAGATGTTCCGATAAGCCCGCGTAATGCCGGTGGCTTTATCATAATATATGGTGTCGCCTACGACATTCCTGCCTTGATTATAGACGTGGGAACGGTCGAACAACCGGATTTCTTCCGTCTGCGTGTTGTAATAGCCGTGTTCGGTATAAATGCGATTATCATCGCTATAAATATTGGAAGGCCCCATCACGTTAGCCCACTTCGTCTGGGTATCGTAATGCAGGGTATCAGAGACCAGACGGAATTTGGGACTGACCAATTCTACCTGGTAGTTAAACGTGGACTGCTTGGTATCTGTATGATATTCCCCCCAGTCGGAAGTAAGGACATTGTCGCCATCTACCAGCTTACCGCTATCGAAGAAGTAGGCATAATTGTAAAGCCTGTCATAATTAAGGGAATCCGTATAAAGCGTCTGCTGACGATGCTTCATCACGACATTCTCCCTCATTTCGGCCAAAAGGTCATTACCATTATAATAGAGACGGGCTCCTGTAAGTGAAAGCGTGTCGCCCTGCAAGATGCGGACATGACCGAAGGCCTCAAATGAGTTGCTCTCCTGGTAGAGGACTGCACTGTCGCAGTACAGATGCATTCCGGCATGATAGAACTGTACGTTGCCGCTGAAGCGCTGGGCATCAGGGTTGTCAAATTGTTTCCGGATGACGTTGTCCGCGTAAACCAACTGCACGACTTCAGACGATTCCTGCAACTTGCGCTCACCACCGGAACGGTGCGGCCTCACCTGAGCACTAATACTGGCCCAGAAGAAGAACACCGCACCTAACAATAAGAGCCACCTCACCCCTACAGAGTGAAACCTTCTCACTTTATCCATCCGGGATACCTGAACTCGCAATTTCTCCAGTTATTACTTATTCGGACGTACGTGGTGCGCTGCTTCTCGCGAATCCATTTATCTATAATCTCCTGACTGCGCTGGGAATAAACAACGTCCTTCAAACGCTGGAAATCTTCTGTGATACTGGCGCGATGACCTTCTATTCGCTCTTTCAAACGGACGATAGCGCACACACGCTGGCCTTTCTCGTTGACCATCTCAAACGCTTTCGACACCTCTCCTACCTTCATGTTTTCCACGACTTTCGCTATCTCGGGAGGGAGCTGCTTCATCTGGAAACGCGAAGTCAGTTCGCGCGTCTCGGTATTGAAAAACGCCATCAGGCCATGATTGTTCCGCGTGTCCTTATCATCCGAAAGTACCGCTGCAGCTTCGTCGAAAGAAAACTTATCCGTCCGAATATCATCGGCTATAGAATCCAAGCGGTTAAGCCCGTGCTGAATTTCACTCTCATCAATCTCGGGCTTCAACAGGATATGGCGGACATTTACCTTATCTCCACGTTTTCCTATCAATTGGAGGATGTGGTATCCGAACTCCGTCCGTACAATCTTGGAGACTTTCTTAGGGTCATTCAAGCTGAACGCGACATTGGAAAACTCAGGAACCCACTGATTGCGTCCGCTGTAACCGAGCTCCCCGCCATTACGAGCCGAGCCGTCCTGAGAATAAAACTTGGCTAAAGTGGAAAAGTCGGCCTCTCCGGAATTGACTCGCCGAGCGAACTCGCGCAACTGATTTTCAATGCGCTCTACTTCCGCACGCGACACCTGGGGCACATACGTTATAATCTGTACTTCAACTTGCGTCGGGATAAAAGGCAAACTATCCTCGGGGACGCTCTTGAAATACTCGCGCACTTCAGCCGGCGTAACTTTAATGTTTTCAGTTAATTTCATCTGCATCCGACGCACACGCTCGTCGTCGCGCATTCTTTTCTTCAGCTGCTCGCGGAATTGAGATATGCTCTTTCGAGCCATAGTCTCTACGTTTTCCCGCGACCCGAAATTCTGAATGGCTTCATTAATCTGAGCATCTGCTGCCTGGATAACGTCCACTTCATCAACTTCTATGCTATCCAAGTCTGCCTGATGAAGAAACAGCTTCTGGATAGCCAGCTGCTCGGGAATGACGCAATAAGGATTGTCTATATGCTCGCCGCGCATTTCCAGACTAATACGAGTTTCCTCCACGTCACTCAGAAGGATAGGATCGTCTCCCACTACCCAAATGACCTCGTCCACCACGTTGCTTTGCGCACACAGCTGCAACGAGAATAAAGTGCTTAGCACACATATAAATAATTGTCGCATCATCGTAAAATTAGTGCCTGTTTACCGTTTGTAATACTGCGCTATTTATTTCCACACTATATTGTTTTCTAAGTTCAGCGACCCATTGGTCTTCCAATACCTTCCGATAATCGTTCTCCACCTGGGATTTAACGTCGGCGTAAGTTTCTGGACGCTTCAATTTTTTTCCCACAAGTTCAAAATAGGGAAAGCCCTCACGCGGCGACGGCTCTGTCCCGCCGAAAGCCCGTGCATCTATATAGGGATTTTCTCCCTGCTTGGCCAAAAACGGCCCTTGCACCGTCACCATGACAGAATCACGATTGAACTCACGATGTATAGCCGTGCGCCAGTTGTCCTCCTTCTTCAGGATTTTGGCAGCTTTCTTCACCAGCTTCGGGTCCTTGCTATGAACGATATATCCGCGGAAACGGGGACCGTCCCACTGATAATTCTTCTTGTTTGCCTTGAAGAACCGTTCCAGTCCTTCTCCATCGTTCTTGGCTTTGTCCCATACTGTCCGCTGGCTTATTTCGTACAAGAGCAGGCCGTCGTGATACTCCTGAATCAAATACTTAAGATCCGGCTGCCGGGCAAGCAATCTGACGTAGACGCTGTCCAGCAACGCCTCTCTTGTGAGTCTGTTTCCATACCTGGCCAGCAGTTTGCTTATGCGATGTTCCGCTGAGGCCTCCGCAATTCCTTGCCGGTACAGACTCTCCAAGATGGATTTCCTTAATGAATCGTACGGAGCCAGTTGCTTCCGTTCCAACATCTTAATCAGGTGGAAACCCAAGGCAGAACTTATCGGTTCCGACACCTGGCCGGGCTGCATCGCATAAGCAGCTTGCTCAATTTCGCGAATAGCCATACCGGGGCCCAGCCAAGGCAAAATGCCTCCGCTGCGCGCTGTGGCCTTGTCCTGAGAAAAACGCTTTGCCATCTCCATGAAATCCGCACCGTTCATGATGGCTTTATAAATCGAGTCGCAACGCAAGCGAACGCTTTCCCTTTCCTCGTCTGTCGCGCCCTGCTTCACAGTCAGCATTATATGGGCTACTCTCAACATATCCTGGCCCTTCAGCTGCTGAGCCGTACGCTCATACAGAGAATAAGCCACCGAATCTATATAGGCGCTATCCACCAAACTTGGCAGCAACTGCAAATCCCGATAGTGCGCATATTCTTTCTGAAAGGACTCGAGCGTGTCCAGGTGGGCCGCACGCGCCGCGAGAACTTTCAATTTATAGTTGACAAACATGTCCGCATATTCCTCCACGGATTTCTGCTCGACAGCACCGGCCAGGTTGCCATTCTTATTATAGGAGTACTCAAACTCACTACGATAAACCGGCTCGCCATTAATCCGCATCAATACCGGATCATCACTATCTGCCTTGGCCACAAACGTAGCCAAGGCAAATAATATCATGCTAAAAAAGAAAGACTTCATATCAGGATGCATGCTTGCGCACTTCAGATCATTCAGGACGGCTATAATTCGGAGCCTCGCTCGTTATCGTTATATCATGCGGATGGCTCTCGTGAACGCCTGCACCTGTAATGCGTGTAAACTTCGCGTCGTGAAGTTTCTCTATGGTCGCCGCACCGCAATATCCCATACCGGAACGAAGCCCGCCGACCAATTGATATACAACTTCTTGTACTGTCCCCTTATAGGGCACGCGACCGGCAATACCTTCGGGCACGAGCTTCTTCACCTCTTCCACTCCGGACTGGAAATAGCGGTCTTTCGACCCGTTCTCCATTGCCTCGAGGCTGCCCATTCCACGATAGGTCTTAAACTTTCGCCCGTTGAAAATAATCGTTTCGCCCGGGCTCTCTTCGGTACCTGCAACCAGCGAGCCGATCATCACGCTGTAGCCACCCGCGGCCAAAGCCTTCACAATATCGCCAGAGTAGCGCAGACCACCGTCAGCGATCAAGGGCACTCCCGTCCCCTTGAGTGCGCAGGCCACATCATACACGGCAGACAGCTGGGGTACGCCGACACCGGCGACAATCCGCGTCGTGCAAATCGATCCCGGACCGATACCGACCTTGATCGAGTCGGCGCCTGCCTCTGCAAGCATGCGTGCCGCATCGCCCGTAGCCACGTTACCTACGACTATATCTATTTGAGAGAAAGAAGCCTTTGCCTCCCGCAGTTTTTCTATTACGTACTTAGAATGTCCATGCGCCGTATCGATTACGATAGCATCGGCTCCTGCCTGAACCAGCGCGTCCATACGCTCGAGCGTATCCTTCGTCACGCCAACACCAGCAGCCACGCGCAGACGACCTTTCTCGTCCTTGCAGGCCATGGGTTTATCCTTGGCCTTGGTAATATCCTTGTATGTAATCAAGCCGACAAGTTTTCCATTCTTGTCCACCACAGGGAGTTTTTCTATCTTGTTTTCCTGGAGAATCTGGCTGGCGCTCATCAGGTCTGTCTGCTGCGTTGTAGTCACCAGGTTCTCGTGCGTCATAATTTCATCAATCTGCTTATCCATATTGCGTTCGAAGCGCAGATCTCTATTCGTGACTATGCCGACCAAATGCATCTCATCGTCCACCACAGGAATCCCGCCAATGTGATATTCGCGCATCAGCTGCAGGGCATCCCGCACGGTGCTACCCCGTTTGATCGTCACAGGGTCATAAATCATGCCGTTTTCCGCACGCTTCACGATAGCCACCTGTTTGGCCTGCTCTTCAATAGACATATTCTTGTGTATCACGCCGATACCGCCTTCGCGTGCTATTGCGATGGCCATAGGGGCCTCCGTTACGGTATCCATCGCAGCCGTCACGAATGGTATCTGCAACGTGATATTCCGGGAGAATTTTGTACTAAGGTCCACCACGCGAGGCAGTACGTCCGAATAAGCGGGTACCAATAAGACGTCATCGAAAGTCAGACCGTCCATCACGATTTTGTCGGCAATAAAGTCAGCTGTCATAGTTCTATGAATATTATAGGCAAAATTAATTCTTTCCTCTGACAAGGGCAAGTCATTACGATTTTTTAGTGCAAATAGTTTGCGAAATCACGAAGCGCGGCTTGCGTCGTAGCGGGCGAGGCCGAGGGATATTGCTCTGTGTACCAGTTTTCAAAAGCCCTCATGGCCTGCGCTTTCATCTGGGCCCGTCCGGCACGGACACCGCTCTGGTAATCCTTGTACGGCAACAAATTCCGATTATAATTTCCGTCGCTCATGATTGGGAGATTTATCCTGTATAAAACATAGTGGGGGACACATAATCCATTATGCGTCCCCCACTATTGTTTCATCAGGTCTTATTTTACGCGTGCTACGATAGCCTTAAATGCTTCGGGATTGTTCACTGCCAGGTCGGCCAAAACCTTGCGGTTGATTTCAATGCCGGCCTTATGAAGTTTGCCCATCAGCTGGGAATAGGAAAAGCCTTCCAAACGTGCGGCCGCATTGATACGCTGAATCCAAAGCGCGCGGAAGTTGCGCTTTTTGTTGCGGCGGTCGCGGTAGGCATAGGTCAGACCCTTTTCCCACGTGTTCTTGGCTACGGTCCACACGTTCTTGCGCGCACCATAATAGCCGCGGGTTAATTTCAGAATTCTTTTTCTTTTAGCTCTTGAAGCTACGTGATTTACTGATCTTGGCATAATTTCTTTTTGTTTTGATTGTCAGCGCCGCTGTCGAAAGCGGACTTGCAGGCTGAACATTCGTTTTACTTTCTCTTTCTACTGCTCACTCTTAATTCACATCAACGCAGGCGAAGCAACTCTCTCACTTGACGCTTGTTCGCAGAGTCAAGAAGAGTCACGTGATCCAGATTACGCTTCTGCTTCTTCGTTTTCTTCGTCAAGATGTGGCTGTGAAAGGCATGACGCCGCTTGATTTTACCCGTTCCGGTAAGGGCGAACCTCTTTTTGGCACCGGAATTAGTCTTTACTTTTGGCATTGTTGTTTATTTTATAGTTGTGATTATGTATTGCGCACACGTATATACCGAACGCGGGCGCTACTTTTCCATTCAGAAATCCTCTCCTTCCACCTTGGGGCCGGTGTACTCCTTCTGTTCTTTCACCTTGGGAGCCGTCTTGGGGCGGGCTTTTGTAGCTTCCGAAGCCGGCTTTGCCTCTTCGCCCGAATTGTCTTTGGGCTTTCCCGCCGCGGCCTTCTTCGGGGCGATGAATATAATCATGCGCTTGCCTTCGAGCACAGGCATTTGCTCCACCTTACCGTATTCCTCCAAGTCGTTGGCGAAACGCAGCAACAGCACCTCGCCCTGCTCCTTGAAAAGAATACTGCGTCCACGGAAAAAGACGTAAGCCTTCACCTTATCGCCCTCAGAAAGAAACTCTTTCGCGTGCTTCAGCTTGAAGTTGTAGTCGTGGTCATCGGTCTGCGGACCGAAGCGAATCTCCTTGACCTCAATCTTCACCTGCTTGGCCTTGAGCTCCTTCTGTTTTTTCTTCTGCTGGTACAAGAATTTAGAATAGTCAATAAGCCTGCACACCGGAGGTACGGCATTAGGAGAAATCTCCACCAAATCCACGCCGCGCTGTTCGGCCATCTGCAAGGCCTTGTGGACCGGCATGACAGAGGACTCTATATCGTCCCCCACGATACGCACCTCGCGGGAGCGGATTTGCTCGTTGACGCGATAGTACAGCTTTGTCTTATCGTTCTTCATTCAATCTACGTTCGATGCTATATGTTTTCGTATAGACCGCTTGATTTTTTATTCGTGGGTGCAAAGTTAATACTTTTCCGTCATTTCACTCACTTCGTCCCTGACTTTCTTCACAAAGTCAGCGATTTCCATATCTCCCTGGTCGCCTTCGCCCTGTTTCCGGACGGATACGCGGCCGGTTTCGGCCTCTTTCTCGCCTACAACGAGCAGGTAAGGAATATGCTTCATCTCGTTGTCACGGATCTTGCGGCCTATTTTCTCTGAGCGGCTGTCCACGAAGGCGCGCACATCATTCTGCTCCAACTGGGCCACGACGCTTTGGGCGTAGTCGTTGAACTTGTCCGAGATAGGCAATACGGCCACCTGATCCGGCGCCAGCCATAAAGGGAAGTGTCCGGCCGTATGCTCTATCAGCACGGCAACGAAGCGTTCCATCGACCCAAAGGGGGCGCGGTGGATCATTACCGGCCGGTGCTTCTGGTTGTCCGCTCCGGTGTATTCCAACTGGAAGCGTTCCGGCAGATTGTAATCCACCTGTATCGTACCGAGCTGCCAGCGCCGGCCCAGCGCGTCCTTCACCATGAAGTCCAGTTTCGGCCCGTAGAATGCGGCTTCTCCGTATTCAATCTTGGCCGGGAGCCCTTTTTCTTCGCAGGCTTCAATGATGGCCTGTTCCGCCTTTTCCCAGTTTTCTTCACTGCCTATGTATTTGTCGCGGTTCACCTTGTCGCGCAGGGAAATCTGAGCCTCGAACTTGTCGAACTTCAAGGCTTTGAAGATAATCATAATGATGTCCATCACTCGGAGGAACTCATCCTTCACTTGATCCGGGCGGCAGAAGATGTGTGCATCGTCCTGCGTGAATCCGCGCACGCGCGTCAGTCCGTGGAGCTCGCCGCTCTGCTCATAGCGGTAAACGGTCCCGAACTCGGCCAGACGCAAGGGCAGGTCCTTGTACGAACGCGGCTTCCAGGCATAGATGGCACAATGATGAGGGCAGTTCATCGGCTTGAGCATGTACTCCTCTCCATCCTCGGGGGTATGAATCGGCTGGAAGGAGTCCTTGCCATACTTGGCATAGTGGCCGGACGTGACATACAGGTTCTTCGACCCGATGTGAGGCGTCATCACCTGCTGGTAGCCGAAGCGTTTCTGTATTCTTTTCAGGAAATCTTCCAGCTGAAGGCGCAGCGCCGTTCCCTTCGGCAGCCACATCGGGAGGCCCTTGCCCACCAAATCCGAGAACATGAAGAGTTCCATTTCCTTACCGATCTTCCGGTGGTCGCGGCGTTTTGCTTCCTCGAGCATCTGCAGATACTCGTCCAGCATCTTCTTTTTGGGGAAGGAGATGCCATATACGCGCGTCAGCTGGGGGCGTTTCTCGTCGCCGCGCCAGTAAGCGGACGACACGGACATCACTTTCACTGCCTTGATCGGTTCCGTAGTCATCAAGTGCGGACCGCGGCACAGGTCCGTATAGTTACCTTGCGTATAGGTCGTGATATGTCCGTCCTCCAGTTCAGCGATCAGCTCGTTCTTATAGGTCTGTCCCCGGTCGCCGAAGAATTTCAGGGCGTCTTCCTTTGAAATGCTTTTCCGGACGAGGGCCTCCTTACGCTGCACGAGCTCCTGCATTTTCTGCTCGATGCGGGGAAAATCGCCCTCCGTAATGGTCACACCCTCGGGCGGCATCACGTCGTAGTAGAAGCCGTTTTCAATGGCCGGACCAATGCCGAACTGGATGCCGGGCCACAGCTCCTGCATGGCCTCTGCCATCAGGTGGGCCGACGTATGCCAGAAAGCGTGCTTGCCTTCTTCGTCCTCCCACTTATACAACTGAACGGCGGCGTCTTCCATAATCGGGCGGTTCAGTTCCACCGTCTCTCCGTTCACCCCACAGGCCAAAACGTCCTGTGCCAGCCGGCGGGAGATGCTTTCTGCTATCTGCAAGCCCGTCACGCCGCTCTCATATTCGCGCACGGCGCCGTCGGGAAAAGTTATCTTAATCATATCGCTGAGTTATTTTAATATTTGGCCACAAAGGTAATGATATTTTTTCAGCCACGACTTTCTGCCCCGCTTTTTCTTGCCTCAAGGCCGGCGCGCTATATCTATATATAATAATAGGTATATAATTTAAAAGCATTCCCCCGCCCGCGCGCCGCCGCGACAACCGCGACCGGCATCCCTCGACGTTACGGCGCGGCGGAGTTTCCCCAGCCACAGCGTCCGCGTTTACCGAAAATTTCGTAAATTCGCGTGCAATTGACTCTGACACTATGCTACAATTCATCAGCATCGGCAGCGGCAGCAGCGGCAACAGCTATTTTCTCCGCGCCGACGATTACGCCATATTCATCGACATGGGCGTAGGCGTGCGCATCTTCAACCATCTCTGCCAGACGTACGGCATCCCCCAGCACCTGGGGCGCGCCATCCTCCTGACGCACGACCACGCCGACCACACCCGTGCAGTCGGCAGCTACGCCTCTCGCCGCCACTTGCCGGTCTACGCACTCGAAGCCGTCCACCAGGCTCTGCTGCAAAACTACATACAGGGGACAAAAATTCCCGCTGCCCTGCGCCACGACATCCTGCCGGAATCTCCCTTTACGTTAGGCCCGTTCACTGTCACGCCCTTCGAAGTGCCGCACGACAGCCGGGCCTGCTGCGGGTTCCACATCACGGCGGAAGGCACGACCTTCACCCTCATGACAGATGCCGGCCACGTGACACCGCGAATGGCGGACTACATCCGCCGCTCCCGCTACTTGGTCATTGAGGCCAACCACGATGCACAGATGCTCCGCACCGGACGCTACCCCATCCGACTACAGCGCCGCATAGCCAGCCCCACCGGCCACCTGGAAAACGCTGCCGCCGCTACGGCTCTGGCTGACCACCTGAGCCCCGAAGCCCGCCACGTGTGGCTCTGCCACCTGAGCCAGGACAACAACCGGCCCGAAGTGGCCCTGCAGACCGTCTGCAACGCCCTTACGGCCGCAGGTTTCCCCGTGGGCAACGGGCTGGATGTGGATGTACTGCCGCGGCGCACGCCCTCCTCCACCTTCACGCTGGAGGTGGCTGACTGAGCAGTGCCACATGCACCCCACCACCCCGCCCGCTGTACGGCCGCACGGGGCTTAGCCGGAGAAAAACCGGGCTAAGCCCCGTCGGAACTCGGCTAAGCCCCGTTCCGGCGAGGCCTATCCGAGTTTCTTCCAGTCCAAAACAGGTGTCGCCACGGACTATTCAGAAAAAAACGGCCGAATAATTTGGTACGAAACAAAATAAACCCTACCTTTGCACCCGTTAACGCGAAAGCCTCCGGGCAGAGCGGAAACGGTACCCTGACCGAGTGGCTAGGTAGCGGTCTGCAAAACCGCGTACAGCAGTTCGAATCTGCTGGGTACCTCCAAGCGCGAAGCCGCAGATTTCCTTTCGGAATCTGCGGCTTCGCGCATTTCGTCCACTCTCTCAGCGCTGGCCGGCCTTAACCTTCTCAAGCTCTACGGGCAAAAAGTCTATAGGCTTCATCTGGCGCTGGATCTGGCGCTGACGTTGCCGCATGTAGCGACTCGGTTCGCGGGAGCTGTAGCGCAGCGGATTGGGTAAAGTGGCGGCAATGAGCGCACAGTCTGCACGCGACAGTTCGGCGGCCGAACAGCCGAAGTTGGCCCGCGCGACAGCCTCCGCGCCATAAATGCCCGGCCCCATCTCGATACTGTTCAAATAGACCTCCATGATGCGCGTCTTCGGCCATATAGCTTCTATCAATATAGTGAAATAGGCCTCCAGCCCCTTACGGAACCACGAAGAGCGGGGCCAGAGAAAGACGTTCTTCGCCGTCTGCTGGCTGATAGTACTGGCACCCCGCCGGCGGCCGCCGCGCTCATACTCCACCTGGGCCTCGAGTATGGCCTTGAAGTCGAAGCCGTTATGACGCGGAAAGTTCTGGTCCTCAGAAGCCATAACCGCCACGGGAAGGTAGGGCGAGATGCTGTCGAGCGGCACCCACTCATGCTGCCACGAGGTGTAGACACTGTCGCCCCGATGCTGCCAGCTGCGGATGTACATCAGCGGCGTGACCCGGACAGGCAGCCACCGGTAAGCCACAACGGCAAGGACGGAGGAAACAAGGAAGAAAGCCAGCAGCCCGATCAGTATTTTCAGGGCAAAGCGAACAATGCGGAACACAGTTGATTTGGAAATTAAGTCGGTACTAAGAAAACTGACAGAACACACTCCGCGAGTCGTCGCAGCGTGTTCTGTCAGTCCTATGACGTGCGCTCCCCGGCAAGCAAAGGCCGGGCGCGTTCACGGGAACAAAGGTTTCCGCGACGAGGCGTTGCGGTTTAGAAGGGCAGGTCGTCGGCCGCAGAGAAGGGGTCGTCGGCAGGAGCCTCGCCCGCCGCGGGAGCTGCAGGGGCCGCATAGCCCGGCGCAGCAGCCGGGGCTGCCGGAGCGGCGGACGCAGCTGCTGCGGGAGCAGCCGGAGCTGTCTGCGCCGGAACGGCGCGCCAGGCACGGATGTCGTTGTACCACCGGCCGTTATACTCGTGCGCATCGATGTCGAAAGACACCGTCACCTCGGCGCCAACCTGAAGATTCATCTCGTTCAGACGGTCCTCGCCGAACACCGTGAACACGCATTTGCGCGGATACTGGTCGTGCGTCTCAATAACGAAATCCTGCGATTTCCACGTATTGCCCGTGCGGGCGGAGGTGCCGGAGCGCGGCTGAAGCGCTGCGATGATTTTCCCTGTAATATCCATATCGTTTTCAGTTTTGATAATTTCTGGGCGAAATTACGACTTTATTTTCATCCGCCGCACTTTTCCCCCGAAAAAAACTGACGGCAGCCCAAGCGGACACGAGCGCGCGGCCCGCGCACGCGAGACGGCGCACGGCACACGTTCGATTTTACGTAAATGCCGTGGCCAATCCGTATTTTTTCCGTACTTTTGTCCTGCCCTACGGCTATCCAAAACCGACAAACAAAAAACAAGATAAAAATATGAAGTTCACTATTTCAAGTTCCGTGCTTTCCGCGCGCCTGCAGGCCGCGGGACGCGTCATTGCCTCAAAAAACAACCTTCCCATACTGGACTGCTTTCTCTTCGACATCCAAGGAAACCGCCTTACCCTTACGGCTTCCGACAACGAAACGACACTGACCACGTGGGTAGACTTGGTGGAAAGCGACGCGGACATCCGTTTTGCCGTCAACGCCAAGACCATACAGGACGCCATGAAGGAAATACCGGACCAGCCCCTGGAATTTTACGTTAGTGTCCCTTCGCTGGAAATCACCATTGAGTATCAGAACGGAAAGTACAACTTCATGGGGCAGCCAGCCGACGAATATCCCGTCCCGCCCCGGATGGAAGAAGACACGGTCACGCTGAATCTGGACGACACGATACTGCTAAACGGACTGGGACGTGCCCTCTTCGCCACGGCCGACGACACGCTCCGCCCGGTGATGACCGGCGTGTTCTTCGATGTAGCGGAAGACAGCCTGGCCATCGTGGCCAGCGACGGCCACAAGCTGGCCTGCAGCCGCCTCATGAACACCAAGACAACGCGGCCCGGAAACTTCATCCTGCCCAAAAAGCCGGCCCAGCTCCTGAAAAACGTCTTGGTCAAAGAAAGCGGTGAAGCCAGCATAGAGTTCGGACAGCGCAACGCAGTGATTTCCACGGGAACCTACGTGCTCAACTGCCGCCTGATAGAGGGACATTACCCGAACTACAACAGCGTCATACCGTCGGACAATCCGAACTGCGTCACAATTAACCGCACGGCCCTGCTGGGCACGCTGCGCCGCGTGCTGATTTTCTCGAACGCTTACAGCGCACTGGTGAAACTCCGCCTGGAAGCCAGCCGCATGGTCATCTCGAGCCAGGATATAGACTTCTCCATGTCGGCCGAGGAATCGCTGCTGTGCGACTACTCGGGCGTCCCCATGAGCATCGGTTTCAAGGGCACATACCTCATGGAGCTGCTCAACAACCTGGAAGGCGAAGAAGTCGTCATCAAACTGGCCGACGCCAGCCGCGCGGGCGTCATCGTTCCCGCTGTCCAGCCGGAGGGCGAAACGGTACAGATGCTCCTCATGCCGATGGTCCTCAACGAATAATACCCAGTCTGACTGACTTCTGCCGCAGACTTCCGCGGCACACATTGACTGTATCAACCTGTTTATGAATCTGAAATTATCCCGCCCCCTGGTGTTTTTCGACATCGAAGCCACGGGGCTTAACATAGCGACAGACCGCATCGTAGAACTCTGCTACATCAAAATCTTCCCGGACGGGAAAGAGGAGTCACAAACCATGCGCTTCAATCCGGGCATCCCCATCTCGGCCGAAGCGACAGCCGTCAACGGCATCAAGGACGAGGACGTGGCGCACTGCCCCGCCTTCAAGGAAAAAGCCGCCGCACTGGCTGAATCGTTCCAGGGCTGCGACTTCGCAGGGTTCAACTCGAACTTCTTCGACATCCCGATGCTAGCGGAAGAATTTCTCCGCGCCGGGGTCAACTTCGACTTCAGCAAAGCCGAGTTCATCGACGTGCAGAACATTTACCACAAAATGGAGCGCCGCAACCTGGCCGCAGCCTATAAGTTCTACTGCGGAAAGGAACTGACCAACGCCCATACCGCCATGGCCGACACGCAGGCCACCTACGAGGTGCTGAAAGGGCAGCTGGACCGCTATCCGACGGAACTGAAAAACGACGTGGATTTCCTCGCGGACTTCTCGCGGCGCAACCGCAACGTGGACCTCGCCGGCCGCGTGGTCTTCGACGAAAAGGGGGTGGAAACCATCAACTTCGGAAAGTACAAAGGCCGACCGGTGGCCGAAGTGCTACGCCGCGACCCGGGCTACCTGGCCTGGATACTGCAAGGAGACTTCACGCAGAACACCAAACAGACATTCCAACGCCTGAAACTGAAATACATCGGTTAAGAAGAGAAAGATATGGAGACGCTTAGAGAACTGGAAGGGAAGCACATCGTCCTGGGCATCACAGGCAGCATTGCTGCCTACAAGGCCTGTGTTCTCATCCGCCTGCTCGTAAAAGCGGGCGCCGAGGTCCAAGTCGTCATCACGCCTGCCGGAAAAGAGTTTATCACGCCCATAACCTTATCGGCACTGACATCCCACCCCGTCATCAGCGACTTTTTCTCCCAGCGCGACGGCACGTGGCACAGCCACGTCAGCCTGGGACAGTGGGCCGACGCAATGGTCATAGCCCCAGCCACCGCATCCACTATCGGAAAGATGGCCAACGGTATCGCAGACAACATGCTGATAACGACCTACCTGTCCATGAAAGCCCCTGTATTCATCGCGCCAGCCATGGACTTGGACATGTTTGCCCATCCGTCCACCCAAGCCAACTTGGAACGGCTCCGCTCCTACGGAACCTTTATCATAGAACCGGCCACGGGCGAACTGGCCAGCCACCTGGTCGGCAAGGGGCGTATGGAAGAACCGGAAGAGATTTTCCGGCAACTCGCCAACTTCTTCGCCGCACCACAGCGGCTGCGGGGAAAGCGAATACTCATTACGGCCGGACCTACGCATGAACGCATTGACCCCGTGCGCTATATCGGCAATTACTCCAGCGGGAAGATGGGATTTGCCCTGGCCGACGCTTGCGCCAGGCAGGGTGCGCAAGTAGAACTGGTGACGGGCCCTGTGAGCCTGAACATCACGCATCCGCTGGTCCACCGTACGGACGTGACTACAGCGGAAGAGATGTATGACGCCGCCACCCGGCTTTTCCCGGAAATGGACGCGGCTATTCTCTCCGCTGCCGTAGCGGACTTCACTCCGCAACAAGTGGCTGAGGAAAAAATAAAACGTGGCGAGGACGGTATGTGCATCCGGCTACAGCCCACGCACGACATCGCAGCCGCACTGGGCCGCTGCAAACATCCCCGGCAGCGTCTCGTCGGCTTTGCCCTTGAGACACAAAACGAGAAGAATAATGCACGCGACAAACTGAAAAGGAAGAACTTGGACTTCATCGTACTCAACTCTCTGCGCGACCCCGGGGCAGGATTTGCCTGCGATACAAACAAAATCACCATCCTGTCCGAGGACGGAGAGAAGGCGTTCCCCTTGAAATCCAAACAGGACGTAGCCGTGGACATCGTAAACCACTTATGCGAAATATTAGCCTGATACTTTTAATCATCGTCTCCTTGCTCGGAGGAAACGGATGCCTGGCACAGGAACTTAATGCCAGGGTGACGATCAACCGCCAGCAAATCCAAGGCACCAACGTGAGTGTCTTCGACAACCTGGAGTCGACCATCACGGCCTTTCTGAACGAGCGGCAGTGGACAAACCAACAATACAGCCGTCAGGAGCGGATCAACTGCAACTTCAACATTCAGGTGACCAAATACGACGAGGGCGCGGGTGCCTTTGAGTGCACGCTGACCCTCCAAAGCCAGCGACCGGTGTTCAACTCCACGTACACCACAACCGTGCTGGCCGTGACGGACGCGAACTTCAACTTCACGTTCCGCGAGTTCGACCAACTTGACTTCCGGCCCGACGTGGTGGACAATGACTTGACGGCGCTACTGGCCTATTATGCCTACCTTGTCATCGGCTGGGACATGGACGCCATGTCTCCCTTGGGCGGCACAGAGCCCCTAACCGTGGCGCAGACCATTACGAACAACGCGCAGGGGCTGGAGCTGTCGGCCAAGGGATGGAAGGCTTTCGAAGACGGCAAGAACCGCTACGCCATTATCAATGACTATCTCGATGGAGGCATGGAAACCTTCCGGCAAATGCAATACAAATACTATCGCGAAGGCCTGGACATCATGGCCGAAAACGCCGAACGAGGCCGGGCGGCCGTCACCGAGGCCATCGGGCTACTCAGCCAGACGCACGAGAACAAGCCCATGTCGATGCTGCCACAAATGTTCACCGAATTTAAGCGCGACGAACTGGTCAACATCTATAAAGGGAAAGGCACGGCGAAAGAGAAAGAAAGCGTCTACGAAACACTCTCCGGCATCAACGCCTCTCTCAACAGATACTGGAATCAAATGAAGTAAATGCCATGCTACTGAATCTGCATATTTCCAACTATGCCCTGATAGAGAACCTCGACATTGATTTCACGCCCGGTTTCTCCGTCATCACCGGCGAAACGGGTGCGGGAAAGAGCATCATACTCGGTGCGTTGGGACTGCTGCTCGGACAGCGGGCAGAAGCGAAAGTCATCAAAGCGGGCGCGACCAAGTGTTTCGTAGAAGGCACATTCGACCTCGCCGGACTTGGCCTGGACGATTTCTTCCAGGCGAACGACATTGACTTCGACGGCAAGGAGTGCATCATCCGCCGCGAAATCACAGCCGCGGGAAAGAGCCGCACTTTTATCAATGACTCTCCCGCGCCTTTGGTCAAACTCAAGGAACTCGGGCCCGCCATCATCGACATCCATTCCCAGCACCAGAACCTGCTGATGGGTAACGAAGGATTCTTGCTGAACGTGCTCGACCTCGTAGCCGATAACGGGGCGCTACGCG
Organism: uncultured Alloprevotella sp.; assembly: GCA_944320745.1. Lineage (GTDB taxonomy): Bacteria > Bacteroidota > Bacteroidia > Bacteroidales > Bacteroidaceae > Alloprevotella. The sequence continues at coordinate 39,995 of CALUIN010000037.1, read as the reverse complement.
AGCAATACCGAACCACCTACCAGGATTGGAGCCATGCCCGCGCAGAGTTGGAGAAATTCAAGGCTCAAACGGCTAAGGACAAGAACGACGCAGACTACATCCGCCACAAGATACAACAGGTCGAGGAGGCCCGCCTTGAAGCGAACGAACAAGAGGCATTGGAACAAGAGTCCCAAGTGCTCAACCACGTAGAGGAAATCAAGAATGCCCTGTTCCAAGCCTCCAGTCTCCTGGACAACCCGGAGCAAAGCCTGCTCGCACAACTGCGGCAAGGGGAAAGCCTGCTACGCTCCGTGACCCAGATCTATCCCGATGCCGACGGCCTGTCCGAGAGGCTGGAAGCCTGCCGGATTGAGCTGGAAGACATCACCGACGAAGTGAACAAGGCCCTCGAGCGGACAGAACTCGATCCCGAGCGCTTGGCTTACGTGGACAACCGCCTCAGCTTGATCTACAGCCTGGAGGAACGCTTCCACGCCGCCGACATCCCCGCGCTCTTGGAACAGGCCGCCGTCTGGCAGGAGCAACTGGCAGCCTTGGAAGACGCAGACGAGTTCATTGCCCAAAAAGAAAAGGCCATCCGCCAACTGCACGACCGGATGCTGGATTTTGGAAAACAGCTCACGGCCACACGCCAAAAGGCGGCGGCCCTGGTCAGCGAGAAAATCCTGCAAACGCTACAACTGTTAGGCATGAACCATGCCCGCCTGCACTTTGACCTTACGCCCCGCGCCGGGGCCTGTCCTACCGGCCTGGACCAGGCCTCGCTCCTCTTCAGTGGAAACAAGAACGTGCCCGAGCAGGACGTTTCGCTCATTGCCTCCGGCGGCGAGATTGCCCGCCTCATGCTTTCGCTAAAAGCCTTACTCTCCAGTTACAAGCACATGCCCACTGTCATCTTCGACGAGATAGACACCGGCGTCTCGGGCACCATGGCGGAAAAGATGGGGCTCGTCATGCAGAAGATGGCACAGGCCTGTCAAGTCATCTGCATCACCCACCTGCCGCAAATCGCCGCACTCGGCGAGACGCATTTCCGTGTCTACAAAACGGAGGACGCAACGGGCACAGTCAGCCGCATAGACCGCTTGGACACGGAGCAACGCATCCGCGAAATTGCCAATATGCTCAGCGGCAGCGAGCTGACGGAAGCCGCCATCAACAATGCCAAGTCTCTTCTGAAATTATAACCTACAAAATATGAACAAAATCCTACTGATACTCATCACCTGCGCCGGCCTCCAGCTCACCTGCCCCATTCCTGTCTGCGCCAGAGATAACGCCACGCGACAGACACAAGTGGAGCCCAAGAAGGCATACAAGGCCGTCCTCAACGTCATCACATACAAAGCAGACGGTTCCGTGCTCCGCTCCGGCTACGGATTCTATATCAGCGAAGACGGCACCGGTGTAGCCCCCTATTCCCTCTTTGAAGATGCCGCCCGGGCGGAAGTTTTCGACTTCGCCGGCAAACGCTCCGCCGTAACCCGCATTCTGGGAGCCAACAGCACGTACGACCTCGTCACCTTCCAGACGGCGGCGGAAAAGAAATGCGAATACTTCGACCCGGCACAAACCGCTACACCGGCCGTCGGCGCCACGCTTTACCTTAGGAAATATACCACGGACAAGAAAGACCCGACCGCCAAGGCTAACGTGACGAAAGCCGACGCATACGGAAAATACAAATACTACCACATCTCTGCCGAGAACACGGCGCCCAACATGGGCTGCCCGTTATTCAACGAGGACGGCGCGCTTGTCGGCATCGTACAGCCCAACGTGGAGGACAGTGCCATCGAGGCCTGCGCCATAGACGCCCGTTTCGTCCCGACACTCAGCATCAGCGCCACCAGCGCCCTCAACTCCGACCTGCGCGCCATCCATATTCCCAAGGCGCTGCCCAGTAACGCCAAGGACGCCCTCACATATATATATATGCTCGGCGACGCCGACTCCACAGAACTTGCGACGGCGCTGGACGACTTCATCGCAACCTTTCCCGAGAAAGTCGAGGGCTACGTACAACGGGCCACATTCTTTGCTAACCACCGCCTTTACGACCAGTGCGAGGCCGACTTCGCCGAAGCCCTAACCCGCGCCGAGGCGGAGGACGCCACCATGAAGGCGGACGAAGTGCACAACGAGTTCAGCAAAATCATTTTCCAGAAAGCCGTCTACTCCCCTCAGCCTCCTTACAAGGACTGGACGCTGGACCGTGCCCTTGCCGAAGCCGAACAGGCGTTCAGCCTCAACCCCAGCCCCAACTACCTGCTGCAACAGGGCCGCTGCCTGTTCAGCAAAAAAGACTTCCAGAAAGCCTACGAGAAATTCTACCAAATCTGCTCAAGCCCGCAGTTCGATGCCGGCTGGTCGCCCACGGCGCAAGCCGAAACTTGGTACTACGCCGCCCAATCGCTGGAACTCGCAGGCGGCGACAGCCTGCAAGTGCTGGCCATGATGGACAGTGTCATCAACAACTTGCCCACGCCGCTCACTCCCGCCACAGCGCAATATCTTCTGGAGCGGGCACGCCGCCTGGAGAAGGCGGGGCAGTACCGCAAGGCCGTCTTCGACTACAACCAGTACGAGACCGTCGTCGGGCCCAAAAATCTGAACGCGTACTTCTACTTCATCCGCGAGCAGGCTGAACTCAAGGCACACATGTATCAGCAAGCCCTCGACGACATCCGCACCGCGGCAGTCCTCAGCCCCGAGGACCCGAACTATAAGATTGAGGAAGCGCTCATCTTGCTCCAGACCGGACTGTACAAGGAGGCCATCGCCGCATGCAAGAAACTGCTGCAGACCGTACCGGAAAACCCCGACTGCTATAAAATCATCGGTATCGCCAACGGCGAACTGGGCAACAAGCAGGAAGCGCTCTCCGCGCTGAACAAGGCAAAATCACTGGGCGACCCGACGGTAGACCAGTTCCTCGAAAAATACAAATAATCCCGCACGTCATATGTCCCGGCCCGCTGTCTCCGAAGATTCCTTCAGATTTCCCATCCGCCCGCACCTGCTGCAAGCCCTCGAGGGATTGCCGGATTGCGCGCCGGACAGAGACATGCGCGGCGGAGTCTGGCTGGACGCCAACGAAAGCCCTTACAACACACCGCTCAACCGCTATCCCGAAGCCCCGCACGAGCTGGAAGCGGCTCTGGCCCGCATCCGCAGCGTAAGGCCCGAGCAAGTGTTCGCCTGCCGCGGTACTGCCGACGCCATGCAGCTATTGCTCCAACTCTGCTGCACACCGCGCCAGGACAATGTCGTCACCACGGAGCCTACCCTGTCGCCCGTCCGCAAACTCTGCGTACTGCTCGGGGTGGAATGCCGGACGGCACGCTTGGACGAGCAGTTCCGCCTCTCGTCCGAAACCTTGCTGCGGGCCTGCAACGACCGCACGCGCCTCCTTTTCCTCTGCAGCCCGAACAACCCCACGGGAAATCTGCTGGAGCGCAACGAAATTCTGCGCGCCGCCGCCTCGTTCCGCGGGCTGGTCGTCGTGGACGAGGCCTACGTGGACTTTTCCCGCAGCACATCCTTGCTGCCGGAACTCACGCATCTGCCCAATCTGGTCGTCATCCAGTCCTTTTCAGCGATACTGGCCTCCGCAGGCCTCTGTCTGGCTACAATCTACGCTCACGCGGAACTGCTCCGCCACTTGCGGCGCATACGGCCCGCCCATTTCCTCAGCACCGTCGTACAGACGGAAGGCTTGAAGGCCCTTCGCCGCTATACCGATGCGGACCGGCAAGTCGCCCAGATTCTGGACGAGCGGTCCAAGGTCATGGCTGCCTTCCGCCTGTTGCCCTGCTGCGAAGCCGTTTACCGGTCGGATGCCAATTTCTTCCTGGCCCGGATGCGGCAGTTCGGCCTGGTGCGGCAGCGCCTTGCCGAGGGGCAAGTTCATGTGGCAGACTGCAGCGGGCTGCCCGGCTGCGCGGACTGCCTGCGCATCACTGTAGGGCTCAGCGGAGAAAATTCGCGGCTGCTTGGCATACTCCGGGCCATCATGTAAAAAAAGAAGTTCCCATGAAAAAAATACTCTTCGCACTGTTTCTGTGCCTCCTCCTGCCTTCGTGCGAAAGACTTGAACTGCCGGACGGGACCGACGGCAGCGGACAAACGTCCGCCGGAATGGGCGACGAATCCCTCGGCGACACGCTGAGCGTCGCACAGGCACAGCGGTGCCCCAACGACACGCTGATCCTCGTCGAAGGTTACATTGTGGGCTACATCAACGGCACCTCCATGACCTCCGGCGCTACATTCTCCCTTCCGAAGAGTTCACCCAACTCCAACATGCTGCTGGCCGACGCTCCGGACGAGACAGACCAGACACAATGCCTGCCCGTAAAACTGGAGGATAGCAACAACTACGGTTTCCGCTCGGCCCTCAACCTGTACGACCATCCCGAGAAATTCCGGAAAAAAGTCCTGTTGCTCAGCTGGATAGGAACCTATTTCCGGACGACAGGCGTCACGCGCGTATATGGTTACGAATGGCAGGAAGCCGAAGGAAGCGGGAGCGATACACCGGCCAGCGAGGAGGGTGAAGACACCCCCGGGCTGGACAACGAGGAAGAGATTTTACAGGGAAGATGAAGAAAAAGTGAATTTTTTAGCCCGATAATTTGGTTGGTATAAAATAAAGTCCTACCTTTGCATCGCGTTTGAGAGAGAACGACACGAGGAAGTTTGGGTGAGTGGCTGAAACCACCAGTTTGCTAAACTGACGTACGGGATTAACCGTACCGGGGGTTCGAATCCCCCAGCTTCCGCCACAAAAGATACGGCGCTTTCATCTAATGGTTAGGATACATGCCTCTCACGCATGGTATACGGGTTCGATTCCCGTAGGCGCTACTGAGAATCCCTGCTGGCTCTGACAGCCCGCAGGGATTTTTCTGTTATGGCTCCTGGCCGACAGGCCGCGCGGCATGAACCCGCCGATGGCGGAGCTGGCGACGCCGCCACTGGCCTAAGCCCCCTGCCGACGGGGCTTAGGCGCGTCCGCACGGGACTAAGCCCCGTTTTTTTCCAGCCTCTGCCCACCGGAATCCCAATTACCGCACAGGATGCGCCACTAAATTTGTAACTTTGCGGCGGACTGGGCATACGCACCCCGCCCTAACTCACGACACGACAAAACTACGACATATGCACACAAGACAGGAAAAAATGGAGGCCTTCGGCCGTCTGCTCGACGTACTCGACGAATTGCGGGTGAAATGCCCGTGGGACCGCAAACAGACAAACGAAAGCCTGCGCCCCAACACCATCGAAGAGACCTATGAACTTTGCGACGCGCTGATGAAAGGCGACGAGAAGAACATCTGCAAGGAACTGGGCGACGTGTTGCTACACGTATGCTTCTACGCCAAAATCGGCTCGGAAAAGGGTGCCTTCGACATCGCCGACGTCTGCCACGAACTGTGCGACAAACTCATTTTCCGCCATCCGCACGTGTTCCCACCCTCTGGGTCGGCAGGCGCCGGAGAAGGCGGCCGGGTGGAAACGGCGCAGCAGGTCAGCGAGCAGTGGGAACAGCTGAAGCAGAAGGAGGCCGACGGCAACAAGACGGTACTGGCCGGCGTCCCGGACGCCCTGCCCTCGCTTATCAAGGCTTACCGCATACAGGACAAGGCCCGGAACGTAGGGTTCGACTGGGAAGAACGCGACCAGGTGTGGGACAAAGTAAAGGAAGAAATCCGAGAATTTGAATCAGAGATAGCCCACATGGACCGCGACAAGGCTGAAGCTGAGTTCGGCGACGTCCTCTTCAGCCTCATCAACGCCGCCCGCCTGTACAAAATCAACCCTGACAACGCCTTGGAACGTACCAACCAAAAATTCATTCGTCGCTTCAACTACCTGGAGGCGCAGACCATCAAGAAAGGGCGTCCGCTCACGGAGATGTCCTTGGCCGAAATGAACGCCATCTGGGACGAGGCGAAAAAGATAGAACAACCGTCCCCGGAAGAAAATGCCTGACACGCAAGCATCCTCCCCTGCCCAAGGCCGCCCGTCGCCCATGTATCACATCCTGGCCGTACTGACCGTCTGCATCTGGGGCACGACGTTCGTATCCACCAAAGTGCTGCTCGCATCGGGCCTGACGCCCACGAACATTTTCGGCGTGCGCTTTGCCCTGGCCTATGCCGGCATGGCACTGATTTTCCACAAGTCATGGTTCTGCCGCAACTGGCGCGACGAGAGCGCCATGCTGATAGCCGGCATGACGGGCGGCTCGCTCTACTTCTGGGCTGAAAACACGGCGCTCTGCCACGCCCGGGCCGGCACCGTCTCGCTGATTGTCTGCCTGGCGCCACTCTTCACGACACTGTTCGCCAGCTTCCTGTCGCGGCGAAACGCCGTAGCGCCCCGCGTGTGGCTGTGGACGCTTGTCGCGTTGGCGGGCGTTGCGCTTATCGTCAGCGGCGACGACGAAGGCAGCCCGGCGGCAAGCCCGCTACTGGGCGGCGGGCTTGCCTTGGTCGCCTCCCTCTCGTGGGCCGTCTACCAACTCGTCATCAAACGGCTGGGCGACCGCTACGGAGCAGCCATGCTCACGCGAAAAGTTTTCGGCTACGGACTGCTCACCATACTCCTCTTTCACGCGGTCTCTACCCCCGGCGGACTCTATGCCGACGGCGCTCTATTAGGACTGACAGGCCAATTGCTGCAACGCCCCACGGTGTGGGCCAACCTGCTTTTCTTAGGACTCATCGCCTCGCTGGCCTGCTACTTCGTTTGGAGCAAGATTGTGGAAAAATTAGGTGCCGTAGCCTCGGCAAACTACATTTACCTCAATCCGCTCTCCACATGCGCGTTCTCCGCGATTTTCCTGGGAGAGCAATTCACGGCAACCATGGTCATCGGCGGATTGGCCATCATAGTCGGCCTGTACCAGGCTGTACGCCGCTAAGCCGCCCAAGCATCCGGCCCGGGGCCGGTGCCCGGACTGGATTCACCGAACTCTGGCGACCCGCCGCGCCGCGGAACGCACGAGACACAAAAATAAGGCTGGCGAAAAGGATACCGCGGATTCTCTTCGCCAGCCTTGTTCGTCACATGGCCGGTCGGGCTGTCTACTTCCGGTCATTTTTTACTTCAATCGCTTTAATGAATTTAGCCGGGTTGCCTCCCACAATGGTCATGGGCGGCACGTCGTGCGTAACCACACTGTTGGCACCGACAATAGAGCCGTAACCGATACGCACACCGGGCAGCACGGTAGCGCCGATACCAATCCAGACCTTATCCTCAATGACGATGGGACGACCGTACGTCGCACTGCGATTGTCGGGATTCGGGTCGTGGTTGATCGTGATGAGGTTCACTTTCGGGGCAATGAACACGCCGTCGCCGATGGTGATGCCGCCACGGTCGAAGAAAGTGCAGCCCTGCTGAATCCAGCAGCCTTTACCGATGCGGATGTTCTTGCAGTAGTCAACATAGAATGGAGGCAACAGCGTGGTGCTGGGGTCTATCTCCCGGCCTGTAATGCGGCGCAGATAGTCGCGCACTTCCTCGGGCGAGAGCCACCCTTTCGCATTCATTTCCGCAGCCGTCCTCATCGTGTCGAAAATGGTACTGATGAGCTGGTCATAACCGGGCTCGCCGGGCGAGACCATTGCGCCCGAAAGGTCTTTTTCGAAAATATCCATATCGCTTTCCGTCTTACGATTCTACGTTATTTTACCGTGATACCGCCATCTACAATCAGCCCCTGGCCGTTCATGTACGATGCCTGCGGACTGCACAGCCACAACACGGCATCGGCTATCTCCTGCCGGCCTGCCAAGCCGGCCGGCAGGAATATCCTTCGTGAACATCTGTTCCAGAGCCGGGTTTCGGCTTATCAGTTCGTCCACCATAGCTGTCTGGATAACTCCCGGACAAACAGCATTTATGCGGATGCCTTTCCCGGCATAATCAATGGCGGCAGTTTTTGTCAAGCCCAACACGGCATGTTTGCAGGCAATGTAGGCAGCCTGCCCGGGAAAACCGACTACGCCTCCGGCCGACGCCGTATTAACTATCGCACCATATCCTTGCTTCAACATTTGCAAGATCTCGTAGCGCATGCAGTTCCAAACGCCCTTCAAGTCAACGGCTACCGTGCGGTCGAACTCGTCGTCGGTGATTTCCGCCATCGGACGTTGAGGTGTCTGTATGCCGGCATTGTTGTGCGCAGCGTCCAAATGCCCGAACTCCGCAACCATCCAGTCCATCATTTGCTTTACGGCTTGCGTATCCGATACATCCACCCGGTAAGCCAGAGCCCGATGGCCCTCCGCCACAAGTCTGGCCGCCTGCTCCTTCGGCTCGTTGATGTCTGCGAGTACCGTGATATATCCTGCACACGCAAAGGCCTCGGCACACGCCAGACCGATGCCCGTTCCGGCACCGGTCACTAATGCTGTTTTCTGTTCTTTTGCCTCCATATCAAATTTTGCTTTATAACTTCGGTGCAAAAGTAGCTGGTCAGACAGAAAAAGACTTTGCGCGCCGGCTCAAATTATTTTGCCGTACAGTCCAAAACTGAAAATCAGATACTGTGAGCGGGGGAACAGCCGTACATACCCTTATAAGCCTTGGAGAAGTGAGACAAGTTCTTGAAACCGACCTCGTAACAGATGTCTGTCACTTTCCTTGCACCGGAGAGAATAAGCGCGTGAGCGGCCTCCAGTCTGCGACGTATCACCCATTCCTGAGGGGAGAGGGCGCTCACTTTACTGAAATCGCGCTTGAAAGTGGCAAGGCTCCGCCCGGTATATTTGGCCATCTCCTCCAGCGTAAGGTTGTTCTTGTAGTTCTGCTCCATAAAGCCCATAATGTCTATCTTCCACGGGTCAGCAAAATCGAAGAGCGAAGCATACAGATTCCGGTCCGTGTTCAACAGAACGTACATACCTTCTGACATCTTCAATTCCAAGAGTTCATCCGTAGGACGAATGCCGGAATTGAAATAAGGAGCCATCGACTCAAACAGGCTTACAATGTCGGGGCGGTTTGACGGCAGCCTGTACAAGCTGACTTTGCTCCGCTGCGCATCGTCCGGCAGGCTGTCTTTCGCCAAACGGCTGTAAAAGCTGCGCAGGAATTTATCCGTGAACATCAGAAATATTGCTTTGAACTGCTCTTCCCTGTATGGCTGCTTGGTGAGCTGCACGCCGAAATCCTTGCGGATAAATGCACACTCTCCCTTATGCAATCTGGCGACTGTATCCCGCTCCTTTATCTCCAGTTCTCCGGAATACATATAGACTAACACGTGGGAATGATTGCGATGCAGACAACTGCTCCCGTTATCCGAATACATGGCAAGAAATATATCCGAGTAACGCAACGTGTTGATTCCCTTCAAACAGTTTGTTTTCATCTTAGTAGTTTTGACGACAAAGGTAAGGATTTATGTAAATAATCTCTTTGCCATAAAGCTCAAACTTAATGCACAATTCAGGCTTGAGCGAATAATTAGAAAACCGCCCACCTTCAGAAATCTGCCCGGAAGCAGATTCTGCTTTCTCTCGATTCCGACGGTTGTCTCATAAATCTTTAATTTTCAAAATTCAATTCGGATTTCTGTCAGAAATCAGCGATTGTTTTTCAAGAATTGACTAAGTTTGCAGCAAACTCTATTCATATATTCAGAAAATAAGAAAGAAGGAACCATGCAAAATCTTCATACGCTGAAACACAGACTCGGGATGCTCATTGTCCCGCTCAGCTTGTTCGGGCTGACGGCCTGCTCGGACGACGAGCAACCTGCCATGCGCCCGATGCTACCCGCCGACGGAGCCTCTACCGTGAGGAGCATCACACACTTGGGTGACGTGCTCACGGGCTACGACTGGAATTTCACTTACGCAGACGGCCGGCTGGTGTCGGCCAATGGCATGATGCGCGATCCCGACCCGGCGCTGGACCGCTCATTCTCCTACACAAGCCAGCTATCCTACGGACCATGGAATGTCAGCGTCTATAACTCCAGCGGCGAGCAAGTGGACCTGCAACTATCCACGCAAGGCTACATCGAACGCATGACGGTGAACCGGAATATCTACGTTTTTTATTACCGCGACGGCCGGCTGACGGGATGGGAAAAGACGGTTTTTGAAAACAGTTTCGGACAAGTGCAGCAATACCGCAGTTCGGCCACAATCAGTTACGACAACGGCGATATTTCCCGCATTGACTACGTGGGTGCGGACGACGAGCCCGTCACCGTACTTTTCACGTCCTCTGCCTTGTCCAACCGCAACGGACTCTTGCCCGAAGGCGTTGGGCAGGAAATGGGATGCCTCGGCTTCGAGCAACTGTATTACGCCGGATTGCTGGGCCGCCCCACGACCCACCTTGTGGAGCGCGTGACGTTCAACTACAGCGAACACCCCGACCGCGATTACACGATAGATTTTGAATACAGTACACAGAACGGCAACGTCACGCTATGCAACTACCATACGCCCAACGGCGGCGTGGCCTCCGTCAGCTACGGTTACTGAAACCGGTCGCCGGACATAGCAGCGGGCGCAGACGGATGAAGAAGATCCGTCTGCGCCCGCCCGGTAAAGGCACTTGTGCTATTCCTCTGACTTTGCATGATAGAGAATAGCCTCAATCCATCTTGCTCCCTAATACCTTTATTAATTATAGGGAACAGACCACGTGACAAACGTGCCGACCTAAATAAAAAGAGAAACAGCCGGCCGATAAGCCGGGTTCTGTGCGCCCCTGCGAAGGGACGTGCCTGCCATTTATCCGGACCTGCTGTCACCAGCAGGTTCTATCGTTCTACCCTCTGATGAAAAATCGGACGGGCCGCCCTCGGTCACCAGTTTACATGAACTTTCAACACCCGATGTGTACAGCGCGCGCATCACTACACGCCTGGTAGTCTCTTACACCACCTTCTCACCCTTACCGTCTCTCCCTCGTAAGAGGGGGGACGGCGGTTATTTTCTTCTACACTAATCCGCCCTCACGGACGGCTTCTCATTAGGAAGCGGGTTGCCCTACGTTGCCCGGACTTTCCTCCTGCACACAGAGCGTGCACGCGGCAAGCTGGCCGACTGTCTCCCCATTCATTGCAAAAATACGAAAATCCCCTTGGATTGCCACCTTTATAGCATAAAAAACGTACCTTTGTTCCGAAATTCATGCCGCGTCCGCTTGGTATTGCGGTTGCAGAGCCGAACGAAACCCACAAAATTACAAGAGAAGATGAATGTTATAAAATCTATGCTGACGAGCTGCGCGCTGTGGTGCTGCGCGCTGACAGGGAATGCGCAAGCCCCGACGCCCTACACGCCCACGGCTGAGAACCTGAAGGCTCGCGCCACCTTCGAGGACAATCGCTTCGGCGTTTTCCTGCACTGGGGGCTCTATAGCCTGTTTGCGCAAGGAGAGTGGTACATGACAAATGATAATATCAACTACCACGAATACGCCAAATCCGCCGAAGCCTTCTACCCGCACAACTTCGACGCGGCCAAATGGGTGTCTGCCATCAAGGCGGCAGGCGCCCGCTACATCTGCTTCACGACGCGCCACCACGACGGCTTTTCCATGTGGGACACGGATTGCTCCACCTACGACATTGAGCACACCCCCTACGGTAAGGACATCCTGCGTCAGCTGGCCGATGAATGCCATCGCCAAGGCATCAAACTTCACTTGTATTACTCGCTGCTTGACTGGACCCGCGAGGACTATCCCATAGGCCGCACCGGCCAAGGAACGGGCCGGAAAGGACAGGCAGACTGGGCGTCATACTACGACTTCATGAAATGCCAGCTCCGCGAGTTGCTGACCAGGTATGGAACTGTGGACTGCATCTGGTTCGACGGCGTATGGGACCACGACCGGGACTCCACCTTCGACTGGCAGCTGGAGGGGCTCTATTCGCTGATTCACGAATTGCAGCCGGCCTGTCTGGTGGGCAACAACCACCACCTGGCCCCATTCCCCGGCGAGGACATCCAGATCTTCGAGCGCGACGTTCCCGGTGAAAACAAGGCAGGCCTTTCGGGCCAAGCCATAGGGCATCTGCCCCTTGAGACGTGCCAGACGATGAACGGCATGTGGGGATACAAAATCAAGGACCAGAACTACAAGTCGCCGGCAACGTTGCTACAACTGCTGGCCCGGACAGCGGCAAAAGGCGCAAACCTCCTACTGAACATTGGCCCGCAGCCCGACGGCAGCCTGCCCGACACGGCTCTAAGCAGACTACAATCCATCGGCACGTGGCTGGACAAGCACGGCGATGCAATCTATGGCACCACGGCCGGCGATGTGCATCAAGGCGACAGCATTGTCTCCACGCGCAAGGGGGACCGTCTGTTCGTTCACATCCTATCGCCGAAAATCAAGGAGTTCACCCTTCCGCTAAAGGGAAAAGTCAGCTCCGTTACCAGCTTCCCGGACGGAAACGACGTGGAATATACGGCTCACCACGAACAGATTGAAATCAGAGAACTGGACATTCCACAGAATTGTCCGGACTACATCATCGAAATCAAATTCAGACTGCATTGACCCCGAAACTGTTGCGTCACCTCGCTCTGTCCATCCTGCTGACCGTTGCCTGCTCTGAGGCGCAAGGGCAAAAAAGCGTGATCTCCGACCCCAACATACGGACGTTGCAACTGTCGGTCAACGGCAAACAGCTTCCGGTACCCGTCATCCGGCTTAACTCGGACGACAGGCTTGAGGTGTCGTTCGATGAACTGAGCCATACCTACAAGCGCTTCACGTACAAGGTTGAACATGTCAGCGCTCTATTCGAGCAGACCGAAAGCCTATTTGAAAACGATTATCTGAGTTCCGTTCCGGACGAGGTCGTCATTGAAGACTATGACCAAAGCATGAACACGTCCGTGCTATACACTCATTACCGGTTTTCACTGCCCAACGTACAGGTGCGCCCCACCTTGTCGGGCAACTACCGTCTGACGGTCTACGGAGAAAACGACGAGGGAGACCCCCAAACGGCTCTGGTCACCTACTTTTACGTTTCTGAGGAAGCTGCTGGTAGCATGGCCAGCGCGACGACCAACACGGACATTGACTGGAACGACGCACACCAGCAGCTTTCTCTCGAAGTAAATTTCAGCCAACTGAAAAACGTCCGTGCACCTTACGATGAAATCAAAGTCATAGTCCTGCAAAACGGGCAATGGGACAAGGCAGCTATCTTCCCGCAACCCACAGGACAGACGGGGCAGAGCCTGGTATGGCAGCATTCCCGCGAACTGATATTCCCGGCGGGCAATGAGTACCGCAAGTTCGAAATCAACAGCACGCGCTCTCCCGGGCTGCACATCGACAACATCAAGTACTTTGACCCGTATTACCACGTCACCCTCCTGACGGATAAGCCCCGCACGAACTATCTGTACGATGAAGACCAGAACGGCATTTTCGTCCCGTTGTCCAACACGGGCGAGTCCTCCGATACGGAAGCTGACTACGTGTGGGTACATTTCACGTTGGACACGCCGCAGCTCCCCGGAGAAACGGTATATGTGGACGGCGCCTGGACTTATGGACAGTCGGCCCCTCCCTACGCCCTCACCTACAGGCCGAAAGCGCAGGCCTACGAGGGAGCGATACTGCTGAAACAGGGCTACTATTCCTATCAGTACTTGCAGAAAAAGGACAACGCCGTACAGGCGGTAGAAGGAAACTTCTGGCAAACAGAAAACGAATACACCATACTTATTTATTATTGCCAAACAGGCAGCCGTTACGACCGTCTGGTCGGCTGGCGTACCACGTCGTACCGGCCTCAGTAAAACTCAAAACTACAACTCATGCACAAGCCAAAGATTACTTTCCTCGATAGCTTCAGCGTAAACCCTGGCGACCTGAACTGGGATTTACTCAATGCCGAAGGCGCGCTGACCACCTTCGACCGCACCAGCGATGCCGATGTCGTCACGCGTAGTCAAGGCGCCGACGTCATCATCACGAACAAGGTAAAGCTCAACAGTACGCATTTCCGCCAGTTGCCCGACTTGAAGCTCATCTGCGTGGCCGCAACCGGCTACGACCCCATAGACACGGTGCAGGCACGCGAACACGGCATAACGGTATGCAATTGCCCGAACTACAGCACTATGGCCGTTGCCCAGATGGTATTGGCATTGCTCCTGGAAGCCACGAACAACGTAGGATTTTATGCGGAAGCCAACCACAAAGGATACTGGACTGACAGTCTGGACTTTTGCCGTTGGGAGAATCCCATTGCCGAACTGGCGGGAAAGAAAGCGGCCGTAGTAGGCTTCGGACATATCGGGCAGGCCGTGACGGAGATACTCCGTCCGTTCGGTGTCCGCCTTTTCGCCGTCTCGTCCAAACCGCAGGAAAACTTGCCGGCAGACGTGCAAAAGATAAGCCTGGACGAGGCGTTCCGCACTTGCGACATCGTCAGCCTGCACTGCCCGCTGACAGCAAGCAACGCCGGACTCGTAAACGCAGGGCTGCTGGCCCAGGCCAACCCGAACCTGATCCTCATCAATACGGCACGAGGGAAACTGATTGATGAAGCCGCCGTGGCAGATGCGCTTAAATCGCACCGCCTCAAGGCCTTCTGCTGCGACGTACTGTCCCAAGAACCGCCGACGGCGGACAATCCCCTGCTCTCCGCCCCCAATTCCTACATCACGCCGCACATTGCGTGGGCCAGCAGCGAAGCTCGCAGACGCATTCTGCAAATCTTAGCCGGCAACATACGTGCCTTCTTCGGCGGAAATCCGGTCAACGTTGTCAACTAAGCTGTCGCTCGAAAATTTGTACAAATGACCATACCCGAAATCACATTCTCCCAAGTATTCGACTTCGTTGGAACGCTGGCTTTCGCCATATCGGGCATCCGTCTGGCCTCCGCCAAGAAGTTCGACCTGTTCGGCGCCTATGTCATCGGTGTCACGACGGCCATCGGCGGCGGCACCATGCGCGACCTGATGCTTGACCTGACGCCTTTCTGGATGACCAATCCTTTCTACCTCGTATGTTCGGCTCTCGCCCTGTTGTGGGTCATCGCCTTCCGCAAGCTACTCGTCAGACAGAACAACACATGGTTCATCTTCGACACGATGGGCCTGGCCATGTTCACCGTGACGGGCATTGAGAAAACGCTCACGGCCACAACCGCAGCCGGCACGCACTTTCCTTTCTGGGTGGCAATCCTTATGGGTACCATCACCGGCGCGGGTGGCGGCGTCCTGCGCGACGTGTTCATCAACGAGGAGCCGCTCATCTTCCGCAAGGAGATTTACGCCTTGGCCTGTGTCGTAGGCGGCATTGCCTATTACCTCTGCTACCAGGCAGGAATGTCGCTCATCATGTGCGGCATAATCTGCGGCATCGTTGTCGTCGTCACACGCCTTCTGGCCGTCAAGTACAGACTAAGGCTGCCCATCATCAAGGGCGAGGAATAAGTTCACCGCCAGCCATTCTTTGAAACAATTCCACTATCGGTTTGGGCATAGGGTACTTCCCTATGCCCTTTATTTGTATTTCCTCGAAGCCCGGCAGGCGGAAGTCGGAGTCTACGTCTATTCTATAACTGTCTATCCATAACCGCCGGTGCGTCAGCAGATGCTTTTGTCCCTCGCGCAAAAGGCGGACGCCCTGCACGTGCGGTCCGAAAACGTTCCTGACAACTTGCAGAATCTCGTCCGTCCCTGGCCGCGAAGCGAACTCCTGGAGATACGGCTCGTACAGTCCGGCCCAAATGTCGTCCGTTCCCCGGCGATGGAGGAACACACCGGACCCGCGCACCACAAAAAAATAAACGAGATAGCGGTCTGTGACCGCCAGGCTCCGCGCTTTTCGCGGCAACTCCTCCACCCGGCCCCGGGACAGTCCCAGACAGCCGTCGGCGAGCGGACAATCCTCGCAGGCCGGCGACTTAGGCACACACTGCAAAGCGCCGAAGTCCATAATTGCCTGATTATAAAGTCCGGGCCGCGCCCGATCCAGCAATTCATCGGCCAGGGACTTGAAATATTTCTTCCCGGCTCCTGTATCTATCGGCAAATCCACCAGGAAATAACGGGACAATACGCGGAACACATTGCCGTCCAGCACCGCGAAGGGCTGGCCATAAGCAATAGAACAGATGGCCGCAGCGGTGTAGTCGCCTATCCCCTTCAGGCTGCGCACATCCGCATAGTCCGTAGGAAACGTGCCGCCATACACGTCCACCACCCTGCGGGCCGCGGCATGCATGTTGCGTGCACGGCTATAGTATCCCAAGCCTTGCCACGCGCGCAGCACCCGTTCCTCCGGAGCGGCGGCAAGGGACGCCACATCGGGAAACTCTTCGATGAAACGCCGGTAGTAATCGTATCCCTGCGCCACCCGTGTCTGTTGCAGGATAATCTCAGAGACCCATATACGGTAAGGATTGTCCGTGCCACGCCACGGCAAATCACGCTTGTGCCGTTCGTACCACCGCTCAAGCGTGACTGCGAAAAGTGGATATTTGCCTGCCACTGCGCCCTTATTGGTGAAAGAGCTTGATGCGTTGCTCCTCGGCCAGTTTGCAGATGAGCAGCGTGCCGTCCTTCTCCACGACGATATAGCCATCCAGGCCCTGCACGACGACTTTCTTCAGCTGCGAGGTGCAGACTATGGAATTGTACGTCTCGTACAGGTCTACGCCTTCGTTCATCACGGCGTTGCCATACTTGTCCTGCTCCGCCTGCTTGCGCAGCGCTCCCCATGTGCCCAGGTCGCTCCAGCCGAACGTGGCCGGATAGACAAAGACTTCCTCGGCCTTCTCCATGATGGCATAATCTACCGATATGTCCTCACACTCGGGGAACTTGCGGGCTATCATCTCGCTCTCCTGCGGCGTGTCATAATAGGGCAGCATTTCTTCGAATAAGGCAGACACCTTGGGCAGATACACGCGGAAGGCATTGATAATGGTGCTGACATTCCAGATAAAGATGCCGGCATTCCAGAAGTAATTTTTCTCCGCCAGGAACGTTTCCGCCATCTCGCGCGTCGGTTTTTCCTTGAAAGCGTCCACACGGAAGATGTTCTTCTTCCGGGAGGAAGAAAAGCCCAAATCCGCCTTGATATAGCCATAGCCGGTCTCGGGTCCTGTCGGACTGATGCCCAAGGTGACGATGGCATCCGTCTCGGCAGAGAACTCCATGGCATCGGCCACGGCGGAGCGGAAAGCCTTCAGGTCCGTAATGATGTGATCGCTGGGCACGACCACCACGTTGGCCTTCGGGTCACGCTTCTTGATTTTCCAGCTGGCGTAACAGATACAGGGAGCCGTGTTGCGGCGGCAGGGCTCGAAGAGGATGTTCTCCTTCGGGATGTCGGGAAGCTGCTCATAGACCAGGTCGCGATAGGCCGCCGAGGTGACCACCCACATGTTCTCCTTCGGCACCAGGCCTTCGAAACGCGAGACGGTCAGCTGGATCAGCGTCTTGCCGCAGCCCAGTATGTCCAGAAACTGCTTGGGGCACTCCGGACTGCTGAGCGGCCAGAAGCGGCTGCCGACCCCCCCCGCCATAATAACTAAATGATTGCTTGTCATCGTCCGTTTCTACTTAATATGTTGGATAAATAGCGCTGGTCCGGGGCAGGTCAGTCTTTCGTCATCGTGCCCTCCACGTAAACGCGAACCAAGCTGTTCTTGGCATTGGAGCGGACGGAGACCACCTTCTTGAAGTGACCGGCCGTCTTCCCCTTCCCGTTGTACGTGATATTGATCGTCCCCTTCTTTCCCGGCTGGACAGGATCCTTCGTGTACTTGGCCACCGTGCATCCGCACGAAGTCATCACTTGCTGAATGACCAAGGGCTCGTCGCCGGTGTTCGTGAAGTAGAACACGCAGGACACAGGCTTGTCTTCCGTAAATTTCCCATAATTATGAGTAGTCTTGTCAAACTTCAGCACAGCCTGCGCAAAAACGTTCGTCGACCACAAGGCGAAGAACAAAGAAATCAAAATCAAGATGCGTTTCATCGTGAAAAAGTTTTTATAACCGTCCTGCAAATGTATAATATAATCCTCGAATAGTAAACTTTCACAAGAAAAAAGAATGCAAATTGCGGGCAAACTCCTAATTTTGCCAGTCCGCAGGCCGTAGCCCCTGCGGACGCGTCCTTTCAAAACTTCCGCCACGTGACTCCGAATCTTCTCCCCGATACACCCAAGACCATCCTCGGCATCGACCCCGGCACAAATCTGCTGGGCTACGGACTCATCCGCACACAGCGACGGTCCGTCCACCTTGTTGCCATGGGCGTCATTGACCTTCGCCGCTGCGCGGACGTCTATATCAAGCTGGGCCGCATCTACGAGCGCATCAAGGGCATCATAGACAGTTTCCAGCCCGACGAACTTGCCATCGAGGCGCCTTTTTTTGGGAAAAACGTCCAGAGCATGCTCAAACTGGGACGGGCACAGGGCGTGGCCATTGCCGCGGCCATCAGCCGCCACATGCCCATCTACGAATATGCGCCCATGAAGATAAAAATGGCCATCACGGGCAACGGACAAGCCAGCAAGGAACAGGTGGCGGCCATGCTCAGCCGCATGTTCTCCATCCGTCCCAGCACCATGCCCCCCTACCTCGATGCGACCGATGCCCTGGGCGTGGCGTACTGCCACTACCTGCAATCCGGCGCCCCTGCCGCCCCGGGCATCGTCCCGGGACACGCGTCTCCGTCGCACAGCTGGAGCGACTTCGTCAAGCAAAACCCGGACCGCCTGAGCCGGCAGGCCGCACCACAGCGCCCGGCCCCCTTCCGCCGCAAGACATAGCCGCGCACTCCGGAACCTCACACGCCGCCTGCCCCATGAACGTTCTTATTCTCAATGCCAGCCCCAAAGCCAAAGGCACTGTGTCCCGCCAACTGCAAGCCATAGCGGACGAACTGCAGGCCGGGGGCCACTCCGTCACGAACCTCGACATACGGTCGCTCCACATCGCTCCGTGCACCGGATGCATGCATTGCCGGACAGCGAACAAATGCCTGATGGATGAGGACGATGCCGAAAGGGTGCTGGACAGTCTGCGCAAGGCGCAGGCACTGGTTGTCGGGACGCCCTGCTATTGGGGCAACCTGCCCGGACCGCTCAAGACCCTGCTGGACCGTCTGACCTACGGACTCATCCGCACACCGCAGTCCCCATACCGGCTGCCCGCGGGGCGACTGGACGGACGGTGTGCGCTTGTCTTCGTGGCCTCCACCGCCCCTTGGCCTTTCCACCTGTTGCCCCGCCAGGCGCGGGGCACGGCCTTAGCCTTGCGTCACATCCTGCGTTCGGCCGGAATACGGCCTGTCAGACTGCTCTACCGCCCCGGCACCTCGCGCTCCGAAGCCGGACCGGACGAACTTCAACGCCGGGCCCGTCGGGCTTGCGCATTTCTTGCGCCCCGACACCGCCAGGGCTGACACGCACCGTCCACCCCGTTGAGGCAAGAAAATGCAGCCTGGCCAGCGGCTTATCCGGAAAAAACGGCGCCGGGGCTTGGCCCTTCATCGGGCATATACTATATTTGCGGAACTATGGAACGATTCGAACTGCACATCCTGGGATGCGGGAGTGCCCTCCCGACGATGAGGCACAATCCCACCGCGCAAGTCGTGGCGCGGGGCGACAAACTTTTCATGGTGGACTGCGGAGAAGGCAGCCAGCTGCAAATGAGAAGGTCGCGCCTCAGCTTCGCCCGCCTGCATCACGTCTTTATCTCCCACCTGCACGGCGACCACTGCTTCGGGCTTATGGGACTGATTTCAACCCTTTCGCTTCTGGGACGGACAGGCACGTTCCACATTCACGCGCCTGCGGAACTGGAGGGACTGCTGCGGCCCTGGCTGAACTTCTTCTGCAAAGGCGCAAGTTTCCAGGTGGAAATCCACGCCTTCGACACACGCCGCAGTTCCGTCGTCTACGAAGACCGGACGATGAGCGTCGCCACCATTCCCCTGCGCCACCGCATGCCGTGCTGCGGCTTCCTGTTCCGCGAAAAGCCCGGCCTGCCCCACATCCGCCGCGACATGGTGGACTATCTCGGCATACCGAACTATGCCCTCCGTGGCATCAAGGAGGGAAACGGCTGGACCACGGCTGAGGGGCAGGTGATACCTCACGAGCGCTTGGTCACTCCGGCGGCTCCGCCCCGCAGCTATGCCTACTGCTCCGATACAGCCTATCTGCCGGGCAATGCCGTCCTGCTCGAGGGCGTAAACCTGCTGTTCCACGAAGCCACTTTCCAGCAGTCCGAGGCGGCGCGGGCGGAGGAGACCCTCCACTCCACGGCAGCCCAGGCCGCCACGCTCGCCCGTAACTGCCATGCGAAGAAGCTCGTCATAGGGCACTACTCCGCACGCTACGACGATGAGAAAGGCCTCCTGGAAGAGGCCCGTGCCATTTTTCCGGAAACGGTCCCCGCCTACGAGGGCTTGTGTGTCCCGATAGAATGAACGCCCAGCGTCGCCTGCGCTACTTGCCGTCTGAACGGGGCTAAGCCCCGTTCAGACCAGAAATACGGTCACGTCGGCCGCACCGTGTGCGCCGAATACCAGAGCCTGCTCAATGTCCGCCGTCTTCGAAGGGCCGGAGATGAAAACGCCGAATCCGTATGCCCCGGTATCAATGCGCCGGTAGGCCTCGTGCATGTTGTCCACCAGGCAGTTGCGGTCCAGGACGATAGCCAGGGCCTCGGCTATGAAATAGACAGCCCGCTGCTCCACATCCGCGGCAATCCAGACGGCTCCATTCTCGCACACCCCCCACGACCCGCGGACTATGGCCAGATCCGTTCCGTCCAGGTCGCGCGAGCAGGCCACACTGTCGGGGTGGAATGTCGGGCAAGTCAACGCCTGTTCCCGTCCGCACACCTCTACCCGGTCCAGTGCAGAGGCTACGCGCCGGGCATCGGGATACTGCTGGCGGATCAGTTCGTTCAGGTCGTCGCCGGGCTGCACCAGTACGGCGCGCCCGCCCATCTGGTGCATGACTTTCCGGAACTGCTCCACCCGGTCGTCATAGTGTATGGCCGCCTGCTCCAGGGCAGACAGGTCGGGCCGTTCATAAACGCGCTGCGTGTTACGCCGTATCCGTGCCAGGATGGCCTCTCTGCTGTCAGTCTTTTTCTCCATCATTTTCTTTGTTTGTTCTTGCCGGCATCACTTTTCCCCGTTTCCACATCTCGCTGAAACTCTCATGGGGGAAGTGCATCATGTCGTGCTCCTTTCCCCATTCGTTCAACCGGTTGTACATAAGCCAGTGCGGCAACGAGTTGACCAGGTGCGCGTTCCTGACCGCCGCGCCGAAGAGGTGGGGATGGTCGATAACCCACTCCAGGGCTTGTGACAGGTGCTTCTTCGCCGCGCTGGCCACGCCGTAGCCGTCCAGGACCTGACGCCATTTGTAGATTTGTTCAGCGAGGTCTATTTTAGCGGGGCACACATCCTGGCACGAGTGGCACAGCGAGCAGGCTGAAACGTTGTCGCTGTACCGGGCAGGGTCCTTGAGCATGCCCAGATTTATGCCCACCGGGCCGGGGATGAAATACGTATAGCTATGGCCGCCGCTCCGCCGGTAAACGGGGCAAGTGTTCATACAGGCGCCGCAGCGCAGACAGTTGAGCATCTTCACATGATCGGGGGAGGCCAGGATGTCCGTCCGCCCGTTGTCCACGATGATAAAATGCAGCTCGCCGCCGGGACGCGGCTTCCGGTAGTGGGCCGTGTAAGTGGTCACGGGCTGCCCCGTGGCCGAACGCGCCAGCAGGCGGGTGAACACACCGAGCGACCGGCGGTCCGGCACCACCTTCTCCAGCCCGAAGGCCGTAATCTGCAGCTTAGGCTGGGAAGTTCCCATCTCGGCGTTGCCCTCGTTCGTGCAGACCACACACTCGCCCGTCTCGGCCACGGCAAAGTTGCAGCCCGTCATGGCCGCATCGGCTTCGAGAAACTTGTGGCGCCAGTCGCGCCGCGCGGCATGCGTAAGGTACGTCTGGTCATTGTTTCCCGGATCGACGTGCATGCCTTCCCGGCGGAACAGGTCGCCGATTTCCTCCTTGCGCAGATGAATGGCCGGCAATACGATATGGCTGGGCCGCTGGTGCATCAGTTGCAGGATGCGCTCTCCGAGGTCTGTCTCGGCCGCCTCGATGCCGCGCGCTTCCAAGTACGGAGTGAGCCCGCACTCTTCGGCCAGCATCGACTTGCTTTTGACGAGGTGCTTCGCACCGTGCGCCTCCAGAATGTCCGCAACCGTGGCGCAGAACTCTTCGGCGTCGCTGGCCCAATGTACGTGGACTCCTGCCGCCGTGGCATTGCGCTCGAACTCCTCGAGCAGGTCGGCCAGGTGGCTGTTGCTGTAATTCTTGATGGCCGCGGCGGCATCGCGCAGCTGCTCCCACTCAGGCAAAGAATGGCTCATGGCGTCGCGCTTGGCGCGGACCATCCATAGCGTTTCATCATGCCAAACCGCGCGGTCTCCCTTGAGGAACCGCCCGGCGGCGACAGAATGTTTCGTACTCATAGTCCCGCAGCTAATATCTCTACAATGTGTATAGTCTTTATGGGCCACTTTTCCCGGGCGATAATCCCGTTCTGGTGCATCAGGCAGGAACTGTCCGCCCCGGTTATGTATTCGGCTCCGGTCGCCATGTGCCGGCGCACCTTGTCGCGCCCCATGCGCCCCGAAACGGCATGTTCCTCGACGGCAAACATGCCGCCGAAGCCGCAGCACTCGTCGCGCCGCTCGGGTTCCACTACCTCGCACCCGCGAACGAGTGAGAGCAAGTCGCGCAACTTGTTATAATAAGGGACGTTCCGTTCGCTGGGCGACGAAAGGTGGAGCAGCCTCACCCCGTGGCAACTGTTTTGCAGGCTCACCTTGTGGGGAAAGATCGATGGTAAAGACTCGGGGCGCACCACGTCGTGCAGATATTCGCAAATATCGTACACGCGCCCCTCTGCCGCGCAGAAATGCTCCCGGCCGCCGCGGGCGAGCAGGTCGCCATAATGTCCGCGGACGAACGCCACACAACTGGCCGACGGGCCCACCACATAGTCGCAGCCGGCAAAGAGCGACTCGAAATGCTGCGCCGCCTGCACGGCGCCGTCCTCAAAGCCGGCATTCGCCATCGGCTGCCCACAACACGTCTGCCCCTCCGGGCACACCACGTCCTGCCCCAGAAACGTCAGCAACTTATAGGCTGCCACGCCCACCTGAGGGAAAACAGCATTTACATAACAGGGAATAAACAGTCCCACACTCATAATCTTGTCTCTACTAAAAAGATTTTCTTTGTCTAATCGTATCGCAAAGATAGGGATAATTATCGGGAAAAAGGGCCTTGGCCCGCCCAATACTCCGACACGCGCCCCTACTTCGGGACTACCGCCGCCCGCCTCGTGGCAGTTCCCTTTGCCCCCGTTCCGTAACTTCTTCCCTCCGCCCAGAGGGAATGGCATCAGCGTAAGGAACTTTTTTGCAAAATACTCAGACAAGGTAAGGCGAGCCCCGGAGAAATTCGTACTTTTGCTTCGACTAACACGAACGCTTCACATGAAAAAGAACAAAACCCGTAAGGGCCTGCTCATCAGCCTGGTGCTCCTCCTGCTGCTCATAGGGGCCGGTAGCTGGATGCTTCTTGGAGATTTTTCCACCCGGACGACGAACACCTATATATATATAGACAATGACGACACGGCCGACTCCGTGTTCCACAAAGCGAGCCAGACCGGACGACCCATGCAGGTGCTGGGCGTACGCATCGCCGCTGCCCTGCTTCGCTACGGCAAGAACGTCCGCCCGGGCCGCTACGAGGTGGCCCCCGACAAGAGCTCGCTCCAGCTGATTCGCGACCTGCGCAACGGCCGCCAGGCCCCCGTCCGTCTGACCATACCCAACGTGCGCACCATGAACGACCTGGCCGCACGTCTGGGCCGCCAGCTTGAAGCGGATTCGGCCGAATGGGCAGCCTGCTTCTCTGATTCCCTGTTCTGCCACGAATTGGGCTGCGACACCGCCACGTTGCCCTGCCTGTTCCTACCGAACACCTACGAAGTGTTCTGGAACGTCACGCCAAGCCAACTGGCCCGACGCATGAAGCGGGAAAGCGAGGCGTTCTGGACAAGCGAGCGCTTGGCTTCGGCTAAGGAAATCGGACTGACCCCCTACGAAGTCATCACACTGGCTTCCATCGTAGACCAGGAAACGGCCAACAACGACGAAAAGCCTATGATTGCCGGAATGTACCTGAACCGCCTGAAGGCTGGAATGAAGCTGCAGGCCGACCCGACCGTGAAGTTCGCGCTACGCCGATTCGACTTGCGCCGCATTCTCCACGAACACCTCACCGTCGACAGCCCCTACAACACCTACAAATACGAAGGCCTGCCTCCTGGCCCCATATCCATTCCCTCCATGGCGAGCATCGAGGCAGCGCTTCACCCCGCGCATCATGACTATTTATATATGTGTGCGAAAGAAGATTTCTCGGGGACACACCGTTTCGCCGCAACGTATGCCGAACACCTCCGCAACGCAAAGCGCTACGCCGACGCGCTCAACGAACGGGGCATCCACTGACGCGAACTGTGGATGTCCGCCCCTTCTCACTCGGAAAAATTACGATATTTTGGCAACCGAACCCGGCAAATCAGCCCATAAAACCTTTCTTACAGATAAAAAACACAGGACAAAGGTCATTTTTTCCCGAAAACACTTGCACGATTCACAGGGAACTTGTACTTTTGCAGTCGAAAATAAGAAACAACATCGCGGAGTGGAGCAGTTGGTAGCTCGCCAGGCTCATAACCTGGAGGTCGCTTGTTCGAGTCGAGCCTCCGCAACACAAGACAGCAAGTCGGATTTGTAACAGCAAATCCGACTTGCTTTTTTTATCCGGCCACCTGTTTCCCGCGCCTCTCTCCCATAGACTTCATCACCCCGCGCTCACCCCGCCATCCGCGGGCCCCGCCCGCAAGCGGCTACCATAGGCAAAAAATATGGCCGGGACTGCATTTGCAATCCCGGCCGTAGGAATTAGCGGGCCAATGATTAGGCATAGAAAAAGACAGCACCGATGATGTGATGAAACTCCGAGCTAAATAAGATTTGAGCGCCGTCTTGTCTCTGTAATCCGGCTCTGTGCAGTTAGCACACACCGGCACGCCATTGCCAAGATAAGCTTTCTCGGTTTTCGAGTAATTATTGATGAGTATCCCAATCTAACCGGTACTGCCTTATTTCTGTGAGCAAATATACGAACTTCCTTCATGGCTTGCAAATTATTCCCCTCATTTTTTTGCTCCCATCGGTAAAAAAATCAAAACGGCGCCGTTCTTACCTGCCCGCTTCGACAGATTCGGATTTTTTTACCTAATTTTGCGAAGCTACTATATTTTGGGAATAAAACAAATACTATGGCGCACCTCAAATTCTGTCTGAATTACAGAACTCGCTGGAGTGAAAGGCTTTGCATCCTGCTCTGTGTGGGAAACAAGCGAACGCGGCTCCGCATGGAGACGCGGGACGGCTACTCTTGGGAAGCCGAATGGGAAATGCCGGCCGGAACCACGATGCTGGAATATGCCTACGCCGTCTGTAACGAAAGCGGCGAGCTCATACGCCGGGAATCAAGCTGCGGCCGGCTTTTCGACACCGGTCTGCGTTCGCGCATCCTTCTGGCAGACGAATGGACGGAGCGCGGACTGCCTCCGGTCATACGCCGCACGGCTTTTACAGACTGCATCTTCCGCTGCGCGGGCGAAGGCCTGGCCGGCATGGAACCGATCACCCGCCCCTACCTTCTGCTCCTTTCCGCCATGCCGCCGCCCAAAGGCATGCGCTGGGGCGTGCTGGGCAGTTCACCCGCTTGGGGAGAATGGAACCCCGACAACGTACGCTTCCTGAAGCGCACGCACATCTATGAGTGGGGACTGCCGCTCTCGCAATCCGACTTCACAGACGGCGTAGAATATAAATATGTACTCGTGGACGAGCGAGACCCGCGGAAGTTGATCTGGGAGAACGGGGAAAACCGATACCTGCACCCTACAACCATACAGGGCAACGAGGCCGCCGTCAAGCAGGACGACACGCCCCGCCTAACGCTGCCGCCCTGGCGCGGCGCCGGCATCGTCGTCCCCGTCTTCGCCCTGCGCAGCCGCAGCAGTTTCGGCATCGGCGACTTCGGTGACCTGGCGAGCCTGACGGACTGGGCCAAGGCCGCCGGAATGCACGCCGTGCAGGTCCTGCCCGTAAACGACACGACGGCCACGCGCACCTGGCGGGACTCTTACCCCTACAACGGCATTTCCGTCTTTGCACTCCACCCCATCTACATTAACCCATCGGAATGGGAGAATACGGTCGCCTACAAGCGCCATGCTGCCGAAGGCCAATCACTTAACGGACTGGACGACGTGGATTATGAGAAGGTGCTGGACGTGAAGTGGTGTTTCCTCCGCGACCTTTTCAAGGAGTGCGGCGAGCACGTTACAAACAGTCGGACGTACAGGCTGTTCTGCCAGGAACAGGCGGAATGGCTCGAACCCTATGCCCGCTTCTGCTGCCTGCGCGACCGCTACGCGACGGCCGACTTCAACGACTGGCCGGCCGATGCCCCCGAACCCGAGGACGACGAACTGGAACTGCACCGCTTCGTTCAATTCCTGCTGGACCGCCAGCTCGCAGCCGCGCACCGCAGGGCACAGGCGAACGGCATTGTTCTCAAGGGCGACATCCCTATCGGCGTTTGCCGCAACAGCGTGCCGGCTTGGAAGGACGCCAGACTGTTCCACTTCGACGGACAGGCCGGAGCTCCTCCCGACGCCTTTGCCGTCAAAGGACAAAACTGGAAATTCCCCACTTATAACTGGGAGGAAATGGCGCGCGACGGCTACGCATGGTGGCGTAAGCGCCTGCACCACATGGCCCGATACTTCGACGCCTACCGCATAGACCACGTGCTCGGCTTCTTCCGCATCTGGGAGATCCCCACCAGCCAGACCGACGGCATCATGGGCCACTTCCGCCCGGCCCTGCCGCTGACGGAGGACGAACTGCGGCAATGGGGCTTCCGCAGCCGCGTAGAGCGCTTCTGCCGCCCGTTCGTCACCGCCCGCCGCCTGGCCGAGCTGGAAGCGCAGGCAGGTCCGCTCCGCGACTATTTCCAGCCTGCGGAGGACGACTGCTGGGAGCTCCGTCCCGAATGGCGCTCACAGCGCTACATTGCCGCCCATCTGCCCGAAGGTCCGTGCCGCAAAGTCCTTGCCGCCACGGCCACGGAAGTGCTCTTTCTCCCCGACACTTCCCGGCCGGGAAGCTACCACCCGCGCATTGCCGCGCAGTTTACGGACGTGTTCCGCCAGCTGCCCGCCGAAGACCGCGACGCCTTCAACCGCCTCTACGACAACTTCTTCTACGAGCGGCACAACCGTTTCTGGGCCGAGGAGGCCCTGCGCAAGCTGCCCGCCCTCGTGGCCAACGCGACGGCCGAGGACGGTACGGTAAACAACATGCTGCCCTGCGCCGAAGATCTGGGCATGATACCGGCCTCGGTCAAGAGCGTACTGGAAGAGCTCCAAATCCTTTCCCTGGAAATCCAACGGATGCCGAAGGACACCAGCCGGCAGTTCAGCGACCTGACCCGCAACCCCTACCTGTCCGTGGCCACCATTGCCACCCACGACATGCCGCCGCTGCGCCTCTGGTGGCAGACGGAACGGGAACAGGCGCAAGCCTTCTGGCGCGACGTGCTCCGCCGGCCGGGCAACGCGCCGCAGGAGGCCGCCCCCGAGATGTGCGAGGAAATCATCGCCATGCACCTGGCCTGCCCCTCCATGCTTTGCCTGCTGGCCTTGCAGGACTGGCTGGCCATGGACCGCAAGCTCCGCGACCCGCATCCCGAAAGGGAGCAGATCAACGTGCCGTCCAACCCGGACCAGTACTGGCGCTACCGCATGCCCATGAATCTGGAGGACCTTGCCGGTGCCACTTCGTTCACTGAGAAACTGCGCAGCCTCATTGCCTGCAACGGCCGCTGACCCCTGGGCCGCGCCAAGCTGCCACGGGCCTTAGCCCCGCGGAAACGGGCCTTAGCCCAGTAGCGACGGGGCTAAGGCCCGTGGCGCAATGCGCTTTCCGGCTGGAAAGGACACGGCATGTGCTGAAAAAGACGTACCTTTGTGCGCAAACTATCCTACGAATGGAAAACGACGCACTTCAAGAAAATACCGCCCCGCAGCACATGGTGCTGCGCACCGAGGGGCTTGTGAAGAAATACGGTAAGCGGACCGTTGTGGACGGCGTCTCGTTCAACGTGCGCCAGGGGGAAATTGTCGGACTGCTGGGCCCCAACGGCGCAGGCAAGACGACCTCCTTCTACATGACCACCGGCCTTGTCGTCCCGAACGACGGGCGCATTTTCCTCAACGAGCAGGACATCACGGACTACCCGGTCTACAAACGCGCTAAGGCGGGCATCGGCTACCTGGCGCAGGAGGCATCCGTTTTCCGGAAAATGACCGTCGAGGACAACATAGCCTCCGTGCTGGAAATGACGGGCCGCTCCAAGGAATACCGGCGCGAGAAGCTGGAAAGCCTCATCGCCGAGTTCCGCCTTCAGAAGGTGCGGAAAAACCTGGGCGACCGCCTCTCCGGCGGCGAGCGACGACGCACGGAGATTGCCCGCTGCCTGGCCATAGACCCTAAGTTCATCATGCTCGACGAACCCTTCGCCGGCGTGGACCCCATCGCTGTGGAGGACATCCAGTACATCGTGTGGAAACTGAAGGACCGCAACATCGGCATCCTTATCACCGACCACAACGTCGAGGAGACGCTCTGCATCACCGACCGGGCCTACCTGCTCTTCGAAGGACGCATTCTCTTCCAAGGCACGCCGGAGGAACTGGCCGCCAACCAGATTGTCCGCGACAAATACCTGACGAACTCCTTCAAGCTGCGCAAGAAGGACTTCCAGCTCTTGGGGCAACAGCGCGAGAACTCGCTCTGACCGCCCTGCCAGTCCTGCGCCCGCGCCAGCCAAGCCCCCGTTTCACCGGACCATTAACCATTTTACCTTTTTATATATGAAAAAACTCCTACCCCTGCTGCTCTGCACGTGTGCTGTGACAGCCTCGGCCGACACAATACCGGTGCCGGCGGCGCGCATGGCCGGCCCACTGGCCTTCCGCCTGCCTTACGTCACGGACAGTGTTGACATGAAAGGCAAGGCTTATGACGTCCAGGAGATTCTCCAGGAGAACGCCGCGTTTGCCCTGCGGGCCAACGCCGGCCAGAGCCTCGCCCGCGGCACGGCCTTGCTGCCCGCCGGCAGCGACTCGGCCGCACACTATCTCTCCGCGCTCCACTTCACGCTGAGCACGCCCCGCTTTGCCGTAGTCCGGCTCAACGTGAAGCAGCTGAAGCACTACAAGACCTATGTGAATCGCAAGGAGTTCAAGGACAAGGAACTGCAGCTGACGCCCGGGCGCACCGAAGTGGTCCTCCTGGGCCTCAGCACCACTGCCGACCGCGATTCGTTCTACGTGGAGCTCACCGGCGATGACCTGAAGGGCGTGACCGTCAACAATACGGGAAAGCGCCCCTACACCATGGCCGACATGCTCCAGGGCGACCACTACCATAGCGTGGCCTTATCGCCAAGCGGAAAGTACCTCATCACGCGCTACTACGACACGAAGGCGGACGGCACGAACCTGTTCCGGACCACGCTCACCGAGACCGAGAGCGGACGCGAACTCATGCACTGGAACAGCTACGAGTCCTACAATTGGATGCCCCGCCGCGACGTGATCTACTTCACACGCAACGGCGCCGAAGGGCGTGAGCTCGTCACGCTCGACCCGGCTACCGGCGCCGAGACCGTGCTGGACAGCAACTTGCCCGAAGGTGGCTTCAGCATTGCGCCTACGGAGGACTTCCTCGTGTTTACGCGGACCAAGACCGGGCAGGAAAGCCGCAACGGCCTGAAGCGACTTGAGCAACCCGACGACAGGCAGCCAGGCTGGCGCAACCGCACCGCCCTCTACCTGTACGACTTGAAGCAGGGACAGCTGCAGCGCCTCACGTTCGGCTCCGTATCGTCCTGGCTGCGCAGCATATCGCCCGACGGCAAGCGGCTGCTCATCTCACACAGCCGCATGGATACGCGGCGCCGCCCCTTTGACCGGACGACGCTGGTGGAAATGAACGTCAACACAGGAAGGGTAGACACCGTCCTGTCCGATACGACCTTCATCTCTGGCGCCCAGTACGCTCCGGACGGCAAGCGGCTGCTCATCACCGCCTCGCCGGCCGCGTTCGGCGGCATCGGCAGCGAGGTGGCAGCCGGCCAGATCCCCAGCAGCTACGACAACCGCCTATACCTCTACGACCTGTCCGCGCACACGGCGAAGCCGCTCCTCAAAGGCTTCGACCCTGCCGTGGGGAGCGCCACCTGGTCATATGGCGACGGCTATGTTTATTTCAAGGCCACCGACGGCTGCGACGAGCGTCTCTTCCGGCTTGACCCGGAAAGCGGCGAGGTGGTGCGCTACAATCTGGCCGTTTCCTACGTCCAGGGCTACTCCATCAGCTACGGCAAGAAGCGGCCCACCGTGGTCTACTACGGGCAGACCGGCACGCGCGCCAGGGAACTGTTCCGCAGCACGCTCGACGGCAATGCCGCGCCCAAGTCCCCGCGCATCGGCGACATTGACTTCGACAATACGTATGCCGACGTGGCCATCGGCGAGTGCCACGACTGGAAATTCCAGTCATCGCGCGGCGATTCCATCAGCGGTTTTTACTTCCTGCCGCCCGACTTCGACCCGGCCAAGAAGTATCCGCTCATCGTCTACTACTACGGCGGCTGCACGCCTACGACAAAAAGCCTGGAGTTCCAGTATCCGCTCCAGGTGCTGGCCGGACAGGGCTACGTGGTCTACGTCTGCGAGCCCAGCGGCGCCATCGGCTACGGGCAGGAGTTTGCCGCCCGCCACGTCAACACGTGGGGACAAGGCTCCGCGCAGGACATCATCGAAGGCACCCGCCAGTTCCTCAAGGAGCACCCGTTTGCCAACCCCGACAAAGTGGGCTGCATGGGCGCTTCCTACGGCGGCTTCATGACCCAGTACCTCCAGACACAGACGGACCTCTTTGCCGCAGCCGTCTCCCACGCCGGCATCTCCAACATCACCAGCTACTGGGGCGGCGGCTACTGGGGCTACACCTACGGCGAGACGGCCCAGTTCGGCAGTTTCCCCTGGAACAACCCCGACCTTTACATCAAGCAGTCACCACTCTTCCAGGCTGACAAGATCCACACGCCGCTCCTCCTCCTCCACGGCACGGCGGACACGAACGTGCCGACCAACGAGAGCCAGCAGCTCTTCACGGCCCTGCGCATACTGGGACGGCCCGTCAGCTATATCCAGGTGGACGGCGAGAACCATGTCATCGTGAACTACAACAAGCGGCTGGCCTGGCAGAACGCCATCTTTGCCTGGCTGGCCTATTGGCTGAAGGACGAGCCCCTATGGTGGAAAACGCTCTACCCGGACGACAATTTCGGGCTGGACGACTGAACCGCCGGCGCCGGCGTTCGCTAACTTTAACTTCTGCACGGAAATCACGCCCCGGCATATAGCGGACTGAAGCCCGGAAAATCGTAACTTTGCATGCCTCAACATTGAGACGACAACTCTAAAATATTACACATCATGATTTCTGAAAAATTGCAGGAAGCCCTCAATGGTCAGATTGCCGCCGAGCTTTGGTCGGCCAACCTTTATCTCTCCATGGCCTTCTATTTGGAAAAAGAAGGATTCAACGGTTTTGCCAACTGGATGAAGAAGCAAAGCCAGGAGGAGACGGAACACGCCTACTCCATGGCCGACTACGTCATCAAGCGCGGCGGAACGGCCCGCGTGGGCGCCATCGAGGCGGTACCCCAGTCCTGGAACTGCCCGCTGGAAGTGTTCGAGCAGGTTTACGACCACGAGTGCAAGGTCTCCAAGATGATTGACTCGCTCCTCGACGCAGCCATCGCCGAAGGCGACAAGGCTACCCAGGACTTCCTCTGGACATTCGTCCGCGAACAGGTAGAGGAAGAGGCCACGGCCAGCGGCATCGTAGACCGCATCAAAAAGATGGGCGAAACGGCCATCTTCAACCTGGACCAGCAGTATGGCTCTCGCCAGTAAGTCCTAAGCGCGCACCGCAGTCGCGCACGCATGATCATAAAGGCGCCGCCCCGGCAAAGGGCGGCGCCTTCTTTCGTATCCGTCGCCCCGTGGCGCGGGCAACGCTCCGACAGTTTCCCGCACCACGGGGCTAAGGCCAGTCGCTACGGGGCTTAGCCCCGTAATCCGCCCCACTTCCGCCGCCGGCACACCGCCAGGGCAGCCCCGGGCCGAAACGGGCGAAGCGGGAAAAAACGGGGGAAACCGCGCCCCGTCATAGGGGCACGACCAGCGCGCCACGGGTCCGCATATCATAGACTGCCAGACCGGCCGCACGGGCCTCGGCGGCGAACTTGTCGTGATAATAGTCCGTCAGACTTCCGTCCAGCACCACGACATGCGGACGGTAATGGCGCAAAGCCCGCCCGAGGTCGCCCTTATACCCCCGCGCCAGCAACATATAGTCCACGGGCAACGGTTCGTTCGGACTGCCCGGCGGCAAGGATTGCGCCAGCAGCGCCACGCGGCAACCGGCAAACGAGAGCAGGCCATCGGCATAGTCCACGTCCTGCCGGCGCAAGGGCCGGCGAAGCGCAACGGGGGCGGACAGGCCTTCCTCGCGCCAGAACGTACGCTTCACGTAGGCCAGCGCCGAATCGGCACGCGCGGCGGAAGTCCAAAGGTAGGAACGGTCCGCAGCACTGATGGCATGAACGGCCGAAGCGCCGTAAAGGTTATAGCACACCAACTGACGCGGCAGCCGGTCGGGGCGATGCGCATATGCCTCGAACACGCCCGCCGAAAGCAGCAGCAAGCCGGCCGCATAGCAGAAAGCCGGCCGTCGGCTCAGGCGCCACTTCACGAACAGGCAGAGGAATAGGTAGAAGCCGAGGACAAAAGCCAGCGTAGGATAAAACGTCACCACCGCGCCGGGCAGACGTGCCAGCGCGGAGAGGGACGAGTCCAGCAGCTGCAGCGCGGCGTTGACGGGCACGGCCAGCAGTCCTTGCCCCGCAGGCAGAAACAGGAATATCACACCCAGCAACAGCAGGGCGTAACTCAAAGGGACCGCCACGAGATTGGCCAGCAGCCCGTAAACGGGAAACGTGTGAAAATAGTAAGCCACCACGGGCGCCGTGCCCACCTGGGCGCAGAGGGAGACAACGCACATATTGTAGGCCCAGCGCAGGACCTTCCAGCGGCGCACCGTGGGCGGAACGGGAACGGCCGGCACGAACACCACGATGAAGAACACAGAAAGGCAGGACAGCTGGAAACCGACATCGAAAAGCGACTGGGGCGACAGGAACAGAAGGACCAGCGCGGCCAAGGCCAGATTGTTAAGCGAGAAGGAGTCGCGGCGCAGACAGCAGGCCACCTGCATGACGCTGAACATTACGGCCGAGCGCAGCAGAGACAGGGGCATGCCGGCCACAAAGGTAAACAGCCACAGCCCGGCCACGCCGGCCAGGCTCATCCCTACATAGAGCCACCGCCGACGACATAGGGAAAGCACCAATGCCTGATAGAAGGAAAAGAGAATGCTGAGGTGCAGACCGGAAAGTGCCAGGACGTGGCTCACGCCGGTACGGGAGTAAATCTCGCGCGTAGAGGTGTCCAGCCGGCTGTCGTCGCCCAGCGTCATCGCCGAGAACACGGCCAACGCGCGCCCCTGGAAGTGGGCCTCGTACGAATCGACCAGGACACTGCGCCACCGCAACGCGCGGACTGCAAGGGGCAGGCGGGCCGGACGCGAGGACAACTGCCAATTGCCGGCGAAGCAGAAGGCTGTCCCCGATATGTGCTGCCGTCGCAGCCAGCCCGCGTAGTCGAACTCGCCGGGATTTCCTGCATTGCGCGGCGGCGTGATGCGGGCGTGGCAGAGCACGACATCGCCGGGCCTTAGTCCTGCAACAGTCTGCCGCAGGCTGTCGTCGCGGGGAAGCATCAGGCCGAGCCTTATCCGCCGGCCGGCGTCCGGTCCGCCTACAATGCGGGCTACGGTCTGCACGGTCTTAGGCCCGAGGCGTGGCTCCTCCACCAGCAAGGCCCGGAAGTCCTGCACTTCCTCCGGCCACGTTTCCACCAAGGCGTCGCGCTCCCCCACCAGCAACGCCGCCCCAGCCAAGGCCATGAGGGCATTGAATCCCCAGGCGAAAAGCCGCGTGCGGCGGAACAGGCAGAGCGCACCGACGCAAAGACCCACTCCTGCCAGCAGCCACGCGCCGCGCCCGGACAGCACCCCGTAGCTACAGTCGGCCACGGCTATACCCGCGGCAAACGGGAGCAGGATGCGCAATAACGGGTTATTGGACATCAGGGCTTCGTAGGGGCGAAGCGGACGCATGGCGGCGGGGATGAAGGGTTAGCAAAGCCCTGCGTACAACCGGCGCAGCATGGATTCGGTGATTTCCACAGGGTTGTTAAGCAGGTTGGGGTGCTTGCTTCCCTGGACCAGCTGCGCCTGCTGCGCTTCGGACAAATGGAGGTCGTGCAGGTCCGTCCGCAGATGGAGCGCAGTCTTCAGCGCGCCTACGGCATCTGCCAGCGCTCCGGCGTCCGCATACCCGAGCAAGCGGGCCAGTTCATGGACACGCGCACAACCCAGTTCGGCGTTCTGACGGATGAAATAGTCTATCGTCAGTCCGCACGCCTCGCCGTGGGGGATGCCCAACAAATTGGTCAGGGGGTATGAACAGGCATGTGCGGAAGTTGTCTTGGGCAAGGTGAAGGCCAGACCGGCCACGACGGAGGCTTCGCACATTTTCTCCCGGGCCTCGGCGTCACGGCCCTCAGCGTAGGCAACGGGCAGATATTCAAAGACCAGACGGGCCGCATGGACGGCCAGCGCATCACAGACGGGCTGATGATGGCGGCTCCAATAAGCCTCGATAGCATGACAGAGCACGTCCATGCCCGTACAGGCCGTGAGATAGGGCGGGACGGAATAAGTCAACTCCGGGTCGACCAGGGCCACGGCGGGGTAGAATCCGTCGGAGCTCATCGGGGACTTCAGCCCGCGGCTGTGGTCGGAGAGCACGGACACGCAGGTTATCTCGCTCCCCGTGCCGGCCGTCGTCGGTATAGCGATGAGGGGCAGATGGGCCTGCGGAAGAACCTCCCCTGTGCCCAGATAGCGCGCCGCCGGGTCGTCCGTCAGACAGAGCGTGGCCGCTGCCTTGGCGCTGTCCATCACGCTGCCGCCACCTAAGGCAACGACGAAATCGCAATGCCCCTGCCGCAACAAGGCCGCGCACGCATCACATTCCTTCACATCGGGATTGGGCGACACCTGGCCGAAAACGGCGGCAAGCAGACCTTCGCTTTCCTGAAGAATGCGAGCGGAAGCGCCGCTGCGGACAAAGGATTTCGAAGTGACAAGCAGACCTTTCTTCCCACCGAGGGAACGCGCCACCTCCGGGAGCTTCCGGAGGACGCCCTGACCGAAGTGAATGCGGACGGGCTGTTGATAATACCAATACATAATGACTTGTTTTGAAACGAATCCGCGACCGGCACGAATTACTCACAAAATTACAAAAACCGGGAGAAACGTTCAGGGCATGCCCCATAATAAAAACAGGAACAGGCAGGAAAAAAAGCGACCCGGGACAGGCACTGCGCGTTAATCTGTCCCGGGCCGGCGCACCAAGCGGTGTGAGCGCTATCTGGAGGAGGGCACGAAAGCCTCGTAGGTTCCGTCGTCGAAGAATACGCGGATTTCTTTGATCCGCCGTTGCGGTCTGTCAATTACCTTTACATTATCCACTGCGGGCGTACTGAGGGTATGATCGCGCCCCGCCGCGACACTGCGCCGATAGGGAGCGGCCGCCTGGCGCCCCATTTCCTCCGGACCGAAAAAGGTAGGCGAAGCATCGACGACGGAGTGCGCCGGTGCGTCCGCGGCCTCAGCGCCGGTCGCCGCCGAATCGGATTCGGCAGCCTCGTCCACAGCGTCGCCGGCAGGGGTGTCGTACATGTCGCCTTCGCCGAACATCAGCCAGTTGATATTGATCTCGGGGAAAGCTCGGTGAATGGCTTGGACATGATTGTTGGTCGGGTTGGTGCGCCCGGTGAAGATGCTGGAAAGGGAAGCGGGGGAGATGCCCAGCCGGTTGGCGAAGTCCTGCTGAGACATCTTGGCCTTCTCCATGATTAAGCGGATTCGTTCCTTCATGCGGTTCTGATTTTTTCGGAATAGGAGGAAATCGCACGCCCGGCCGGCTCGCGTCCCGCAGGAAAGGGAGCAAAAATACCTGCCGAGGGTGTCTTTCCCTTCGGTTTACAAAGATAAGCATAAGATTCGACATAGACAACATTTCAATATCGCAATATTAAAACCAGAATACACAATACAAAACTATTCACTGCATTTGTAAATAGACCAAGCCGGGCAAGATCGAGAATTACATTTCCAAACTTAAATTCAAGTAGCTGAAGAGGACCTATGCTATTTTTCAGTAAAACTGCGCTTCGCCTTGATATTTCCGAAATTATACGACTGCACTTACGGAAAATCGTGCTTTTTTCTCACACACTGGGCCTTCCCGGAGGCATTCGTACAATATAAAGTAGTATAAACCACAAAAATCGACTGGCATACAAGCCGATAAAACGGATTATTTAGACAGAATAAATATTAATCCACATTTTCACATCCCGCATTCTAATTTTTGATTTACAAATTTACAACGCAATAAATCATACATGGAAAACACATATATAAATCTAGTGGTCAGAAGCAGTTTTAGCCATGATAGATTTACACTTGTAGCTTATACAAATGTTGTGTTAATATTTGTTCAACGCAGAGGAAGGAGAGCTTGGGATACGGATTTACGGCGTGAATCTTATGGATTCAGGCACACGGCTAATCTTGCAGCACTGCGCGATTCTCGCAGGACCTAAAATCTTATAAGAATCTACAACACAGTATTTTGAGCACGAATCTCAAGATTAGCCGGACAGACGTAAAAAATTGGATTTTTCTGTTTTTTCCCCAGAAAAAGGGAGATTTTATATGGATTTCGCCCTGTTTTCTGCCTTGCAGGGTGGACGTAGAGCGGTCGATTTACATTATTAATGGTCCATCGGCACAGGTGGACGGGCTGAACAGCCCCAGACGGAAGCGCACGGAGAGCGGAACCCAGCGCCCCATGCCGCGCAGGGGCTGCAAGACGACAAACGAAAAAAGACCCTCAGACGAGAGCCTTGAAGAGAAGGAAATGTGCCGCGGTCAGTGGAGGATGAAATAAAGAAGCTCCTCCATCAGCTCGCCGTTGGATGTGCTGGGATTCTCTACCCCCTTCGACCGCGCATCGGTGCGGCGTATTTCTCCGAGAATCTTCATGACCTTCGTACCCGAGTAATTCTTCATGGCAGGCAGGACGTTGCGCCGCACTTGCCAGTCCGCCATCCCCAGCCAGTTCGCAATGCCGCGCTCCGTCCGCTCGGGAGCATAATAGGCCAGCATCAGGTTGGAGAAGAATCTGAACAGTGCCGGCAGCGTCTTCTGAATGGGATTTGCCTTGGGATTCTTGTCAAAATAATTCGCAATCCTACCGACCTTTGCAATATCCTTCTGGGCCAGCGCTTCCTGGAGTTCGAATACATTGAAATCCTTACTGATGCCCACCTGCCGCTCGACCAGCTCGTCGGTGACGGTACGCTGGCCATCTGGCAAGGCCACGGCAAGTTTATCCAATTCGCCGGCCATGCGGTTCAGGTCCGCCCCTACATACTCAGCCAGCAGCGTGCAGGCCTTGGCATCGATGTCCAGGTGGCGACGCTTCATGTACTCGCGGATAAAGGCGGGCAGCTGACTGTCGTAAATCCGCGGAGACTCGAAGAGCACGCCGGCCTTCTCTATCATTCCCGCAATCTTCTTACGGCGGTCCAGCACCCCGTTCTTGTAGCAAAGCACCAGGACGGTGGAAGGCTGCGGCTGACGCAGGTAAAACTCCAGCCGGTCAAGGTTGGAAAGGTTCTGCGCTTCCTTCACCACGACCACCAGACGCTGCGCTCCCATGGGAAAGCCCTTTGCCGCGTTGATGACAGCGTCCACGCTGGTCTCCGCCCCGAAAAATGTGAACAGGTTGAAATCCCGCTCCTCCGCCTTCAGCGTCGAGTCCACGATGAAATCGGACAGACGGTCTATATAATAACTCTCGGCGCCCATCAGGCAGTAGACGGGCTTCACATTGCCCGCCCTCACGTCGCGGACTATCACGTCGTACGTAGGCCCGGACTTTTTCTTTCCGGAAACAGCTGCTGACATAGGGTTTTCTCTTGGTTTTACCAATCAAACTTCAGATGGCGCACCGTCTTGCGCTCGTCAATGATCAGCCTCATGGCTTCTATGCCGATCCGCACGTGTGTGGCTGCGAAATTCTTGGTCACCCGGTTATCGCTCTCTTCCGTCTTCACGCCGTCCGGCTCCATCGGATTGTCCGAGACCAGCAGAAGCGCGCCGGTGGGGATATGGTTGTAGAAACCGCAAGAGAAGAGCGTAGCCGTCTCCATATCCACGGCCATGGCCCTCGTCTCGCGCAGATAATTTTTGAAACGCTCATCGTGCTCCCAGACGCGGCGGTTCGTCGTGTAGACCGTCCCGGTCCAGTAGTCGTGGTTGTTGTCGCGCAAGGCTGTGGACACGGCACGCTGCAACATGAAGGCCGGCAAGGCGGGAATCTCGGGCGGAAAATAATCGTTTGACGTACCCTCGCCGCGGATACCGGCAAGGGGCAGAATGTAGTCGCCCAGCTGCGTCTTGTCCGATATGCCGCCACACTTGCCCAGAAACAGACAAGCCTTTGGCTGCACGCAGCTCAGCAGGTCCATGATCAGCGCGGCGTTGGGGCTGCCCATT
Organism: uncultured Alloprevotella sp.; assembly: GCA_944320745.1. Classification (GTDB taxonomy): domain Bacteria; phylum Bacteroidota; class Bacteroidia; order Bacteroidales; family Bacteroidaceae; genus Alloprevotella. Next base: position 914 of record CALUIN010000037.1, on the reverse strand, counting down.
CCGAAATTGATCATCGTGATGCCGTCCGCCGTTACCGTCCGCATATTGGCTTCGTATCCCACACGCGGCACGCCGCACTGGTCGCAGAACATGTCTACGTAATTGTTGAAGTTCGTCAGCAAAATGTGCTCGCCGAACGACTCCAGCGGCTGCTTCGTATAACGTACCAGCCAATTGCCCACAATCTCTTGTTTTGTCTTCATAATCTTAGTAAATTTGCAAGTATAGCCTCCGCGACGGAACACGGGGAAAGGGTTTAGACACCCGCTTCAGCCGAACCGCAGCGCTACCCTACAACCTTGCAAATTTACAGAAATGATTTCATTCCCCCTTCCACCCTACGAAATAAAAACCACCCAGAGAAACGGGCACACCGCCATATTCGACTTTCTCCGGCGACGCTACGTTGCCCTGACGCCGGAAGAATGGGTACGCCAGCACTTCACTCACTATCTCGTGGACCACTTGCACTACCCCGCAGCCCTGCTTGCCAACGAAGTCAGCCTGCGCGCCGGGCGCAACTTCCGCCGCTGCGACACCGTGCTCTACCGGCGCGAGGGAGGCACGCCCCGCCTCATCGTGGAGTACAAAGCACCGACCATACCCATCACGCAGGAAGTGATCAGCCAGATAGCGGGCTACAACAGCCTGCTCCGTGCGGACTACCTCATGATAAGCAACGGGCACACCCATTTCTGCTGCCACATGGACTACGAGCGCCTCGCCTCCTCCAGCCTCCCCGAAATCCCCGACTACAAAGACCTGGCCTAACTCCCGCCCCGCCGCCGCACCATATATTATATAGAAACATTCACCCCGCATTCCGCCGTCGTGCACAGGCTGAAATGCGGGGTGAACTGCGTAAGCAAGCTACAAAATCCGGTCCATCTCTTCACAAGAGACGGACCGGATTG